>JAFYOM010000323.1 GCA_017560165.1 Parabacteroides sp.
CCCATATGAACATTACTGCTCATATGGGTGGTTTTCTTAATATCATGTAAATGGTAGCTTTAGAAAGTTATTAGTTCAAATTTTTTCCGATTCCAAAATCAACTCTTCAGGAGTTCCAATACCCATCATCAGTTTGATCATTCCTTCTCCGTATCTTTCAAACATTGCGCACGGAAGAGCAACACTTCTATCGATTATGTAATTTGTTAGAACATTTACATCCTCACAATCTGTGGTGATCTTGAACCTAATTTCACCATCTGAATAATCAATTTCAAAATTACCAAACAGCAATCCGAAGTTTGCTCTGTGTAAATATTCCGATACAGATGCATATCTCTCCGGTGATACGTTGTTGGCAAGTACTGCATACGAAACATAATACTTATCAAAAACTTCGATATACATAGCCAGTTTTCCAACAACATCTGCTGTCACCATATTGAAACTAAAAATGCCGTCTTTCGCAGTAAACTTGAGTCCTTTCTCAGTAAATCTACTACGAATTCTTTCAAACACTTGTTTATTCATTTTTCTCCCCCATTCTACGTCTCGTTATCGTATACATCACGCTCATATCTTTGGGCAAACATTGTGACCACATGTGGGCCTAATATTGACATTGCTAATGATACAATTGAAACAACGTCATTTCCAAGGGCATTAAAGCCAAATATCCAAGAAATAATCAGCCAAAAAACAATGCTGCCAACAGTGATTGCTACGACCTTCCCTGCTTTTTTTGAAACTTTCTTGACGACTTTTCCCTTAAAAGCTTTATCGAGTGGATTCTTACCCAACCACTCATCAACATGATCCATTATACTTTTGTGCCATTCTATTAAAGTATACAAGACAGCAACCATATTAATAATGGTTAAGAAAACCATTAATGTATTGCTTTCTTCTACTTCGTAACATATGCGTAATATAATCGCTGATACAGCAAAAATAATGCCATACCAAAAGGTTGTATTGATTCGTTCAGATTCCGGTGCTACCCTAAAAAGCAACTTATAATTGTTATCACAAAGTTCCTTCAAGCCACTAACATCATCGTATCCAAACTCTCCCTTGTGGATTTTGGTCATAATTGATTGCATTTTATCTCTGTCTGCATCGTTTCCCCCAGCGATCGTGAACTCAGAGAAGTGAGAAACCATTTGGTCAAAGTCGGGACCGCTCACGATTGTGCTGGCATACTTAGCTTTTTCTGTTTTAAGCAATTCAGCATTATCGTCATCTACTTTGCTTTCAATCTTTCTGATCTTAATTTTCTGATTCTCGGATGCTTTGTTTGTAAATAACAAATCGGAATAACTCACTTTAAGCGTTCACCTCCTTCGACAGAATTCATGCTACATACTTATTTTATAACATATTTTTGCAATTCTTTCAACAACATCTTGTTGTTGACAACTGAGCAAAAATAAGCGGTGCTGCCAAAATCAGCAGCACCGCAGTCATATCAAGTATCCAGCGGATGATAGTCCGTGGTGTTTCTAAGATACTCCCGGATGTCCCCGTTGAGTAACAGGTTCACATAGTCAACCGGGGCATTGTACACCAGCCAATCCAGTTCGCTGACTTCGTACATATTCCGGGCGATCTCATTTTCCACTCTGGTGCAGTCGATAGAGATCATGCTGCCGTCGGCATATTTGACCTCGACACAGGCGGTGTCGATATTGAACTCACAAGAAATAATCTTATCCATGTTGTCCTCCCAAAAGCAAAAATAATCCGAACCCTTCTCCTAC
>JAFYOM010000324.1 GCA_017560165.1 Parabacteroides sp.
CAATAAAAGAACTATTGATGAGTGCCGTAATAAAATCTCGATGATCGTAATAGTCATTATATAGCACAAATGGGAAAGAAGAGGTTCCGGCATTAGCTGAACGAACTAAACCGTAGGTTCGTTCGTTTTTTTCACGATAAATACCGGAGAATGTCTGTTGAATTAATGAACCATAGATTTGTCTGATTTGTTCGGCGGCAATTCCGGAAGGGAAACAGGCCAAATCCGGCCATAACCAGAAATCATATCCGTCATTTTCGTCCATTTTGTATCCGCTTATACCGATATTAATCATCTTTTTCTTAAAATGATCTTTAATGATGGTACGTGCTTCAGGCATTGTATAATCAGCTACCAATCCATTCCATAACATATGTGTGCCGGTATAAGGCTTAATTGTTTCATAAATATCACTTTCAGGAGAGATACCCGGATTAAACCAGAGATTGGTTCGTATATTTTGTTTTAGAAGATCTTGCACAAACTGTTTCGGATTTGGGAAACGGGTAGAATCCCATTCATATGAACAGGGATAGGAATGAGACATCCAGCCGGGTTCAAGTCCTACGACAGAAAGAGGGAAACCTCTTTTTTGAAATTCATCCACCTCTTTTTTTACATCTTGGTCAGAATATAACATGTGTACACGTTGCCAGAATCCTAATCCCCATTTGGGAGGTAATGTACCACCGCCATTGTATAAGTTGAATCGGCGAACCACATCCAACATATTTTGTCCGGCAAATAAGAGAACATCTACCCCTTCTGCCGGAACTAAAATTTCCAAATTATCAGAATAAGGTACAGGTTGCCAATCGGCATCTGTATTGCGATTATAGATCGTAGCAGGATGTTTAGCGTCTTTTCGCAATCCGGTCAAATAGACTTTTAGGTATCGAGCTGAATTAATGAAAGCACCGTAACCTTTACTTGAAACAAAGAATGGAACAGGTGCATGTGTACGGCCATTGTCTTTACCTCCGTAATGATCTACATGTAATTCATGGATTCTGCCTCTTTGGTTGATTGTTTTGAAATTTAAACCGAGTCCATAAATTTTTTCATCCTCGTCTAATGGGAAACGGATGTAGGTTTTCCCATCAATCTTTTCAAATTTGATTTCATTTTTATTGAAAGGAAGTTCTGCTGTAGGCATGGTGTTGATGACATCCCATTTGGGAAGAATGCTCAACTCACTTCGTAGATTAAATTTTTCAGGTTGTCCGACCGATGTTTGCCAAATTCCTGAGGCCAGTTGTTCCCATTTAGGATCACTCATGTCGTGGTTGCCTATTGTACATGCAGCTAAAGACAGAAGTGTAAAGGGGAGATAATAAATGTTCTTCATATGAAATTAGATTGGATATGATATCTCTGTGAACTATTCCGGAAAACTTTCTTTTAGAATGTTTAGAGCCCGTTCTAAGTCTTTTTCCCATATCATCACTCGTATATCAAAACAGGATAAAACTTGATTCAGATTTTCGCCTTGTAAGACAGACTCGATACCTTCTGCTTGTAATAAATCTTGCAGTATATGTGCCTTAAATATTTCACCAAAAGAGGTAAGTTCAACCATTTCCATAAGCTATAAATTTTCGTATTGAGGAATCTCTTCTAAAAAGGTGTATGATTGATTGTCATAATCAATTTTGCAACAATAATGGTTGAGTCCGTTTGTGACGATTAAGTAGTCGACGTGGAGAACCATGTTATAACGTGCTATTTGGTCGAATACAGCGCTTGTTATGGTAACAGATGGTGCTTTATACTCTACAATCATAAAAGGCTCTAAAAAGCGATTATATGCAACCGTATCGCAACGTTTGGATGTCCCATTGAGTTTTATTTGTACCTCATTTGCCAAAAGTTCTTTAGGTACATTTTTGACTGAAATAAGGAAATGAACAAAATGCTGGCGTACCCATTCTTCCGGTGTCAAAGCAACGTGTTTTTTTCGAATCGGGTCAAAAATCATACGCTTTCCCTCTTTGATTATTATTTTAGGTGAAAAACCTGGTAAATTTAATGCAAGCATTTTGTATATTTGTTTTTGATTCTACATCAAAGATAGTGATATTATATAAATATGGCAAAAAAAGAATATACATACGAAGAAATATGCCGTGATATTATCGCCAAAAAATTTGCACCTGTTTATGTTTTAATGGGTGAAGAACCTTTTTTTATGGATCAAATAACGGATCTATTAATTACACATGTATTAGATGATTCAGAACGTGATTTCAATCAAATAATTATGTATGGTTCTGATACGGATTCTGCATCAATAATGAATGCAGTTCGTCGTTTTCCGATGATGTCAAAATATCAATTAGTTGTTGTCAAAGAAGCTCAATTAATTCGGGATATAGAAATCCTTTCTAACTATGTAAAAAATCCATTAATGTCCACCGTTTTGGTGATTAATTATAAATATAAAAATCTAGATAAACGGAAAGCATTAGCTGTCGGAACAGAGAAGGTTGGAATAC
>JAFYOM010000325.1 GCA_017560165.1 Parabacteroides sp.
AAATCAATGTAGGTTTAATTGTAGTAAATGCTTCTGCAATGATTTTTGGACTCGGAGTACGTGTTAAAAAGTGAATATGGCATCCTTTATTGACCGAGTTCAACACTTCAAAAGCTAAACCGTACATGTGAGCCATTGGCAACATACAAACAATATTGTCTCCCGGATGGATAAAAGGAAGATTTTCAAAAGCAAACTGTGTATTACTCCATAAACTACGATAAGGGATCATTACACCTTTAGAAAAGCTGGTAGTTCCTGAGGTATAGTTTAAGACTGCTAATTCTTCCGGTTTTTCAATATGATATTTTACATCATTTTTTGTGAATGAACGAGGATACTTTTTACCGAAGTATTCGTTAATTCGTTCACGAACCGTTTTAACCTCTTTGTTTTTACAGCTTAGAATGCTGAAATTATCCAAAAGCATGAATAATTTAACGTCAGGCATTCTGCTTTCATTCATATTTTCCCAGTTATTAGAACCGGCCAAAACCGCTTTAGCTTCAGAATGATTTACAATATGATGAATATTGTCCGGTTTAAATTCGTGCAAGATAGGAACAGCTACAGCACCGTATGCTAATATACCAAAGAAACAGATAGCCCAATTGGAAGAATTTCGTCCTACAATAGCTACTTTATCTCCTTTTTTAATACCGGCATGCTCTAAGATTATATGGAATTTTTCAATTCGACGGGCAAAATCCTTGAAATGATAAGTTTGTCCGTTATAATCAGAGAATGCGGGCAGATCCCAATGTTCTTGAATACTTTTTTCAATAAGTCCTAAGAAACGATTGTCCATAATGAATTTGTTTTATTAAAAAAAAACCGGAAGAACCGGTCATGATGTTATAAAAAATAACTATTAATCTCTTTTTGGGGATTTTCTGCCGACAAAAGTAGTAATTTGTCGGCAGATATTTAATATTACTCCCAAGGTTTTATTGTTACATTACGGAACTGTATCTCTTTTCCTTCACTTTGTAGTCCTATATGACCCTCTTTTACTTTATTTGTTCCTGTATTTTGATAGATTCCATTAATATAAACCGTGATAACACCATCTTTTACAAAGATATTGGCTTCATTCCATTCTCCGGCCTCTTTTTCTACTTTCGCTATTTTTCTTTCCACAACAGGAAATGCCGGACGTTTTTGTCCGGGTTTATTTTGAAATTCAGCTAAGTCAGAACCTCCCAGTAAAACGAAGTCACCTGCTTTTCCTGTACATAATTGACATTCAATACCATTAGGGAAAGAATTTTTAGGATCTTCTATTAATAGGAATATACCACTATTTGCATTATTCTCTCCGTTTGGCCAACGCCATTCGACATGAAGTTTATAGTTGCTATATTTCTCTTTGGTGTACATGTATCCGATTGGTTTTCCGGTAATATGGATTATTCCATTTTCTACCGAATAAACCTGTTCTGCCGGCATTGCATTTTTATCAACTACAAAATTCCAGTTCGAAAGATCTTTGCCATTAAATAATTTTATTTCCTTTTGAGCATCAGCATTATGTCCTAATCCCAATAGGAAAAGTGTCATACAAGCTATGGATATGATTTTCTTTTTCATATACGATACAATTAGTAAGGTTAATCAACGATAAGTTTACGATAACGAACGCGCTTCGGCTCTACATCACTCAATTGCTTACGTTTGTATTCTTCATATTCAGAATAGGTACCTTCATAATATACCACATTGGAATCTCCTTCAAAAGATAGGATATGGGTACAAATTCTATCTAAGAACCAACGGTCGTGAGAAACCACTACTGCACATCCGGCAAAATTTTCCAAACCTTCTTCTAAGGCGCGCAATGTGTTGACGTCGATATCATTGGTAGGTTCGTCTAATAACAATACATTAGCTTCGGCTTTCAAAGTAAGAGCCAAGTGTAGACGATTACGTTCTCCTCCAGAAAGAACGCCACAAAGTTTTTCTTGATCAGCACCGGCAAAATTGAATTTAGAAAGATAAGCACGTGAGTTTACCTCTTTACCACCGACACGAATAAATTCTTGTCCTCCGGATACAACCTGATAAACTGTTTTTTTCGGATCGATATCTTTGTGTGTTTGATCTGCATAACCGATTTTTACAGTTTCACCCACTTCAAAAGTTCCTTTATCGATGGTTTCCATACCCATAATCATCTTGAATAGGGTTGTTTTACCTGCACCATTCGGACCGATTACACCTACGATACCGTTAGGAGGCAACATAAAGTTCAGGTCATCAAACAATAACTTTTCACCGAATGCTTTTGCTACATGTTGTGCTTCGATAACCTTATTACCTAAGCGAGGACCATTCGGAATGAAGATTTCCAATTTAGCTTCTCTCTCTTTCTGATCTTCATTCAATAGGGCTTCGTATGAATTCAAACGAGCTTTACCTTTTGCTTGACGAGCTTTAGGAGCCATGTTAATCCATTCTAACTCGCGTTCCAATGTTTTTCTACGTTTGCTGGCCTGTTTTTCTTCTTGAGCCATACGTTTGGTCTTTTGATCCAACCATGAAGAGTAATTACCTTTCCAAGGAATACCTTCACCACGATCCAATTCCAAAATCCAACCCGCTACATGATCCAAGAAATAACGGTCGTGTGTGATACAGATAACCGTACCGGCATATTGTTGCAAGTGTTGTTCCAACCAATCAATAGATTCTGCGTCCAAATGGTTGGTCGGTTCGTCTAATAATAATACATCCGGTTGTTGAAGGAGTAGGCGGCAAAGAGCTACACGGCGGCGTTCACCTCCGGATAGTGTATCCACAATTTGATCTTCAGGAGGACAACGTAAAGCATCCATAGCACGTTCCAAACGGCTGTCCAAATTCCATGCATCTGTCGCATCGATTTTATCTTGTAGTTCAGCTTGGCGATTGATTAAAGCATCCATTTTATCCGGATCTTCCAATACTTCCGGATCTCCAAACTTTTCGTTTACCTCTTCATATTCTTTAAGGGTATCTACAATCTCTTGTACACCTTCTTGTACAATCTCTTTAACAGTTTTTCCGGATTCTAATTTAGGATCTTGTTCTAAGTATCCAACAGAATAACCCGGTGAGAAAACAACTTCTCCTTGATATTCTTTTTCGACACCAGCAATAATTTTCAACAATGTAGATTTACCGGAACCATTCAAACCGATGATTCCAATCTTTGCTCCGTAAAAGAAAGACAGGTAAATATTTTTCAATACTTGTTTCTGAGGCGGAAAGATTTTACTTACGCCTACCATCGAGAAAATAATTTTCTTGTCGTCTGCCATATAAATATTTGTATTAATTATTATCAGTCAATTAAAATAAAAAGCCTAAAGAAAAGCTCATGATGTTTGTTCGTTTTTCAATACGAAGTATGTTATGGGCGTTTATTTCACTTTTTCCTATTTCATAAAAGTCAGAGATTACTTCATTTAATCCAAATTCATAATTGAAATCAAAAAATAAACGTCCAATACTAACACCAACACCGGTTTCCAATCCAAGTCCGAAAGGAGTGTTGTCATCTTCAAATTTTCGAGCTTGGTCTGTTAAATTTGTACTATAATGAGTTTTATAGTTATATTTTAGATTAGGACCAAACATTAAACTTAATGCAAATGGACCTTCTTTTATGATGTAGTAACCAATCTTTACCGGAACAATTAATGTAGCGGCTTTATAGGTGATTAAACTTTGGGTTCCTACATCCTGAAATAAAAAATCACCGGGTAAAGTATTAGAATCTATTTCCTGAGGTATATTGAAACAGATTTCTCCTTGTGTATATTGCCAAGTAAAAGCCGGTTGAATATAAAAACGTTGGATATTTAAACGAGCAAATATGGATGCTTCATAACCTACCTTATACTGTTGGTTTATGTTTTCCATCTCTATCCCGTTGATAGTTATGGATTCAACAATTGGTATAGAGGCATTTAATCCAATTTTACCTCCCCAATTAAAAGTTTTCTCTTTATAATTGGTGATAAACGACTGGGCTTTTCCTTGAAAGCTAAAAGATATTAGAATGAATATAAGACAAATTTTCTTTATCATCTATTTTTTCTTTTTTACGGACCAACCAAACTTGCCGACAAATTCACCTAAACCGTAATATTTTCCATGTGAATAGGCCAAAAGATCTGCCCGTTGCATATCAAATGCACCTGTTTCAGGATCTAAATATTGATCATCGGCTTGTACATTCACTACATCGGCTATAAACATATCGTGACTACCCAATGCCATGACCTCTTTTACACGACATTCGATACATAAAGGAGACTCTTTAATGGTTGGAGCATTCACGATTGATGCTTTACCCGGAGTCAGTTTCATCTCCTCAAATTTACAATGGTCTTTACCAGAATTGACGCCACACCAATCGGTTGCGTATGCAAGTTCACGGGTAGTTAGATTGATGACGAACTCCATGTTCTTTTTTAAGATAGGATAGGAGTGTCGTTCCGGTCGGACAGAGATATAACACATTGGAGGGTTGGTACAGATTGTACCAACCCATGCAACGGTTATGATATTGTATTCAGAAGGATTGGCACCACAACTTACCATCACCGCTGGCAATGGGTAAATCATCGTGCCCGGTTTCCAATCGTGTTTCATGTGAAGTTCACGAGTTTTATTTTACAACAATGTCTTCTTTATTAATCTTTCTTTCGCAATAATGACACTTGATTATCACCTTTTCTTTGTCGATTACATCGAAATGGGTTGCCATCGGCTCATTATTTGTGATACATTTCGGATTGTTACATTTAACTAACCCAATTAATTTATTAGGAAGAGTAACTGTTCTTTTTTCAACAACCTCGTAATCGCGGATTTCATTCAGAATGATATTCGGAGCAATCAATGCTATTCGATCAATCTCTTCTTTACAAAAGAATTTTTCAGAGATTTTAATCATGCCTTTACTACCCATTTTGCTGCTATGCAAGTTATTCCCGATAGTAATGGTGTTATCCATATTTTCTAACCCCAATAAGGAAGCTACCTTAAATAATTGGGTAGGTGGGATATGATCAATAGCTGTGCCGTTTTCTAATGCGGCCACTTGCAATTCTTTTTTCTTTTCTGCTGACATAATCTATCTATTTCAATGTCTATGGTTTATTCTACTGGGATATTCAAAACATCACAAATAATAGCTTGACGAGCAAACAATCCATTGTGAGCTTGTTGGATGTAATAAGCCTTTGGATTGTCATCTACATCGTAAGCGATTTCGTTTACACGAGGTAGTGGATGTAGAATGCGTAAGTTCTCACGACTATTCTTCAACATATCATTCTTTAAGATATAGACATTCTTAACGCGTTCGTATTCCTCTAAATCTGTAAAACGTTCACGCTGTACACGAGTCATGTATAAGATATCTGTTTGATTGATGATCTCTTCGGTAAACTCTGTGTACTCATTATATTTGATACCACGTTCGTCACAGAAATTTTTCTGTTCGTCAGGCATACGAAGTTCTTTAGGAGCGACAAAGTTGAATGTCGGATTGAAGTGAGACATACCCACAATCAGCGAGTGAACAGTACGTCCATATTTTAAGTCACCCACCATTGTAATGGTCAAATCTGTCAATTTCCCTTGTGTTTTTTGGATGGAGTATAAATCCAACATTGTTTGAGAAGGATGCTGATTTGCGCCATCACCGGCATTGATAATAGGTATATTGGTGACTTCGGAAGCATAGCGAGCAGCACCTTCCAAATGGTGACGCATGATAATCAAGTCCACATAATTACTTACCATTAGAATGGTATCTTTTAATGTTTCTCCTTTGGAAGAACTGGTTGTCGATGCATCAGAAAAACCAATAACACGTCCGCCTAAACGATTGACTGCTGTTTCAAAACTCAATCGGGTACGGGTAGAAGGTTCAAAAAATAAAGTGGCTGCCACTTTGCCTTCCAATACCTTACGGTTTGGATTTGCTTCAAATTTCTTGGCATTATCCAGAATACGAAGAATGTCCTCTTTAGAACATTGGTCGATAGAAACTAAACTTTTACTTTTCATGGTTGTTGTTTATTCTGTCTTATGACTACAAAAATAGATAAAAGGAATGAAGTATATAGAAATCTATCTTAATATTTTTAGATAAAAATAGAGAAATCGTAGAGGAATGGAGATGTTTTAGTATGGCACCCAAATGTTGAAAATGAAATTTTATTATCTTTGTGCCGAACTCGAATGGTGGTGCCTGGTAATGCCTTTTGGTTACTGTGGCTGAGATTATACACATTGCACCAGTACAGATAATGCTGACGCTGGAAGTTTGGAGTTGTTCTTTAGGTACATACCGTACCACTATTTTGGGTATTTATTAAAAATAGTGGTATGAATATGAAAAAAACTTATCCAATAGTCTTATCTATTGCCGGCTCCGATTCTTCTGGTGGTGCTGGAATACAAGCCGATCTCAAAACATTTTCTGCATTAGGAGTTTATGGGGCAACTGCCATAACTGCTATTACTGCACAAAATACTCAAGGTGTACATGCACAATTGGCAATCACTTCTCAAATGGTTTATGACCAGATTGTAGCAGTGGTAGATGATTTACATCCTTCATTTGTCAAGATTGGAATGTTATCTAATACCGAAATTGTTATTGCAGTAGCAGAAGCACTTAGTCAATACTCTCTTTCGATAATACTAGATCCTGTCATTGTCTCAAGTAGCGGCCATCGTCTGTTATCTGTCGAAGCTCAAGATCTTGTAAAGAAAAAACTTTTTCCGATGTCGATACTCATCACTCCTAACATTCCGGAGATGATAGCCCTTACAGGTATGCCACTTTCTACATACAAAGAGAAAGAAAATGCGGCATTGTCTCTTTTGGATTATGGAGTAAAGTCAATACTGCTTAAAGGTGGGCATGAAGAGGAGGAAGTAAAGAGAGATATACTATTTTCTATGTCACCATTTGGAATCCAATCTTCTATATTTTCATCCGAAACAATACCTACTCGTAATATTCATGGAACAGGCTGTACGCTCTCTTCTGCTATAACCGCCTTTATGGCAAGAGGTTGTCGTATGGAAGAGGCTATTGTGAAAGCTAAAGAGTTCATAACAAAAGCTATCCAAGCAGGAGCGGATATAGAAATAGGATCTGGTATCGGTCCTGTAAATCATGGTTTTAATCCTCTAAAAATGATAATCAATGATGTTGGATAATTATAGATTACAGTTTATAACGCATTATAATCAAATCTATTCTTACATAGATTCGGCGCGTATTGCATTAGAAGGTGGCTGTCGTTGGATACAACTTCGTATGAAGGATGCAGAAGAGGGTTTATTAGAGGAAACTGCCGTTATTGTTCAGAAAATGTGTAAGGAGTATGGTGCAACATTTATCATCGATGATAATGTTTTTCTAGCAAAGAAGATAAAAGCAGATGGAGTACATCTTGGCAAGAATGATATGCCAATAGCAGAAGCTCGAAACATACTTGGAGAAGATTTTATTATAGGAGGTACCGTAAATTCGTTTGAAGATATTTTGTTTAATATAGAGACTGCCACACCCAATTATTTCGGTTGTGGACCATTTCGTTTTACTTCAACCAAGAAAAATCTCGCTTCTATACTCGGTTATGAGAGTTATCAAGGTATAATCAACAAAATGAGAGATAAAAATATCTCTATTCCGCTTGTTGCTATCGGAGGTATATGTAAGGATGATATTTCCTGCTTACTAGTATGTGGTGTGAATGGTATCGCTTTGAGTGGTAGTGTTCTTAACGCAGATGATCCGATAAAGGAGATGCGGGATATCGTAAATGTCTTTAAACAATATGATAGAGAGTAATCAA
>JAFYOM010000326.1 GCA_017560165.1 Parabacteroides sp.
AATTTCCTGAAGCTTATCCTCCCCTTTATAATCATCAGACAATCGAACAAAGGTTTGTTTCTTTGGAGCAAATCCCTGTTTCATTTGTTCGTTAACTTCTACAGCTCCTTTTTTCATTAAAGAAGCAACAACAGATAATACATTACGTAATCCTGTCTTTTTCTCCAATTCAGATAACGACAATTTTAAGACTCCGGAAAAAACATCCAATACAGCTTGTTCAGTCGGTTTCAAAGGAGATTCCGCTATAAACTCATCATTATAAGAAACAACAGTCTCACTTTCCAATTTCAACCCTGTAGGAAGAGCTGCCTTATAAACATCACCTAATGTACACAGATAGTAAGAAGCTATCCACTTCCAAAAACGTAACTGAGGACGACATAATATGGGAACTGCATCTAATAAAGCATGTATTTCTTTTACTTCATATTCTTCATTCGGTTCTCGTTCATGTAAATCGATTACAATCGCTGTATAGTAACGTCGTTTGCCAAAATGAACAATCACTCGAGAACCAATAGAAATGACAGGTTCCAAATCGATAGGAACACCGTAAGTATAAGTATCTCTTAAAGGAAGAGGAAGTATTACTTCTGCATATTTCATTGCTTAATCAAAACAGACCTATATATTACCGGGGTTCAAATGTAACAAAAAAGACCGGACTTCAGATGCAAGCCCAGTCTTTTCTTTTTATTAGATTCAATCCTTATTCTATATTAAAACAAAATTGCGGCAGAGATTGACCAACCACGATTCTTTGTATCTAAATTTAATTTTTCAACGCCATAATTATCGGTTAATCCTAAGCTATATTGAAATCCTACTTGTAAATACTTAATTAATTCAACTCCTGCCCCAAAATTTAATCCGGTAGCAAAAGTTTTAGCATTTACCTGCCCCAATACACTTCCAGGAACATCCCAAAGTTTATCTCCACCAACTCTAAATCCAAGATAAGGACCGGCTGCTAAATAAGCTTTAACCAAAGGTATTCCAAACCTCCATTTTAAATTGACAGGAACATCAATATAGTCCGTTTTTAAAGAAGTTGAAGCAACATCAGATCCTAATTTAACTCCTTTCTGTGAATACAAAATAGCAGCATCCAAACCTATTCCAAGCATAGGAAGCATCCCTTCAATCATAGGTCCAATATGAAAACCTGTAATATTATCAGCTTTCAAAATATCAGAATTAAAATGAATCGTAGAGATATTTACACCTCCCTTTATTCCCCAACGAAATTGAGCTTTCGCAGGTTGAAAACAGACAAATAACACTAAAAATAAAACGACTGTAATTAAATTCTTCATATACTTTCTATTAAAAAAATCGTAGGTAAAGTTACGTTTAATCTGTACAACAGACATGCAATATTCATAAAATTTCTTGATATCTACAATATAATTCACTAAATGATGGAAGAATACAAAAATATCCCTTCAATCCAATACTAAACTTCGCTTTTTAAACAAAAAATTTATTACTCATCATCAATAAAACATTATCTTTATTATATCGAAACTTATTATTCCTATCTTTGTAAAGAATTTAATAAAAAAATCTATATGAACAGTTTTATTCAAAAAATTAACCCAACATTTTTTTATCGAATTATTTTATCACTTCTCCTAATTTGTGCTGTCTCTTGTACCAAAGATGATAGCATAGATTACAAAGATGAGGAATTTGAGATTGAAGATTATACGGTAGAAACGGAAGATGCTCTTTCAGTTGTGTCAGACTTGCCTACTTACGTCTTTCCCTATGAGTATAAAAACTTTGGTGCGGCACTTGTTCGCCGTCTGAATAATCAGGTTACACCTCTCCTAGAAAATTTTACAGGAATCGCATCTGTGGTTATTCACAGTTCAATGATTGAAAATTTTAAGAATGAGAATGAATTACCATTATTATTAATACAAATGATGATGGGACATAATATTATCATTATAGAGCCCACAATTAAAGATTTCAATCTTTTCTGCGATATTATTACAGAAATCTATTTAATATTACTCGAAACCGAAGAGGGCAAAGAGTTACTTAAAGAAATTGATATGATTCCTGGAGTGCGTCAAACATTTGAGGCATTCTACGAAATGAGTAAAGATCCTTCAAAAATAGCGTCCATGTTCCTTCTCAATACCGACCATGAAGGGATTTTTGCCGAAGCAATTGCTGTACGAGGTTGTGACTTCCACATTGTAGATAGAATGAAAGAGGTTGGAGAGACAGATATATCTCATGAAATCATTGAAGAAACCGGTACGCTAATACCATCTGATGCTCCTCAAATTGATGTTCCCGAAGGAAGTGTCTCAGAAACAAATATTACTCCTTATACCTATGGTCTTTTTGCTGATATGTTTACTAAATGGATAAATGAGCAAGAATATTATATTGAGGAAATGAACGAAATGCGTACTCGTGGAGCTAATATCTTTAATACCCGTGCAGAATCT
>JAFYOM010000327.1 GCA_017560165.1 Parabacteroides sp.
AAGCGGGTTGCTGCGTTTTCTTGGTGGAAGATCTTGATATTTTGCTTCATGAAGAAATCTTCAATTGTGCAATGGTAGGTATCAATGAACTTCTGTGGGTTACGATCAATAATCGGGAACCAAGAACTTTGAATCTGAATCATCAAACGGTGACCCGGTAAGAATGAGTGAGCTACATCATACAACGTATAATTTACCGGAGTGATTTCGTTTGGAGTGAATGGCTGAGGATTGTCAAATCCTGTACGGAAACGTCCACGGAACAACTCTCCACGTACTAACTGTTGGAAACCGCTCATCGGGTAGGTGTGGTTCTTCAAGTAGTCTTTTACCTCTTTCGGATAAGAGAACTTTTCTGGATATACGTCAATTACTTTAACCATGAAATCGGCATCAGTACTTTCAATCGCTGTTTTGATTTCCACTTCAATCGGACCTGCCAATGTCAATGTATCAGTTAACGGTTCAGTTACGAATGTGATAACGTCCGGACGAGCTGTAGCGAAACGTTGGTCATCCAACATGAATTCTTTTGTACGAGCAGATGTCGGGTTGGCTGTATATGGAACAGGACGAGACATGTCTGATACATATTCAGTGAAAGAGCTCTTTTCTTTAGGAGCTTCTGTAGATACAGAACCATTTGCATGAATGTAATAAGGAGTCGGTTTCATCTCTGCAATAGGCCATTCATCATAAGTTTCCCATTCATTCTTTCCTGAATAGAAAATGTTGACTTTGTTTGCCGGTTTTTCTCCTTCATTTTCCAAATAATAACGGAAGAAAGGATATTGGATATTATCCAAATAGTGATCAGAGGTGTTCTTTCCAAAATAGACATTACCAAAACCTTGGAATCCACGGCGACTCCAAGCACCATGCCACCATGGACCGAATGTGAGGTATAGTTCAGTCTCTGGAGATTGTTCTTTGATGGCTTTGTAAAGTCCCCAAGCTCCGTAGCAGTCCTCAGAGTCATATAAACCTCCTACAACTAAGATAGCTGGTTTCAAGTTGTAGCAAGAGCTACGAGCGTCACGCTCTTTCCAGAACTCATCAAATGTAGGATGAGTCTTGATGTTTGTCCACATGGTTACAGCTGTATCTTGTACTAAATCATCTGCATTTTTAAAAGTACCTAAAGCTAAGAAGTCTGTGTAGACATCATTCTTAACAATCTGACCGATTACACCTCTACCATAGTTACGTCCTTCCAAACCAGGTAAGAAGTTAGTTGTCTGTAAGAAGGTAAAAGCACCATTGTGGTGGCGGTCATCTCCGCGGAACCAATCAGTAACAGGAGCTTGTGGAGATACAGCTTTAAGAGCCGGATGGTTGCTAGATGCAGTCATAGTTGCATAAAAACCATCATAGCTGACACCCCAAGTTCCGACATTTCCATTGCTATAGGTATTTTTAATCAACCATTCAATGGTGTCGTAAGTATCGGTTGCTTCGTCGATATTCTTTTTATCTTTTTTCCCTTTTTTGTTTTTGTTCAAAGGACGGATCTGTTCAAATTGACCTTCACTTTTATGGCGTCCGCGTACATCTTGAAATACAAGAATGTAATTCTTTTCAACGAACATACTTTGGCTGCTACGAAGAGAAGCTACAAAACTATCCCCATACGGTTTACAAGAGTAAGGGGTACGTCTCATCAAAATAGGATGACGTTTGCTGTTGTCTTTCGGTTCGTAAATTGCTGTGTAAAGTTTGACACCGTCACGCATAGGAATCATAACTTCCCGTTTGGTGTAAGTCTCTCTCAATCTCAATTCGATGCTGTCAGGTTGAGCATTACCCTGTGCAGAAACAGGTATTCCCAATGTGCAAAAGAGAGCAATCAGTAAGATAAAAGGATTTAATCTTTTCATTTATGTGTAATTTAAGTTTGTTTAAAGGCAAAGGTACATACTTCTTTTCAATTCTCCACTTCCATGCGCATGATATAATCATTCATGTAATAACCGTTACCGATAGGAAAATCACGTGTAGCATATTGGTAAAAGCCCATATGTTTGTAAAAACCATAAGCCGGATTTTCTCGGTTGACATTTAATTCAATGGTAAATGAACCGGGATGGATACTTTTTAAATAGTTTATGCCTTGTTCGATGATGAAACGACCGATTCCTGATCCATGTAGAGCCGGAAGAGAATAAACTTTTTGGAATTCAAACAGGTGATCTTCTACTGTTTCGATGGATAGATAACCAGAGGGAATACCATCTGCATAAATTAAAAAGAATTGATGATGAAGTTCTTCCATTTGTATGCGTAGGTTTTCCAAACTGTACATCATGTCAAACATATATATTAACTGTTCGGGGGAAAGAATAGAACCATAGGTTGGTTCCCATATGTGGAATGCTAATTCCTGAATGAGCTGACAATCTTTGACTGTTGCTTTTCGAATAGAGAACATATTTCCTTTTTTTATAAACAAAGGTAGAAAAAAAGAGAATATATTTATTTTAAAAGGGTTTCTTTCATAAAAAAGAATAACTTTGTGGGCGGTTTAATACCTTATTTGAGAAACAAATTAAAAATACTATAGAAATGGATATCAAGATTCAGGAACTGACCGAAAAAATCTACAAAGAAGGTGTAGAAAAAGGTAATGAAGAAGCTGGTCGAATCATCGCTGAAGCAAATGCTCAAAAAGAATCGATTTTGAGTGAGGCAGAAGCAGAAGCTAAACGTATTGTTGCAGCAGCTGAAAAGCAGGCTAGCGAATTAAAGAAAAATACAGAAGCAGAATTGAAGTTGTTTGCTTCACAATCAGTAGAAGCGTTAAAGAGTGAAGTTGTTAATTTGATAACAGGTAAGGTAACTTCTTCTAATGTAAAAGCGATCGTTTCTGATACTGCATTTATGCAGAAAGTGATTTTAGAAATGGCTAAAGAATGGGTTAAGAAAGAATCATTAACCATTGAAACAGCCGATGCTGAAGCTTTAACGAAGTATTTTATTGCTAATGCCAAAGATTTATTAGATAAAGGCGTTAAAATAGAAAAGGTAAGTGGTCATGAAGCAGCCTTTTCTATCATTCCTGCAGATGGTTCTTATAAAGTAAGTTTTGGAGAAGATGAATTTGTCGCTTTCTTCAAAGAATTTCTTCGTCCGCAATTGATTGAAATGTTGTTCTGATATGGGTAAGTATTATTGCTTAATAGCAGGACTCCCCGATATCACACTTGAAGATAGCAAGTTGACCTATTCAGTTGCTGATTTTAGAGAAGAATTGGATGGTATATTAACTGACGCTGATAAAAAGTTAATCGATCTCTTTTATCTCAAGTTTGATAATAAGAACTTATTGGCTTATATCAATCAGTCAGAGTCTAATCCGGAACCTCGGGGACGTATTGCGTATGACGAACTTGATGCTTTATTTCAGGCATTGAGAGAGGAAGAAAAGCCACCTAAGAATCATCGTATTCCTCCTTATTTTGAATCATTTCTTCGATTATACCTTGAAAACGAGGAGAAAGAGAATAAGGTTGATGTCTCTTGGGAAGATCGTTTAGCGGCTCTTTATTATGCGTATGCGATGAAGAATTCTAATCCGTTTGTTGTTGCTTGGTTTGAATTGAATTTGAACATAAACAACATGCTTACTGCCATTACTTGTCGCAAGCATAATCTTGATAAAGCAGCGTATATTGTCGGAGATAACGTGGTAGCACAAGCGCTTCGCACATCTAATGCTCGTGATTTTGGCTTGAGTGATGAACTGGAATATTTGCCGGAACTTCAACGTATTGCCGAAGAATCAGATTTGATGCTTCGTGAAAAGAAGATTGATTTATTGAAGTGGAAATGGCTTGAAGAGCAAACATTCTTCAAAACATTTGACATAGAGAGTGTCTATGCTTATCTTTTGAAATTGGAAATGATTGAACGCTGGGTGACTTTGGATAAAGAAACCGGAGATAAAACTTTCCGAAAGATTGTGGGTGTGATGAAGAAAGGAAGTGTGAACGCCTTGAATGAATTTAAAAGAAATAATAATAAATAATTATATGGCTACGAAAGGAATTGTGAAAGGAATCGTTTCCAACCTTGTGACAGTAGAGGTGGATGGGCCGGTTTCTCAAAATGAGATCTGTTACATTTCCGTAGGAGGCGTAAAGCTGATGGCGGAAGTTATTAAGGTCATAGGTAAAAATGCTTTTGTGCAGGTCTTTGAAAGTACTCGTGGTATGCGAGTGGGCGATGAAGCGGAGTTTGAAGGACACATGTTGGAGGTTACATTAGGACCGGGTATGTTGTCTCGTAACTACGACGGTTTGCAGAATGACTTGGATAAGATGGATGGTGTATTCTTGAAACGTGGAGAATATACTTTCGCTTTGGATAATGACAAATTATGGGATTATAAACCTATTGCTAAAGTAGGTGATAAGGTGGGAGCCGGTGATTGGTTAGGTGAAGTAGATGAAAACTATCAGCCTCATAAAATCATGGTTCCTTTTACATTTAAGGGAGAATATACCATTAAGAGTGTTGTGGAGGCAGGACAGTATACCATTAATAAGGTAATTGCTGTTTTGACTGATGAAGCAGGTAAAGATGTGGAAGTAACCATGATCCAACGTTGGCCGGTTAAACGTGCCATCACTTGCTATAAAGAGAAACCACGTCCTTATAAACTGTTGGAAACAGGTGTTCGTACAATTGATACTGTAAACCCAATTGTAGAAGGTGGTACAGGATTTATTCCCGGACCGTTTGGTACAGGTAAGACTGTGCTTCAGCATGCGATTTCTAAACAGGCAGAAGCGGATATCGTAATTATTGCAGCTTGTGGTGAACGTGCAAATGAGGTTGTGGAAATCTTTACAGAGTTCCCGGAATTGGTTGACCCACATACCGGTCGTAAGTTGATGGAACGTACCATTATCATTGCGAATACTTCAAACATGCCGGTGGCTGCTCGTGAAGCATCTGTTTACACTGCTATGACAATTGCTGAGTATTATCGTAGCATGGGATTGAAAGTGTTGTTGATGGCAGACTCTACTTCTCGTTGGGCACAGGCTTTGCGTGAAATGTCTAACCGTTTGGAAGAACTTCCGGGACCGGATGCGTTCCCTATGGACTTGTCTGCTATTGTGGCAAACTTCTATGCTCGCGCAGGTTTCGTTTATTTGAATAATGGAAGTACAGGTTCTGTTACATTTATCGGTACAGTCTCTCCTGCAGGTGGTAACTTGAAAGAACCGGTAACAGAGAATACGAAGAAGGTTGCTCGTTGTTTCTATGCATTGGAGCAGGAACGTGCAGACCGTAAACGTTATCCGGCTGTAAATCCGATTGACAGTTATTCTAAATATTTGGAATATCCGGAATTCCAGGAATACATCGCTCAACATATTTCTCCGACTTGGATTGAAAAGGTTAATGAGATAAAGACTCGTATGTTGCGTGGTAAAGAAATTGCTGAGCAGATCAATATCTTGGGTGATGATGGTGTGCCTGTTGAGTATCATGTGACATTCTGGAAGTCAGAATTGATCGACTTTGTGATTCTACAACAGGATGCATTTGATGCAATCGATGCAGTTACTCCGTTGGAACGTCAAGAGTTTATGTTGGATAAGGTGGTTAAAATCTGTCATACCGAATTTAACTTTGATTCATTCCTTGAAGTAATGGATTATTTCAAGAAATTGATTAACGTATTCAAACAGATGAACTATTCTGAATACAAGAGTGAACAGTTCTATAAGTTTAATGAGCAACTTGATGCACTGTTAGCAGAACGAGAAGAAAAATAAAAGAGGCGTATGGCAACAAAAGCATTTCAAAAGATATATACAAAGATTACCCAAATTACAAAGGCTACTTGTTCTTTGAAAGCAACAGGCGTTGGGTATGATGAGTTGGCTTCTGTAGATGGTAAGTTGGCTCAGGTAGTTAAGATTATTGGTGATGAAGTTACATTGCAGGTGTTCTCAGGTACAGAAGGTATTCGTACGAATGCAGAGGTCGTATTCATGGGAAAGGCCCCTTCTTTAAAGGTAGGGGATCAATTGGCCGGTCGTTTCTTCAATGCCTATGGTGAACCGATAGATGGTGGTCCAATTCCAGAAGGTACTGATGTAGAGATTGGTGGTCCTTCAGTGAATCCGGTTCGTCGTCAGCAACCTTCAGAATTAATTGCAACAGGTATTGCCGGTATTGACTTGAACAACACTTTGGTTACAGGTCAGAAGATTCCGTTCTTTGCTGACCCTGACCAGCCTTTCAACCAAGTAATGGCTATGGTAGCTTTGCGTGCTCAGTCTGATAAGATCATCTTAGGTGGTATGGGTATGACAAATGATGACTATCTATTTTTTAAGAACACATTTAGTAATGCCGGTGCATTAGATCGTATCGTAAGTTTCATTAATACCACTGAAGACCCTTCTGTAGAACGTATATTGATTCCGGATATGGCATTGTGTGCTGCAGAATATTTCGCTGTTCAAAAGAATGAAAAGGTTTTGGTATTGTTGACTGACATGACCAACTATGCCGATGCTTTGGCTATCGTTTCTAACCGTATGGACCAGATTCCT
>JAFYOM010000328.1 GCA_017560165.1 Parabacteroides sp.
GGGAAGTCAAGTGTTGAAAGAGGAAGATATGTAGAAGTATTATAAGACTCCTGTACCAGGAAGCTCTTCTTGCTCTCTTCCCATGAAGACTCGAGCTGATCAGCTACGCTCTCGAGGTGGAACTTTTCACCAGGATCGCTCTGATCTGCTGCTGCTGTACGGATTTCTTCGAGGATTGGATCGAGAAGCTGAGTCTTGTATTCAGCCATGATCTCGGGGTTATCCATCATCTTCTTAGCATCTCTCATTACGTTGATGCCGTTATATGCATTTTCGATATCAGTAACTGCCTCCTGGAAGTTCTTAGCAAAAGTATCGCTAAGTGAATCCAGTTCTGTAACAGATGCGTTGTTAATCATGTTCATCTGTTCCTGGAACCATGTTCCGTGGCTATTGTTCATAGATGATACGTTGTATGCCATGAATAAAACACTCCTTTGATTTAAATTTCGAAAGATATAATCTTTCAATTAATTATTTTTAATCTTTTTCAGATTACTATCAATTCGATTCAGTAGAAGTACATATAAGCTGTCCAGTTTATTGTAGAAAAGCAAGTTTTCTCCATAACCAGAATCTACGAAATCATTGATAACGTATTCTTGTCCTTTTTGAAGGGCAGATTTCAGTTGGTTAACTGTCTTGTCATTTGACTTGACAACGTCGTATGGAAGTAAAGGAACTAAGTCCTTTATGCTGGTGATTATACCTTCGATGTCCTTATTACGAGCAACGAATTTTGTGTACAATTGCTGGTTCAGAATATCATTAGCTTTCGTTGAAAGTTTATCATCTTTCTGATCAGCTTCTTCTTCGCCATTACCTTCGTCTCCTGACATTTCATCACCACCTGAATTTTCATCACCAGTTGCATCACCAAGACCACCCATATCAAAGTCGTCTTCACTGAAGTCTGGTGCTGTGTCATCGACATTTTCACTACCACCGGTTTCGTCAGTAGCAGGAGGGGCAACGTCTTCACCGCCAGCATCATCGCCAGCCATTGCATTCTCATCGAATGCAGCCATCTCGTCTCCTTCGGCCTCCATGACCATGAAGAAAAGATTATCATTAGGCATTGTTATCCCTCCTTTATATTATGCAATTTCGCTTGGTCTCTTTATGAATGATTTATGAGTAGAAGGAATCTTGCTAATAAGCTTCTCTCTAATTCTCATAAGTTCATATTTCTGCTTCATTGCTTCAGGTGTATTGATACCACTGAGATCCTTGATCTTTTGTTCAGTGATTTCAAGTTCTGTCAAAAGCTCCTGACCAACTTCCTTCTTGAGACGGTGTTTGTCAATTGCCTTAAGACCCTGAACTCCAGCATATCCGACACCCAGGTACGGATTTAATGCATAGAGCACTCCAGTAAGTCCAAGCTTGGTTGCAATTCTTGCTGCTTTATAAACCGAAGAACGGTAACTTGGATTGTCGAGCATTTCGGCCTTTACTGCGTCTTCATCCCTCTTGATTACAGAGTCAACTATGTTAGTCAACCATTGCTTTGTTCGAGAAATGGGTTTCAGGACAGCCTTGCCGGTATTAAGTGCTTTGGTAGTTCCCTTCTTAGCTTTTTGCTGTTTAGGCAAAAGCTCGCGGTCCCTATCCATTGCTTTTGTTAATAGATCCTCTTTTGGAGGTTTTCCAGCATCACTTCTATCTGAACGGGGCTCTTTGGATTCTAAGAATAAGAACATTTCCTGAACAGTTTTACCATTCGAGAATTTCTTTTCCTTCGAATCTACGTCAGCAGATGTGCTGCTATTATTATTATTGTTAGAGCCTGAATTATCAGTCTTTGTAGATTTAGAAGATGATGTCTTTTTATTGGATGAATTTGTTCTCTTATTAGAGGATTCATCCTTATTCTTAGATGAGTCATTGTGTGAGTTAGTAGAGGTTTCATTGTTAGAATTTGTATTCGTAACATTCGTAACCTTACCTGTTGAATGATCATCCTTTGTATTTGTGGTTGTGTTGTTAGAATCCTTATTGAAAGAATTGGTGTAGTTGTTGGTGATGTTAACAACTATCTTTCCTTCGTCCTTCTTATTAGGAGCTTCATAACCAGAACCAAGTACATCATTCAGATCATCACTAGGTGTCTTCAACTTAGTATCGATTGAATCTGTAAGATCCGGAATAGGATTCTGTGGAACACCTTCAGGAAGTTCAGCAGGAGATGTACCTGTGTTGAGTTTATCAGACAGAGCGATTCTGTTCTTCATATAATTAGGAATAGAACCGTCGATTGCAGCTCCTTCCATCATTACCATGAACTCATCGAAGTCCATAACAGCCGACTCTGTTGTTGTCTCTTCAGCAGCTTCTTCACCCTTCTTCTTAGGTCTATCCTTTACAGGAGCATCCTTGAGGAATCCAAGTGATCCTTCGAGACCAACGATCTCTCCAGCAAGTAAAGCCACTTTCTTTGCAGCTTCAGATTCCTTGGTATTCTTCTTTACAAGGGGATTCAGTTTAGCAGACTTGATGGTTGAAAGCAATTCCTTGATTTTGACTTCAAGGTTCTTCATTGTATCACTATTCTCCATCTTGATACCGCCAGAACCACCGATTGCCATACCAACGTACTTCTTAGCTTCCTTGAGAATAACAACATTCTCACTATTTCTGAACATTGCAAGCATGGAGTTATTTGTCCATGTACCATCCTTGGAAATAGTAGTAATCTTACGCATCAAATTCATCAATGCTTTGACTGCTGTGTTGAGTCTCTCATGGTTCTTTTCAGTAGTAGCTTCCATGATAACTTCGTCGGAGAACTGATCCATGAATGCAAACTCATTGACGAACTTGTCATCATTGAGAATGAAGTCGAGCTTTGGTTTAAGTGCAACTACATCCTTTGCAATACGAGCCATTGATTTAACTCTACCCTGAATACGAGTATTGTGACCAATGTTTATTTCCTTAGACCAGTTGATTGGATTGATCCAGAACCACTTTACAGTTTTCCACATCTCATCAACAAGATCTTTCAGATAACTCATTGAACGAAGCTGCTCACCAGTGAACTGTCCAGCCTTACCTTTAAGAGCTTTCTTGATCCACTTATGACTCTGCTTGATGTTGGTATGCTGTTCAGATGAACCAGTTAAGTTTGCAACTGGTGTTGGAAGCAAGAATGGGAAGAATGATCTTGGGAACAACATACCAGCTGTAGTTCTGAACTGACGAGCAAATGTATTGTTATTCCAAGTATGCTTTCTATCCATCTCTACAATCTTTTCACACTCGTCAAGGAATGAAGCGATTGCAGACTGTAAAGCTTCACGTCTCTTTGTGATGTTTGCTTCCATGATAATATCATCACCAAGACGGAAGTCATATGATTCACCGATGTACTCATCGATGAGTATAGGTGATACATGCTCATTGTACATACGGTCTTCGATAGTATCGATTTCCTTAAGTACCAGAGCACCGAACTGATCACAGTATCTCATATCACGAGGAGTCATATCGCCGAACTTCTTGAGTTCATTTGATACATACTCTGTGACAGCTTCAATTGTTTCAGGTTCAACAGTTGTTGATTCACCTGTGTCGGTAGTCTCCTTTGGAGCCTCTTCTGTGTAAGCAGTCTGTGTACGAGAATTCTTATTGATTCTACCACGGATCTCCTTAACAAATGCATCCTCAATCTTTTCACTCTTGATACTCTCGGGAGCATTGTTATATGCAAGATCGAGATAGATTCTTGAGTCAAAGATATTGAAGATTGTAAGGAGTGTGTTATTTGCGATGGAAGCATCAGTATTGTTTACAAGATTCAACTTACAGAAATCTTCAACAAACTTGATGGTTCCTTCCTTATCAGATTTGAAAGTAGAAAAAAGATCATAGTTTTCAAATCTACGAGCACCAACGTTCTGTGAAAGAATTGATGCATATGAATCAGTATACTTCTTCAACTTTCCAGAGAAGTCGAGAACTGTCTTCTTTGGATTAGTGAGAACCTTAACAAGAATGAATGGTATAACTGTACGACTCATTCTGTCAACCAGCTTCGGTATAACTGTAGAATCACCAAAGAACTTCAACAGATCATCTGTAGAATCACACTTTCTGAGACCAGCAACAAGCTCATCAACAGCTTTCTTGAATTCTTCAGATATCAAGAACTTCTTCTGTGAGTCAGAATACTTCATGTTTGCAGGTTTGTCATTCTCGAAGTAATTTATTTCAGCAGCTTCCTGGACCGAGTCATCAACCATAATCTCATAACCATCAAGATCCTGACGATTTGAGATACGTTCGATTTCACTTTCTTCAGTGAGTTCTTCAGGAAGTGAGATGTCTCCATTCTTGAATATTCCATCAACGTATGCATTTACGTCGAATACCTTGTCGTCAAGATCAAGTGATGGAACTTCATCGAATGAGATTGGCTGATCGAAGATATTCAGCACCGGAGTATATCCCGATGGCTTATAGAATGCTTCGAATGTGTAGATACCATTGATGAATGTTGTGAAAGCATCAAAGTTATCTGCAATTAAGTTAAGCCATTTGAATCCAACATAGGAATCAACAGCCTGAATGAGAGTTTCATTATTGGAGTCCATGAGTGTTTCATAAACTCCACCCTCAGGATCTATCTTCTCAAGTTCACCATTGATGAGATTGAGCATATCCTGATATTTATTTTCATCAAATACCCAAGATGAATCAACAGCATTCAGACGAGTAAGGATTCTCTCCACAGTTGGATCTATATCAAGACCTTCATCCAAAATAGGGAAATTCTTGGTTTTGAACTGTGAAGAGAAAAACTCATTGATGCTATTGATAGCGGTTTGGATATTGGTGAAATAGGATTGTTTGATTATGATATTCTTTTCATCCATATATCCAACCTCCATTATCCAAGTATTATTGACATAGCTTCCTTACGAATATCCCCTTTAAGCGGAATATGAACTCGTGAGTTTGTATCAGCTTCCTGGAATACAATGTTGCCATTGTGGATACCCATGATCTCATCTGTAGAGAACTGGAATGATTCACAAACAACTCTCATATTCTCATCCTGTTCACAGCAGTACTTAGCCAATTCCTTAAGGAATATAACAGCACCTTCCTGGTAGGCAGCAGGAGTAATATCTGCCTGTGCGCCTGCATGTGATGGGAAGTCAACCATGTCGAAAGTAATAACTTTAGATACTCTCATATTTGGCTGATTAATAGGAGCATTAGGAATCATGTTTCCGAGCAGACGTACTGAGAAACATGGGATAGAACCGATATCAATGATCTCTGAAGCAACAGCTCTACCACATTCTGTACGAGGATGTGTGATGATGTGACCACGATATCTATCGCCTTCCAGGCGGGGTTTCGTGATAAAGTGAGATGTTCTGATTGGCTCAGGAATTGTCATACGAATATCAGAATACTGTTGACCCTTGATATCCGGATTTGGATGATTCCATTCACCTCTCCACTGATGACGTCTCAACAGATCGTTGATTCTTTCGTCAGAAGCAATAACAGTATCAATGTTATTTGCATCATAACGACGTCTCATACGATTGTATTCATTGAACGTCATCAGAGTTGATTCGAACTCACAATACGGAAGACCTTCTGCAGATTTCTTTATTGTATATCCATTAACAGCAATTTCTGACATAACAGGAGCTTCTTGTACAAAACAAGCAGTCTCATAGTTGTTAGTCTGAGTACTCTTTTTAGGCATACTAGTTCTTCCTTTCATATATTTATTCGAACAAAGCAACCCCGAAGAGGGGTTGCCTCATTCGTAATGTGTTTAATTAACGATACCAGTGATTGATTGTCTCAGGATCAACGGTAACCTCATAAGAC
>JAFYOM010000329.1 GCA_017560165.1 Parabacteroides sp.
AAGCAACCCAATTGGCTATACGATAGTCTGAATTGTAAGAGACAGTATATCCTTCATGTTCTATAATTTGTTCCTTTCGTTTAGCTATTAACTGAGGTATTTCAATCTTGGTAGGAATTTTTACAGATTTAACCGATACTTCCGAAGATGATAACTTTTTTGTCTTTTTTTGAGAAGTATCTACTGTTTTCTTTTTCTGATTATTGGTTGAAATATCTACGGCCTGTTTTTTCTCCTCCTCCTTTGTATAAGAAGAGAATAAATCTGAAACAAACATCACACCTATAGTCAACATTAATACAATAGCTATACGGATTAATGCTTGTTTAATAAAAGAAATAATATTATGTGGTTTGTTCTTTGTTTTTTTACTTGATTTTCTAGTGCTTCTCTTTTTTGCCATATTTTTTTAATATTTAAGGTATTATCTATATTGATTCATAACAAATTATGTAATCTGTTTGTGAGATAAACCTTTTCAGTAAAAAACTCTTCGATAAATCTAATACAACCTCCGATGTTACTTCAAATAAATTAGAAATAATCTTTATTACTTTAATATAAAAAAAAGAGGATATACTTTGTAGTAAATATCCTCTTTTCTGTGACCTGGGAGGGGCTCGAACCCTCGACCCAATGATTAAGAGTCATTTGCTCTACCAACTGAGCTACCAAGTCATCATGTTGCCCAATCGTTGTTTCTCGATTGCGGGTGCAAATTTATATATTATTATTTTATATGCAAACAAAAAGTAAGCTATTCCTGTAAATTTGGAAAATATTGTTAAATTTTTTCTGCTTTTTTAAGCCAAATTACATTGAAATTGTCTGTATAAATTAAAATCATATATCTAAAGGGATGATTGAAAAAGAAAGATCATTTTTATTTAGATGGCTTTTTGTTTGCAGAAATCAAAAAAAATAACGAATATTACAAATTTAATTTATAAATCATTTTTTATTTTATTTAAAAACTTTATTAATAATATGCGAAAAATTTCTTTTATGCTAATGTCGCTAATGATAGCCATATTAGCTTATGCAGAGAAAAAACCATTGGATCATTCTGTCTATGATTCATGGAAAAGATTAGACGCCGTGTCTGTACCTCGTAACGGCGATGTGTTAATGTATACGATTGCTCCACAGGAAGGTGACGTGGAATTAGTAATCGAAAACATCCGTAACGGTCAGAAAATCACTGTACCTAGAGCTACACGTGCGGTTCTTAATGAAGACGGAACAAAAGTATTAGCTGTCATTAAACCGTTCTTTACTCAGACAAGAGAAGCTAAAATCAAAAAAACAAAGAAAGAAGATATGCCAAAAGACTCATTGGCTATCATCGATGTGAAAACTGGTAGTCTGGAAAAGTATGCAAATTACAAGTCACATGCTACTCCTATGAAATGGACTTCACTTATTGCTTTCGAATTGACACCTGCAAAGGATAAGGAAAAAGCAAAAGATGAAAAAAAAGCTGAAGGCGAAAAGAAACCAGCTCCTAAAAAAGCAGAAAGCCAATTATTCATCATGAATGTTCATACAGCAAAGGTTGACACTATCAATAATGTCAAATCTTACAAGTTCAATCTAGACGGAAGTTTGTTGGCTTATGTTATTGAACCGGGAAAAAAAGATTCTTTGGGTAAAGCAGGTATCTTCCTTTATGATGCAGCAACTGGTAAAAGCAAGGAAATCATGCAAGGTAAAAAGGGTTCAAAATTTGAAGCTCCTACATTTAGCGAAACAGGAACTATGGCATTCTATGCTAATACCGATACAGCTAAAGCTGCAAAGAATAACAACAATATCTACTTATATGACCTTCAGACTGGCAACTTACAATTAGCTGCACACAATAAGATGAAAGGTATGCAAGAAGGATGGATTGTTAGTACTAATGCTCCTTTAAATTTCAGTGAAGATGGAAAACGTCTATTCTTTGGTACAGCTCCAAAACCATTAGAAAAAGATACAACATTAGTTGATTTTGAACAACCACAACTTGATATTTGGTCATGGCATGATGATTATCTTCAACCTACACAGTTAATCAATAGAAGCCGCGACGAAAAGCGTACTCATACAGCTTATATCAATACATCTTTGACTGAACCTTTCGTTCAATTAGGAACATTAGATGTGCCTATGGTTAATGTACCGGATAGAAGAAAAGCTGACTGGGCATTGGTTGGTAATGACAAAAAATACCGTATCCAATCACAGTGGGATTATGGCCGTACAGTAGATGTTTATTTGATGAACATTAAGGATGGTTCTCAGAAGTTATTGATAGAGAATGTACGTATGGGTGGATTCTCTTACTCTCATGATGCAAAATATGCAGTAGCTTACGACAGAGAAAAAGAAGATTGGTTCTTGTTTACATTAGCTACAGGTGAATTTGTTAACTTAACAGAAAACATGGAAGTTGGATTCGCTAACGATGAGCATGATACTCCAAGTTTACCTAATGCATATAGTGGTGTTTATTGGTTTGAAGATAACAAATCTTTCTTAATCAGAGATAAATTTGATTTCTGGCAGTTTGATATTGAAAATCCAACATCTCCAAAACAATTTACCGATGGTTATGGACGTAAAAATAATACTCAGTTAAGTATTATTAATTTGGTAGAAGACTCTGAAAAGAATGCTCGTTCATTGTATGGAGGTTCTACTAAGATGAAAAAGAATCAACCGATGTACTTCACTACTTTCAATTGTACAACTAAAGAAAATGGTTTGGTTGTAAAAGATCTTTCAAAGAAGAAAACAGAAGTGAAGAAAATCGTAGAAGGTCCTTATACTTTCAATAATCTTAGTTATTCTAAAGCTGGAAAAGGTAAAAAGGAAGCATTCGTTTATGTACGAGCTAATTTTGAAGAAGGTAACAATACCTTTGTTACTTATGATAATTTCAAAACACAAAAACAGTTGACAGATATTAACCCACAACAACGTGAATATAACTGGGGTACTGTGGAACTTGTAAACTGGCGAACAGAAGATGATATTTTCTGTGAAGGTCTTCTTTACAAACCAGAAAACTTTGATCCAAATAAGAAATATCCAGTGATGGTTTATTTCTATGAAAAGAATGCATTCACAATGTATCGTAGCATTGTTCCGGCTCCTAGCCGTTCAATCATCAATATTCCGTATTTTGTAAGTAACGGATACGTAGTATTTGTTCCAGATATTTATTATACAACAGGTCATCCGGGACAGAGTGCAATGCGTTCAATCATGCCGGGTGTTGAAATGTTGGAAAAGACTTATCCATGGATTGATGGTGAAAATATGGCAATCCAAGGTCAAAGTTGGGGTGGTTACCAAGTTGCTTACATGATTACACAAACTAACAAGTTTAAAGCAGCAGGTGCAGGAGCTCCTGTATCTAATATGACTAGTGCGTATGGTGGTATCCGTTGGGGAACTGGTATTACTCGTCAAGCACAATACGAACAAGGTCAGAGCCGTATCGGTCAAAACTTGTGGGAAGCATTTGATTTGTATTATGAAAATTCTCCGTTATTCTTTGCTCCGAAGGTTGAAACTCCACTTCTTATTATGCATAATGATAAAGACGGTGCAGTGCCCTGGTATCAAGGTATTGAATACTTTGTAGGTCTTCGTCGTTTGGGTAAAGTCGTATGGATGCTTCAATATAATAATGAACAACATAACCTTGTTGAAAGAAGAAACAGTAGAGACTTAAGTATTCGTTTAACTCAATTCTTTGATCACTACTTAAAAGGTGCTCCAATGCCTTCATGGATGAAGAATGGTCGTCCAGCCATCAAGAAAGGTATCGATTTGGGATATGACTTGATTGAAGAATAAGAAAATTATACAAGAATAAGTATTCTATGAAAAAACAATATTATCCGCTTATGCTATTAGCATCTGCATTATGTGCGTGCTCGGACAGCCAACAGGCTGGCTCCGAGCCGATGATTACCAAGGCTGAAATTAAGGTGGAGAACGGACAGTTCACCCCTGAAATCATGCACCGTCTAGGCAAGGTTGGAGATCCGCAAATATCACCGGATAATTCCAAAATCCTTTATGGAGTAACCTATACCAGCATAGAACAGAATAAAGGTAACCGTGAACTTTATTTAATGAATGTTGATGGTTCAAACAATGTTAAAATTACCAATTCTCCGAAAAGCGAATCTAATGCTCGTTGGTTAGATGATTCAAAAATTATCTACATGAGAGGAGGTAAATTATACACTGCTGTTCTTGAAGGTACAAACTTGAAAAACGAAACAGAAGTAACCGGAGCTGAAGGTTTGGAAGGATTCGAAGTCTCTCCTACCGGTGAAAAAATTATGTTTATCAAGAGTATTAAGGCTGCTCAAAAACCGACTGATGTATATCCTGATTTAGATAAATCTTCAGGTCGTACCTATACTGATTTGATGTATCGCCATTGGGATCATTTTGTAGAAGAGGTTCCTCATACATATGTAGCTTCTTTCAACGGTACACAAATCTCTGACATTACTGATATTTTAGCTGGTGATACTGCTAATCCGGAAACAGCAGATAAGAAATTTGAATTACCAACTCTCCCATTTGGAGGCATGGAACAATTGTCTTGGAGTCCTGATGGAAAATTCATCGCTTATTCTTGCCGTAAGGTAGCCGGTCGCGACTATGCATTCTCTACAAATACAGATATCTATTTGTATAATGTAGAAACTGCTGCTACTCAAAACATCAGTGCTGGCATGATGGGATATGATACTGAACCTCTTTTCTCTCCGGATGGAAAGCAACTAGCTTTCGTTAGTATGGAAAGAGACGGTTATGAAGCTGATAAGCGCAGATTGTTTGTTGTTGATATGGAGAAAGTTTATAATAACTTGGATAGTAAAGATTTCAAGTTGTTTATGAAAGAACTTACTACAGACTATAAATACAATGTTGAAGCTATTACATGGTCACCAAAGAGCGATAAGATTTACTTTAACTCTTGTGTAAATGCGATTACAGCTCTTTTCTCTGTTGATTTGAATAAGAAAGTAGGTCTTCCTATCGAAGATAATGAAGGAACAGGATCTCTTCCTGCTTCATATGGTGATGGTATACGTCGCATCACTTCTAGCGAAGCATGGTATGATTTTGGAGGTGTTTCTATTATTCCGAACGAAATTGGTGAAGTAGAAGCGCTTATCACAACCAACACTTGCATGATGCGTCCGGCTGAAGTAGTTAAAGTAAATCCTGTAACAGGTGAATTCCAAGAGTTGACTGCTGAAAACAAAGCTACAATTGATCAATTGGACACTCCTTTAGTTGAACAACGTTGGATGACAACTGTGGATGGTAAAAAGATGCACACATGGATTCTTTATCCTCCTCACTTTGATAAAAGTAAGAAGTATCCTGCTATTCTGATGTGTTTAGGAGGTCCTCAAGGAACAATAAGTCAAGGCTTCTCTACTCGTTGGAATTATCGTTTGATGGCATCTCAGGGCTATATTGTTATCTTACCAAACCGTCGTGGTACAACTGCATTTGGTCAACCTTGGTGCGAACAGATTTCTAAGGATTACATGGGCTTAAATATGCAAGACTACCTATTGGCTGTAGATAACATGAAGAAAGAACCTTATGTTGGTAAAGTTGCTGCTACAGGTGCAAGTTATGGTGGTTTCTCTGTTTATTATTTGGCAGGTATTCACCAGAACCGTTTCTCTGCTTTAATTGCTCATGCTGGTATCTTTAATCAAGAACACATGTACATGATGACAGAAGAATTGTGGTTCCCTACATTCGATAATGGTGGTGCTCCTTGGGATGATACTCCACAGACAAAACGTCATTATGGCAATTCTGCACATAAACTTGTTAAGAATTGGAACACTCCGATTCTTGTAACTCATGGCGAAATGGACTACCGTGTACCTGTTGATCAAGGTATGGCTGCTTTCAATGCGGCTCGTATGATGGGTATTGATAGTAAGTTACTCCTATTCCCAGAAGAGAACCATTGGATTTTGAAACCTCAAAATTCTATCCATTGGAACAGAGAGTTCTTTGCATGGTTAGATAAATATTGTAAAAAATAAAAAAAGGTTTCTTCGTTGAATAAAAAAAGAGGCTGTCTCAAGTTTATTTTGAGACAGCCTTTTTAATATATTACTCATTTGAGTGAAGTAAAATAGTTTTAAAGAGATACCGGAATATGCTCCAAAATCAGTCTTTGGTAAGATTTTAGAGGTAGCGAATGTGGCCTCGCTGAGTCCGGAGGAGCGTTTGGAATATGACCAAGCCCTCAAACATTATCGGGACTACAATAACACCATGCATACTCAATACCGTCAAGGTAAAGAAGAAGGATTAGCAGAAGGTGAAGCTATTGGCTTAGCTAAAGGAGAAACTAAAGGAATCCGTCAAATGCTTCAAAATATGCAAGAGATGGGTATGGATATTACCACCATGGCTAAGATTGCCAAGCTATCTGAAGTAGAAGTCACAAACATCCTACAAGAATAATATAAATTAGCAATAACAAAACCCCGAAAGTTTTTTGTCTAACTTTCGGGGTTTATATCATTGTGGTGCATCCCTTGTTTTTTCAAAAAAGGATAGTGTTTTCTCTTTTGTAGTAATTTCAATAATCAGGATAGAAAATAACCGATTTTATCTCTCTGACATTACATCGGAGGTAATTGAGATTACATCCGACCTATTTCAGATTACATCGGATGTAATGCAATGGTAACTTTATATAGAAAAAACAAAAAATGGATGAGCATTGAATGTAGAAATTCATGCTCATCCATTTTTATGCTATGTCTGTCTGTTTAGAAAAACAATTCCAATTATTGAATTGTTACAACAGCCTTTTGTTTTACATCTTTCTGAGGTAAATTTACACGAACCTTATGATCGTCACCATATGTCCAATCTGTTACAACTGTATTGTTTACCATCACTTTTGAAGGACGTTGAGCTGATTCAATTTCCAATTGGTAAGTTCTAGACATATACATTCCTTTATAAGAACCTTTCACCGGAAGAACTGCAAATTCAACCTTCTGTCCGTTTTTCTTACATTCAAAAGTTGTTTCAGCAATACCACCATCTTCGTATGCATAAGTTTCACCATCATCTTCGTACATTGTATATGATGTTGTTGCAGCTTCTTTTGGGAATACTTTCACAATTAAAGTATCCAACGGTTTCTGACCGATGTACTGCATATCCTGTTGGAAAGGAATGATTGCACCTTCACGAACGAACAATAAACCTGCACGGTTTGCCGGATATTGATGTTCAATTTCTTTACCGCCTGCAATCTTTTCACCTGTCCAGAAATCATACCAGTTACCTTTTGGTAAATAGATAGAGTTACTGAAAATGCTTAACAATAAGTTTTCACCAAACATATATTGATAAATCATATCGTCACACTTACGATCTTCAGGGAACATCAACGGCATAGAACGAACAATCGGCATACCGGTTTGTCCACCTTCCAATGCTGCTGAATAGATGTATGGCATCAAAGAGTAACGTAGTTTCACGTAGTCACGATAAATATTTTTTACATCTTCAGGGAAGTAGAACGGATGGAACAAAGCATACCAGCTGTTTACCTGTACCCAAGGTAAGAACAAACCAAAGTGTAATCCTGGCATTTCCAAATCACCATTTGCAACCCAAAGTACATCACAAGAGGTATTCATGAATCCACTCATACCCAAGTTCAACTGATCAAACAAAGCTGTACGGTCACCACCATTGTCACCACTTGTAGAGGCTCCCCAATGTTGTGTTCCAGCCCAACCTGCTGTATAATGATGCCATGTACGACGTCCAAGGTGACCACGACTCATTAAATTCATTTGCTTCGGAAGCAAAATCTGGTTCATGTTATGCATTTCTTTGTCTGTACGACCATTGTAATATTCACGAGTCGGATGTTCATCGATTGTACGAGCCGGATCTAATTTGAAACCGTCCACACCATTATCAAGGAATGGTTTTAAGTGATCCATCCAATGTTCTTCTCCTGAAGTCGGTTTACCAGCAGCTGCTGCCAATTTATCTTCTTCCGGCAAACTCAAGTCATATTCTTCACACAACCACAAACCTAAGTGGAAGCCCATTTTATGTAAACGATTTAACAAAAGATGATGATGTTCTTTCTTAGGATAAGTTTCAGCTTCCCAATATCCTTCCGGAGAGAATAATTTGTAGTTCCATTTTTTCTTGGTAGAGAAATCATAACGCTTTTCCATCCACTGAGGTTCTAACCAAAGTAAGTCACAAGGAATACCCTCTTGACGGAAACTACGTGCATCATTCAAAATATCAAACTGATCTTCCAACATATTCGGACCAAAACAGAAACCATATGCCCACTTAGGCAATACGTATGGACGTCCTGTAATCAATGTAAAATGGTTAATGATTTCTTTCATTGAGTTACCAAACATCAAATA
>JAFYOM010000330.1 GCA_017560165.1 Parabacteroides sp.
AGATAATAATAGCACTTCTTCACACAATTTATAGCATCCCAAGTCAATTTATGAAGTGTAAGTATTACCTTTGCAATCGCTTATTTGTATATCAGAACAAAAGATAATAAATCTACACTTTATACATAGTATGGGAAAATACAAATTAATCGACAACGTGTTAGGCTGGATTGTTTTTGCCATTGCCTCAACCGTTTATTTAATGACGATTGAACCTACTGCCAGCTTTTGGGATTGCGGTGAGTTCATTTCTTCAGCTTACAAATTAGAAGTAGGACATCCCCCCGGAGCTCCTTTCTTTATGTTAACAGCGAATCTGTTTACACAATTGGCTTCAGATCCAACGTCAGTAGCTAAGATGGTGAATATCATGTCTGCATTGTTTAGTGCATTGACTATTTTATTCCTTTTCTGGAGTATCACCCATTTAGCTCGTAAAATTATTGTGAATAACAACGAAGTACCGACATTGGGACAGACTATTACCATTATGGGTAGCGGTTTGGTTGGTGCATTGGCTTATACATTCAGCGATACCTTCTGGTTCAGTGCTGTCGAAGGAGAAGTATATGCTTATTCATCTTTGTTTACAGCTGTTGTATTCTGGCTTATTTTAAAATGGGAAGAGGTTGCAGATAAACCACAAGCAGACCGTTGGATTGTATTAATTGCCTATCTGATGGGATTAAGTATTGGTGTCCATCTATTGAACCTATTGTGTATACCGGCCATTGTTCTGGTATATTATTATAAGAAATTCCCGAATCCAACTATGAAAGGCACCTTGGTTGCCCTTCTTGTTTCTTTTGCCATTGTAGGACTTATGATGTATGGCGTTGTTCAAGGGCTAGTTGAAGTATGTGGCTATTTCGAACTATTATTTGTTAATGTATTGGGTATGCCATACAATTCCGGTGTATTTGCATATGTATGCCTTACAGTTGGAGTATTGATTTGGGCTATTTGGGAAACTATGCGTGAAGAAATTCATCCTACTCGCATGAAGATAGCTTTTATTCTTTCCGTTGTATTGATTGGTATTCCTTTCATCGGTAGTGGTTATACATTAGCGATTCTATTAACTGCGGCATTGAGCTTCTTCTTGTTCAAAAGTCCAAAGGTAAATATCAAGACCTTGAATACCATTTTGGTCAGTTTAATGGTCATTGTAGTGGGTTATTCTTCTTACGCATTGATTTTGATTCGTGCGACAGCCGATACTCCTATGTGCCAAAACGCTCCGAAAGACATCTTTACTTTGCGTACTTATTTGGCACGTGAACAATACGGTAAAACTCCACTATTCTACGGACAGACATACGTTTCTGAAGTACAAAGAAAAAATGAAGGAGGCAGTTGTGTTCCTGTCATAGAGAAAGGCGCACCTGTTTGGAGTCGCGTAATCAAGAAAGATAACAACGAAAAGGATCGCTATTTTATCTCTCGTTATGACGAAGAATACCAATATGTAGACGAACTAAACACTTTGTTCCCTCGTATGTTTAGTTCAGATCCACGCCATGTCGAAGCATATAAAGAATGGGCACAAGTAAAAGGACAACCGGTTAAGTATAACTATTGTGGAGAAAATAAAAGCGTGATGAAGCCTACTTTTGCAGAGAACTTACGTTTCTTCTTCACTTACCAGTTAAATTTCATGTACTGGCGTTATTTCATGTGGAACTTCTCCGGCCGTCAAAACGATATTCAAGGGCATGGAGATGTCATGAAAGGAAATTGGATTACCGGTATTCCGTTTATTGACGAAGTCTTAGTGGGGCCACAAGACGATATGCCTAACGATATTGCGAATAATAAAGGACACAACGTTTATTATCTATTACCGCTATTACTTGGAATCTTAGGACTTTTGTTCCAAGCTTATTCCGGTGACAAGGGTATTCAAAGTTTCTGGGTAACATTCTTCTTGTTCTTTATGACCGGTTTAGCTATTGTATTATACTTGAACCAAACACCTTACCAACCTCGTGAACGTGATTATGCGTATGCAGGTTCTTTCTATGCGTTCTGTATCTGGATTGGATTTGGGGTTGCGGCATTGGCTAAAGGATTAGAGAAATATGCCAAAACAAATCCGGTACTTTCAGGAGCTGTTGCAACAATCGTATGTTTACTTATCCCTATCCAAATGGGAGCTCAAAACTGGGATGATCATGATCGTTCAGGTCGTTACGTTTGCCGAGATTTCGGTGCAAACTACTTAGAATCTTGTGAACCAAATGCTGTTATCTTTACAAATGGTGACAATGATACTTTCCCATTGTGGTATGCTCAAGAGGTAGAGGGTATTCGTACCGATGTACGTGTTTGTAACACCAGCTATCTGCAGACTGATTGGTATACCGACCAGATGAAGAAACAAGCTTACGAATCGGCTCCACTTCCTATCACTTGGACACGTGATCAATATATTCAAGGAAAACGTGATGCTGCCTATGTAGTTCCACTTACCAGAGATTCGATAGACTTGAATACAGCATTAAATTTTGTTCGTAGCGATGATCCTAAATTCAAAAAGATACCGGGCTTCAATCAAGAATTGGACTATATTCCGGCTGATCGCTTGTATTATAACGTGGATTCTATCGCAGCAGCAAAAGCTTTGGGTGGACAAACAACTGGTATGGTGAACCAGATGGTGATCAACCTACAAGGTAAGAATGCTTTAGGAAAGCAGGAATTAACCATTTTGGATATGTTGCAAACCAACAATTTTGAACGTCCGATTTATTATGCTATTACTGTCAGCCCGGATCAGTTTGTAAACTTGGATCGTTATTTTGAACAAACAGGTTTGGCTTATCAAATCGTTCCAAAAGATGCAAATAAAGCCATCAATACGGAAAAGATGTATGATAATGTCATGAACAAGTTCAAATGGGGTGGTGTTGATCAGCCGGGTATTTATATTGACGAAAACGTTATGCGTATGTGCAAAAGCTACCGTATGATGTTGTTTAATAAATTGGCAGAAGCGCTTATTAACGAAGGAAAGAACGACAAAGCAATAAATGTATTGGATAAATGTATGCAGGTACTTCCTCCTGAAAACGTTCCATTGGATTATACTGCACTTTCTACTGGAGAGTTGTATTACGTATTGGGACAAAACGAAAAGGCAGAGAAAGTTTTCACAGGTATTGCAGACGATGCTATCCGTACAATCAATTGGTTATTCCGTTTAAAACCGGCTCAATTGGCATCCGTAGAATCTGAATTACAGCATAATTTAGCTGTATTGAATCAAGTTCTGTTAGTAAGCAACCACTATAATCCGGAATTCGGAAAGAAATATCAAGAAGATTTTGATAACTTCCGAATGGCTTATGGTTCAGTGAACAGATAACAAACTATGTTTATAGAACAACCTCCCTGGTTTTACAGGGTTCTATTTCCCGGGGTAACCTGGCGGATTCCGACCAAACGCAAATGTGTATATCTTACCTTTGACGATGGTCCTATCCCCGAGGTTACCCCTTGGGTTTTAGATATATTGGATAAATATGGAGTCAAAGCAACCTTCTTTTGCGTAGGTGACAATGTCCGTAAATATCCGGATACTTACCAAATGGTAATAGAACGAGGCCATCAGGTAGGAAATCATACCTTTAATCATATTCAAGGACTTCGTTTTTGGACTAAAAACTATTTGGCCAACATCGAAAAAGCAGCCAGCTATATTCAGAGTAATCTATTCAGACCTCCACACGGCCACATGCGCTTTCCGCAAGTACTTGCTCTTCGTAAGCATTTTCGTATCATTATGTGGGATGTGGTTACACGTGATTATAATCCGCACATGAATCCAGACGATGTTTTCCACGTAGTTCAAAAATATACTCGAAATGGTTCTATCATTGTGTTCCATGATTCTTTGAAAGCCGAAAAGAATATGCGTGAAGCAATGCCTCGTTCCATCGAATGGCTATTGGAGCAAGGATATGAGTTTAAAACACTATAAAGCATGATTCATTGATACTCTCAGCCCAACATATTAAACAAATGGCACTGGAAATCGGATTTGATGCTTGTGGAATAGCTCAGGTTAGCCCGATAGAAAGTGAGGCTCTTTATTTTGATCAATGGATAACTGATGGGTGTCATGCCGGTATGCGCTACATGGAAAATTATCGGGATATCCGTTTAAACCCAACCGGTCTGGTAGAAGGAGCCAAAAGTATAATTGCTGTAGCCCTAAACTATTATCCTGCCCAGAAATTATCAGATGAAATACCTCATATCGCTTACTATGCATATGGAAAAGACTACCATATCGTTGTAAAAGAGATGTTACAACGATTATGGGAAAAATTACTTCTAAAGAGCACTTCTGAAGAGCCGGATCAAACACCGGTTGCACGATACTTTACAGATTCAGCTCCTATCTTAGAACGATATTGGGCATGGAAAGCCGGATTGGGTTGGATCGGAAAAAACACGAATTTAATTATCCCGGGAAAAGGTTCTTTTTTCTTTTTGGGAGAACTTATAACAACATGCGAAGTTGATGTCTATGACACCCCTCAAGCAAATCGATGTGGTAATTGTACACGCTGTTTAGAGGCATGTCCGACAGGGGCTTTGGAACAAGAAAGAAGATTAAATGCCAATAAATGTTTATCCTATTTAACAATAGAACATCGGGGGGAGATTCCAACAGAAAGAGCAGCTCAATTAGGGAACCGAATTTATGGATGTGATACATGTCAAGAGGTTTGCCCATGGAACCGATTCGCACGTCCGACTCAAACAACCGCATTTCATCCCTCTTCGACTCTACTTTCAATACGAAAAGAGGATTTAACAGAACTATCTCGTGAAGATTATAATCGTATATTCGCCCAATCAGCAGTAAAAAGAGCCAAATACGAAGGTTTATTACGAAACATCAAGCAATGGTCAACAAGATAAAAGTCCATTGTTATACATATTCTTGGACTTTATAAACCATCTCCATCCAAACCCAATAACGAAGAGCTTTACCGAGAAACATGGAGATTGCAACAACCCAAATATTACCCCGCAAATAGCCTAATGCTACAGCTATGAAATCACCAATACCGGGAAGAAATACAAAAAAAGCCATCCAAGATCCCTTTCCGGCAATCCAATCTTGTACTTTTTGCAATTTGACCGGATCTAATCTCAAATATTTCTCTATCCATTCAACTTTTCCAAGCATACCTAACCAATAACAGCTCATACCTCCTAAAAAATTACCTAACGTAGCAGCAATCATACAAGGCCAATAGGCCGCTCCGGTTAGTAAAACACCAGTTAATACGACTTCACTACTAAAAGGGAGAACTGTTGCAGCTAAAAAAGCAGCAATGAAAACTCCTATATATCCATATGCTATAAGAAATTCCATATACGAATAAAAAACACTGCTATTAATACGGTAATCATCGTCCAAAAAGACCATAAAATAATCTTTCCACGCATCACCGTAAAGAAATGAGCAATTAAAATGGAGGCAGGTACACAAGCCATTTCCAAAAACTCTTCTGACACCTCTTTATAAAAGAAATAAAGTCCGAATGCCCAAATCGACATCATCATTAAAAAAGAGAGGAACTGACGCGAACGTAAAGAGTCCTCCACCTCATGCGTGATAATATTCAAAGAGGCTACAACTGTCAGCAAAGCAACTGCAATAATACTCAACCAGTTCAATAGAACAAACCCATCTGTCGCCAAAAAATGTAAGCTAAACAGTTTAGAAAAGGGGATTATGAAAGGGCTAAAATCATGTTTCCACACACACCATCCCAACAAGAACCAATAGACTGTCAACACACCCAATACTGAGGCTAGAAAAGTACGAACGGTCAAAGAACGGAAATTATACATACCTATCCAAAACAGCGGGAGAAACCAAAGCAGATGAATCCAAAGTAAACTTCCTATACCGATTAACAATGCTGCATGATATGCTTTCTCACGGGCCTCCGGATCATGATAAGAAGTAAACAGTTGATAAATAGCCAAAATCAGACAGAAAACACCTACTGACGTAGGTTTTAATGGAAAGAAATCAGGATTGGTACTAATAAACAGAACATAAAAAAGAAATGGTAAAGAGGTCTTCTCTCGTATCAAGACCAATACATAATTGGCACGATGTATCAAAAAGGCTCCCCCTAGAATTAATACCATTCCTAAGATATAGGCAAACTCTTTCCCCGGTATCAATCGACAAATAACATTCCAAAGAGGAGTATCAAATGATTCTCCACGGATAGGATAGCCAATCGAATAAGAATAACTGATGATCCAGCAGAACAGACAAGCTATCAAAACCGACAATAATATCGGCAAGGATGAAAAATCAAATCGACGATTGTATCTACTCAAGGATGTTCTCATATCAATAAACAAAAATGGATAATAGACAATAGCCTATTATCCATTTTTATACTGTTAATTATAAATCAAATCCAATATCGCTACGGAAATACTTCTTCTCAAAGTCAATCACCTTCGCTCCTTCAAAAGATTGTGCCAACGCCTCTTCTTTTGTTGCACCATACGAGCTAACAGCGATCACACGTCCACCATTAGTCAAGATAGCTCCATCAGCCTCTTTGGTTCCAGCATGGAATACAATACTTTTGGCTGATACTTGATCCAAACCGGTGATTACTTTATTCTTTTCATAGGCTTCCGGATAGCCACCGCTTACCAACATTACTGTTACAGCAGCACGAGGATCCTGTTCCAATGTACGAATACCCAAATTTTCTTCAGCGATTCCCTCCAACAGTTCAACTAAATCACTTTGGATACGCAACATAACCACCTCTGTTTCCGGGTCACCCATACGGCAATTGTACTCAATCACCATCGGTTCGTTCTTCACTTTGATCAATCCCAAGAAGATAAATCCCTTGTAATCAATATTTTCAACTTTCAATCCATTGATAGTCGGACGAATGATTCGTTCGTCAACCTTTTGCATAAAGACCTCATCAGCAAAAGGAACCGGAGAAACAGCCCCCATACCACCGGTATTTAAGCCGGTATTGCCTTCACCTATACGTTTGTAGTCTTTCGCAACTGGAAGTACTTTATAATCTTTTCCGTCAGTCATGACAAATACAGAACATTCGATTCCGTCTAAGAACTCTTCGATCACGACAGTCTTGCTGGCATCACCAAACATACCACCAAGCATATCACCCAACTCTTTCTTAGCCTCTTCCAAAGTGTCTAAAATCAACACCCCTTTACCGGCAGCCAAACCATCTGCTTTCAAAACATAAGGAGCTTCCAACGATTCCAAGAAAGCATATCCCTCTTCCAAGTTTTCAGCAGAGATACTTTTATAACGTGCAGTCGGGATATTGTGACGCATCATGAATGCTTTGGCAAAATCCTTACTTCCTTCCAACTGAGCACCTTCTTGAGAAGGTCCGATTACTGGAATATTCGCCAATGCTGCATCTTTTTTAAAGAAATCATACACCCCTTTTACCAACGGATCTTCCGGACCTACTACGACCA
>JAFYOM010000331.1 GCA_017560165.1 Parabacteroides sp.
AAAGTTTTTTACACTACCCACCATTTGAAAAACGGTATAGTTAGAATTTATTCTGTCTTTGTGTTACAAAAATGCTTGACCAACTCAAACCTTTTTATTGGTATGCCATTTATTTCTCCTCATCGCAGAACCACATGCACATTTAAGTTTTGCCGTCCATTTTGTCTTTGGCATGTTCTTCGGATGCCTATACTCTACTACTCCTAAAACCGGGTCAACACGATTCTTCTCCGGAATATTAAAGCTCCTTGAATTACGTATCTTTTCAACCGCTCTCCAATCCTCTTCTGAAATAATTACCGGAAAATCTGACTTTACATACATATAAGTATCTCGATTATGATTATTGATTCGTTTCTGTTCAAGATAATTATTGGTATAAGATTTTCCATATGCATTACACCCATGTACGTTGGATTCGATAATATCCTTCCCACATTCGATTGCGACCATTTAACTAAACCGGATGCATTCTTTAATCCCATTTGATTCAATTTATCTGCAATCTTAGTTAAACCCATCTCACCTTCTAAATATAGTCGATAAATTAGCCTTACTATTTCCGCCTGCTCTTCGTTAATAACATAAGTTCCACCTACACGGTCATAGCCCATTATGTTTCCAGTTCCATATACAACACCTTTTGTACGACTAATATGTTGTCCAGCTCTTACACGTTCCGATACTTTTCTACTTTCTTCCTGTGCTAACGTTGCCATGATGGTCAAACGCAATTCTCCGTCACCATCCATAGTCCAGATATTATCTTCTACAAAATACACTTCAACACCGATATTCTTTAGTTCTCTAGTAGTAACCAATGTATCAACTATATTTCTAGCAAAACGACATACTTCTCTGGTAACTATCAAATCAAACTTTCCTGCTTTGGCGTCCTCAATCATTTTAAGAAAAGCAGGTCGTTTCTTTGCCTGAGTTCCTGTAATACCTTCATCAATGTATCGTTCTACAACATCCCAATTTGGATGATACTTTAACTGATCTTCATACCATTTCATTTGATTCTCTAGTGCTGAGAGCTGAGCTTCATGTTCTGTTGAAACTCTTCCATAGAAAACCATTTTTCTAATTCTATTTGGGTCCTTCTTTAAATCAAATGCTAATACCGAAGTATTATGTAAAAATATATTATTCGCTGCTAAACTCATACTCGCCATCCCTTCTAATTCGTTTTACCGTATTTTGCATCAATCTGCCAAAAACGTTAAGGATGTCAATTGGCCATTTTCCTGTCTTTCGAGATGCTTGACATTTCTGTATGTTTCTGCATTGACTAGTCCCTCTGTATGTAACAAATCTATGAGTCTGTAAGCCATCGCTCTAACACTAATTCTATTTACCAATTCTTTTTCCACGGGAAACCTCCTTAAACCCAAATGAAAGTTTCCCGTCATCCACAGAATAGATTGCCCCTCCTGCTTTTGAAATCTTTCCAATTTTTCTACAAGCATCCTCCTCATCAACTGCCAATAATCGCATATTGGCAATTAAAATGCCATCTGCAAATCCTTGGCGTACCATTTCTACCATAGTATCAAAATGCTTATTTACAACCATCTGTCCCATGATATTCCGACGCTGCACTTTACATATTTCAATATGATTACCATTGGCGTATTGGCTTATATATTGAAGTTGTCTTTCCTCACGTTGCATCACATGGCCTATATCCCCTTCTGTAGAAAGGTAGACAATACATTTAATAGGTTGCTCTTTTTTATTTCTTTTTTTCAATTTTCAAATCTCCTTAGCAAATCAAATTGCCAATCGATTAGCTGAGAATATTCTATAACTTTTTTTCTTCATACGACTCGCCTAAAAAAGTCGGTTTTATATTCTCAAAAAACGACCTTATAAGTCGGTTTTAATATGAAAATCTATCATTTCCATGAATACCTTGTATAAATGTGCTCTGGTTTTATCATCCAATGCTTGTAAACGAGCATCCACAGAATCACATGGCTCCACTTCCGGAAATGACTCACAACCTAGAAGTACATTCGCATCAACATCAAATTTATTCATATAGTCAAACAAGATTTCAATTGTAGGATACCGTAAACCTCTCTCGATTCTTCCAATAACTGAATCCGTAAGCCCCACCTCTAACGCAAAATCTAACTGTGTCATTGATTTTGCAGCATTTAATCTTGCCCTTTTCAAATTGCTTCCTATAGTTTCTGGATTACATGTATAATTTCTCATTTTTATTATCCTCCGAATTTTGAATTGTTTTCTGTTTCAAAATCCGGAACCGGTGGCTCTCGTGCCTTGTATCTCTTCCTATTTAAATGCATAAAAAATAGACCTCTTTGGAAAAATTCCAAAAAAGCCTATCAGCCACCGTTCGATTTTCGTTCGCTACTGAGTTCGCTTTTCGTTCGCTACTGAGTTCGCTTTTCGTTCGCTACTGAGTTCGCTTTTCGTTCGCCAGTAAAATTTTAGTTCGCTTTTCGTTCGCTGGTACGAAAAAAGGAGTCTAGCTCTACTATTTCTATGTATAAATTCTTGTTCCATCTCTAAAGGTTACACGAATATCTTCTTTGCTATAGTGTATATAAAATGATCCGATTTCTAATACTAATTAAAATTAATATATCTCCCAAAACCTTTGCTTTTCTCCCAAAAACATTGTATAATTGGGAGCAATGATATCCCTATTGGGAGAAAGGATGGCTATATGAAAGTATTTGATTATTCAGTTTTGATAGATAGAACATGGGATAATGAAATTATTTCTTATCTTACACAAATCCATGAATACAAAGGAAAGCAAGAACTATACATCAGACAGAAACCCGTAGAATTAGAGCGATTAATTGAAATAGCAAGAATACAAAGTACCGAGGCATCCAACCGAATCGAAGGAATTGTTACTACCAATGCCAGATTAAAACAATTAGTAGAAAACAAAACCACACCAAAAAACCGTGACGAAAAAGAAATTCTTGGATATCGAAATGCTCTAAGTATTGTTCATGAAAACTATGAGCATATCGCTATTACCCCAACTTACATTCTTCAGCTTCACGGAGAAATGTTAAAACACACCGCTTTTTCTTATGCAGGCAAATTTAAAACAACAGCCAATGAAATTGCAAAAACGCTACCAGATGGTACTAAGGAAGTAATCTTTACCCCACTCGAACCCTATGAAACATCAGATGCAGTAGCTTCATTATGTGAAACATTTAAAAATGAACTTAACAGAGGAATTATTGACCCGCTAATCCTTATCTCTTGTTTTGTCTTAGACTTTTTATGTATCCATCCTTTCAATGACGGTAATGGTCGTATGAGCAGACTCTTAACACTGCTTTTACTCTATAAAAGCGGATATATGGTTGGACAATATATCAGTATAGAAAAAGCCATTGCAGAAACCAAGGAAAGCTATTATGATACCCTCGCAATCGCAGACTATGGATGGCTAGAGGGCGAAAATGATCCGAAAGAATTTATCAAATATATGCTTGGTATTATTCTATCCTGCTATCGAGAATTTGAAAATAGAGTAAGCTTTGCATGGGAAACTGGAGCAAAAAGCACTTCTTATGATATTGTGAAACACTATGCTCAGACAAAAATCGGTACTTTTACAAAACAGGATGCCCTTATCGCATGCCCAAGCCTTGGTAGTTCTTCCGTTGAAGCAGCTCTAAAAAAACTTGTCAGCGATGGAACGATTGAAAGACTTGGTTCTGGACGAAAAACTCATTATGTAAGAAAAGACTCGTAATCAATATGCTCACAATTGGATTCCCTATGCTCTTTGCATGGGGAATTTTACTGTTCAAAACAAAAAAATGTCCACCAGAACCATTACAGTTCTAGTGGACATTTCATATTTTTATTCGTAGTTCTTAACTATTAGTTAAGTGATTGCTCTACTTATTATTGATAGCTGCCTGAGCTGCTATAGTACAATGCTGACTAATCAATTTAAAACTTAATAATAGGAAATTTACTGATATACTATACACGTTTAAAATATTATATTATTTTTTTAATCATATCACATATTTTAAAAAAACTCAATAAAAACACAGATAAAACTTCAATTCGTAAACTAAAACAGGAAACAAGTAGAGGCGATCAAATTCTACTTGTTTCCCTGTATGTACATACTATATGGTTGTTGCAAATGAGCTAAACCGCTTATCCTTTTACTCCTCGACAAGTGATATAGCGTTACTTGTCTGCTTTAGTATCAAAACTTATTTCAAAATGCCCATGTTCAGTCCAAAACTTAAACTGACTAGGAGCAGCTTCTACTACTATCTTGACAAGGATTACTGATACAACTAAGAATATCACCAATCCAACTAAAGCAATTAACGCAAGGATTACGGCTTCAGTCATAATTGCTCTCCTTTCTTATTAGATTGGAGAGACGAGACTTCAGCCAACCTTTAACTTCTTTTGTGTTGCTCATTGAAGTTTCCCTCCCCTTGTTAATTAATTAGGAATGTGTTGTACATGTACA
>JAFYOM010000332.1 GCA_017560165.1 Parabacteroides sp.
AATCCTTGGGGTAAGAAAACTCCGAAGGGTGAAATCAAAAAGATGTCTCAGTTGTTAGACTCAGCAGTCTTCCCGGGTATTCAAGGTGGTCCATTAGAACACGTTATCGCAGCTAAAGCTGTAGCTTTTGGTGAAGCTTTAGAACCGGAATACAAAACATATCAGACTCAGGTGAAAGCAAACGCAGCTGCAATGGCACAGGCATTCATCGATAAAGGTTACAAAATCATCTCTGATGGTACAGAAAACCACAGTATGTTGATTGACCTACGTAAGAAATTCCCTGAATTAACAGGTAAGGTGGCTGAAAAGGCTTTAGTTTCTGCTGATATTACTGTTAATAAGAATATGGTTCCATTCGACAGCCGTTCAGCATTCCAGACATCAGGTATCCGTGTTGGTACACCGGCTATCACCACTCGTGGTGCAAAAGAGCCGTTGATGGGCGAAATCGTTGAATTGATCGATACCGTACTTAGCGCTCCGGAATGTGATAAAACAATCACCGCCGTTCGTGAAAAGGTTAACAACATCATGAAAGATTATCCTATCTTTGCTTGGTAAAATAAGTGAGGGCAGTTTTTTACTGCCCTTTTTATTATATATTCATTTATCCTAAAATCAATCAACATGCTTAAATCAATTGCTGTATGCATGACCGCTTTTGTTTGCCTATTAGCGTCATGTAGCCAGGGAGTCTCTGAACCGAAATGTTACAATCAAGGTATCAATGTCATCCCTACCCCGGCTAGCCTCGTTCAAAACGAAGGAAACTTCCAACTAAAGAAAAGTACTAAAATCAATGCTTCAACTCCAGAAGCCAAAATCGTAGCAGAGTACTTTGCTGCTCAAATGAATTTGGCAACAGGTTATCAGGTTGCAGTCAGTGATGATAAATCAACTGATGGTATCGCATTGATAGTGGACGAATCTTTAGAGATTAACAACGAAGGTTACACATTGGATGTAACTCCAACAAATGTAACTATCAAAGCAAAAAATGCACATGGTTTGTTCTACGGTATGCAAACATTGATGCAATTGTTCCCTGCTGAAATCCAAAGCAAAAGCAAAGTGAAAGGTATCGCTTGGACTGCTCCTTGTGTTTCTGTAAAAGATGAACCTCGTTTCCTATATCGTGGTGTAATGCTTGACCCATGTCGTCACTTCATCCCGGTAGAAAACATAAAAAAATATTTGGATATCTTTGCATTGTTCAAAATCAATCGTTTCCACTGGCACTTAACAGAAGACCAGGGATGGCGTATCGAAATCAAGAAATATCCGAAATTGATCGAAATCGGTTCTAAACGTATCAACGGTGATGGTTCTGAACATGGTGGTTTCTACACTCAAGAAGAGATAAAAGAGATCGTACAGTATGCTGCAGATCGCTTCATCACTGTCGTTCCTGAAATCGAACTTCCGGGCCATGGAATGGCTGCTATCGCTGCTTATCCGGAATTATGTTGTACAGGTGACCAAGGTAAAGTTCGTAACATCTGGGGTATCGAAGAGATTGTATATTGTGCTGGTAAAGAAACAACTTTCGAATTCTTACAGAATGTATTAGACGAAGTAATTCCTTTGTTCCCTTACGAATATATCCACATCGGTGGTGACGAATGTCGTAAAGAGTTCTGGAGAGAATGTCCACATTGTCAGAAGAGAATCCGTGAAGAAGGTTTGAGAGCTGATAAAAACCATACAGCAGAAGAAAAATTACAGAGCTATTTCATCAAACGTATTGAAAAATATTTAGCTGAAAAACATAATAAGAAGATCATCGGTTGGGATGAAATCTTAGAAGGAGGTGTAAGCCCTACTGCAACAGTAATGTCTTGGACTGGTGAAAAGGGTGGTATCATTGCTGCTGCTTTAGGCAATGAAGTGATCATGACTCCGAGTAATAAAGGTTTGTATGTTGACAACTATCAAGGTGATTCAAAAATCGAACCGATTGCAATTGGAGGTTATGCACCATTGGAAAAGATCTATGCATACGATCCTATTCCTGACACATTGGCTAAGATCGGTAAATCAAATGCAATCATAGGTGTACAATGTAACCTTTGGGGTGAATATCTATACAATACAGACATTTTGGAATACAGAGGATTCCCTCGTATTTTAGCATTGTCAGAAATTGCATGGTCAGAATTAGATCGTAAGGATTATAAAGATTTCGAACGTCGTGTGGATAATGGTTTGGTTCGTTTGGATGCATACGATATCAACTACTACATTCCTCAACCGGAACAACCGAACGGATCATGTAACTTTGTTGCATTCGTTGATTCTGTTTCTTTGGAATTCAAATCAACTCGTCCGGTGAAGATGGTTTATACAACTGATGAAAGCGAACCGACAGCTTCTTCTGCCATCTATACAACTCCTATCCCATTCACAGAATCAGGAGTATTGAAGATTCGTTCAGTATTGCCTTCTGGAAAGATGAGCAAAACTCGTACCATCACTGTTGAAAAACAGACATTAGCTCCTGCTAAAGAGGTTGCAAATGTAACTCCGGGATTAATCATGGAAAAGACATTCGGTTCATATCTAAATGTAGCAGAACTTGCTAAAGCTACTGATTGGGAAAAATCAACCATCAAGAACTTGGCAGAAATCAACAAGAATATCGTACGTTGGAGATCAATCCGTGCGGTGAAACCTTACTCTGCTATCGCTACCGGATATATCAATATCCCTGAAGATGGTGTTTATTTCATCTCTTCTGACAACGAAGAGGTTTGGATTGATGGTAAATTAATAATCAACAATGCAGGTGAAACTAAACGTTTCTCTCGTAACGATACATCACTTGCTTTAGCAAAAGGTTTACATGAAGTAAAAGTGGTATTCTTAGGAAACCGTTTAGGTGGCTGGCCTACTTACTGGAACCTTTGT
>JAFYOM010000333.1 GCA_017560165.1 Parabacteroides sp.
ATACCAATTATTTGTTTCGCTAATTTGGTGATTTCTGCATAACGGCTATAAACACCTGTGATGAATGCATCTGCATCTCCTGTCTCAACCATCATCATACCAAAGGCATTTCTTCCAACTAATTTCTCACATGCTTCAGAATAAGTGACTCCCTCACGTGCACGTTTTTCAGAAAGGATTTTTGCATAACGATGACGACGTTCGGTTTCACGATCGTGGCGTAAGTTGACGATCTCAATACCTTCAAGGCTGATATTTTCTTCTGCTGCTATTTTTGCCAAACGTTCTTCATTTCCTAATAAAATAGGGATACAGATTCCTTCCGCTTTTGCTTCTACTGCTGCCTTTAGCATATTTACGTGGTTAGCCTCTGCAAATACAACACGTTTTGGGTTGGCTTTGGCCATGTCAGTAAATGAACGAAGCAATTTATTATCATATCCCATCATTTCACGTAGATGGTTGGCATATTCATCCCAGTCAGAAATGGTTGTACGAGCTACACCTGATTCAATTGCAGCTTTGGCAACGGCACAAGATACACGTGTCAATAAACGTGGGTCAAGAGCTTTCGGTAAAATATAATCACGTCCGAATGTCGTACGTTTTAGCTTATAAGCAGCATTGACCACATCGGGAACAGGTTCTTTCGCCAATTCTGCGATAGCATATACAGCAGCTAACTTCATCTCCTCATTAATAGCTTTAGCATGTGTATCCAAAGCGCCACGGAAAATATAAGGGAATCCTAATACGTTATTGATCTGGTTCGGGTAATCAGAACGACCTGTTGCGAAAATAATATCATTACGTGAATCCATTGCATCTGCATAAGAAATTTCCGGATTAGGATTTGCTAAGGCAAATACAATTGGATTGGAATTCATTGAACGGACCATATCTTGTGTCAATACGTCTGCCACAGATAAGCCTAAGAATACATCTGCACCCACAAGTGCCTCTTCCAATGTTGTAATGTTACGTTCTGTTGCAAAGAACTTTTTAGCTTCGTTTAGGTCTGTGCGATGGGTAGATATAACCCCTTTACTGTCGCACATGATAATATTCTCCTTTTTTGCACCTAATAAGATGTAAAGTTTGGTACAAGAAATAGAAGCTGCACCGGCTCCATTTACGACAATCTTTACCTCATCTATTTTTTTACCGGCTATTTCTAGAGCATTAATCAAACCTGCTCCGGATATAATGGCTGTACCGTGTTGGTCATCATGCATAACCGGAATGTCTAACTCTTCTTTTAATCGATTTTCGATTTTGAAACATTCAGGAGCTTTGATATCCTCCAAATTGATACCTCCAAATGTAGGGGCAATCGCCTTTACTGTTTCGATGAATTTGTCCGGATCGTTTTCATTTACTTCGATATCGAACACATCAATACCTGCAAAAATCTTGAAAAGTAAACCTTTACCTTCCATTACCGGTTTACCTGCTAATGCTCCAATGTTTCCTAATCCTAAAACTGCTGTACCATTTGAAATAACAGCAACTAGATTTCCTTTGGAAGTATATTTATATGCATCGTGTGGATTTTTTTCAATTTCAAGACAAGGTTCTGCTACACCGGGAGAGTAAGCTAATGACAAATCCGTCTGTGTACTATAGGATTTAGTGGGAATCACTTCTATTTTTCCCGGTTTACCTTCCGCATGATAGCGAAGGGCTTCTTCTTTTGTAATCTTTGCCATAGACTTTTATTTTTTAACTTGTTTTTCCTTTGAAAAATCGGTTGCAAAAGTAATAAAATCTAATGAATGTATGAACTTACTTTCATTATTTAGTTTTAAAAAGGTTTAGATATAAATACTTTATGTATCTTTGCACGTTCAAATTTAATAGGGGCGTGTGAAACCGATAGCGGTCAAATATGTAAAATGGTTATTACCTGTATTATTTATTTTATATTACAGTAGTATTGCTATATTTGCTCACATCCATGTTGAAAATGGAGTAACAATTGTTCACTCGCATCCTTTTAAAAAAGCATCGGATGGTTCTCTTCATCAGCATGCTTCCCTTTCTGAAATACAGTTATATCATATACTATCATCTGTGAATGTATTAGATGGAGCTGTTCATTCTTTACAACTTCATTTTTATGCATTAGCTTATTTTAATATCACAGAAAATTCGGTTTATCCGACTTTTTTAACTCCGATTTTGGGGAATTTATCACTTCGTGCCCCGCCTTTCCTTTCATGAACATAGTAAAAAGACTTTTCACTTGTAATCTTGTATGGTTATAAGAAAAGTTTGTATTGATAAAAACTAACTATTTTTGAAAGGATATTATTAATGAATAAACTTATTACATTTATACTTAGCCTAAGTTGTCTCTTTTTTACAACCTGGGCAGCAGAAACTACCTCTTTAAATTCGTCAGATGCAAATATTGTAGGACACGTTATTGATAAGGAGTTTAAGGACCATTTAGCCGGAGTTACTATTTTCTTAAAAGGTACAACAATCGGTACAACAACAGATGATACCGGTCATTATTATTTGAAAAATTTACCGGAAGGTACATTTACAGTTGTAATGAAATCTATAGGATTTCAGACAATAGAGAAGGTAGTGGCTTTAAAGAAAGGGGAAACTCTTGAAGTGAATTTTGAGGCAGAAGAGGAAACAATGTCATTGGATGATGTGGTTGTGTCTGCCAATCGAAATGAAACGACTCGTCGTATGGCTCCCTCTTTGGTGAATGTGTTGGACTCTAAAATGTTTGAAACAACGCATACTACGACTTTGGCTGATGGCTTGAATTTTCAGGCAGGTGTACGTGTTGAAAATAACTGCCAGAATTGTGGTTTCCAACAGGTTCGTATCAATGGATTAGATGGCCCTTATACCCAAATATTGATGGATAGTCGTCCTATTTTTAGTGCGTTAACGGGGGTATATGGTATTGAACAGATTCCGGCTAATATGATTGAAC
>JAFYOM010000038.1 GCA_017560165.1 Parabacteroides sp.
AACAACGCATCCAAATGCAGTACTTAAGGGTGTATTCATCAAAACTGATGAAAACGATCCAAAAATTACACAACTTCAGCCGACATTCAAACTTAATAACTTCAAGGTTGTTACTGAGAATTCATCACCTGTAAGTATTAAGAGATATACTATTACAGGTTCTATAGGTTCTCTCTTCAGGATTCAGGCTGATCCTACAGTGATTTCATCAAATTACTATTCATCCACATATGGAATCAATCCAACAACAGAAGTTGGTGGTGTTAAACTCAGCGGCGGCTATACAGGATTCTTCGATGATCCAGACATTTCTGACATCGAATTCAAGTGGAAGTATTCTGCTTTGCTTGTTAAGGCTTTCCGTGGTCAGATAGATCCTCGTATTCAGTCACCAAACAGAACACCTGCAAAGTTCATGTTTGATGCTGGTTATAACACAATAGTTGGTTCAACTATTCTTCCATATCTCACATATACTCCTGCAGATATTATCAATGCTTCTATTATATTCACAGACGATGAAAAGGAAGAAATTCTTTTCCATCCTGAGATTATTGAAGGCCTCAAGTATGAGGATATTGATGTTAAACAGGCAATGTATGATCTTATGATTTATCGTTGTTATCATGGTATGCCGGAAGATATGCGTCCAAAAGGTCCTGGTTCAGGTCTTTCACTCCATCTCGATTCTGGTGTAACAGATGCTAATACGGCAATGCTCGTGAATACATCGTTTGCTAAGAGATTCGATAATCCGAATGCTTCATGGGATATCGGTGGTTGGGTCGATATTGAGACAGGTTTGTCATATACATTCACAAAACAGATAGCTGATAATCTTATCAGACATATTCGTCAGACAAGCATCAACAAACCATATGTTGGTGATCTCTCCGCAATCACATCGGATAGATATTCCACATATTTCCCAGATGTTGATACAACAGATTGGGAACTCAGAGAGCTTCTGTATAATTCTGGTGGTAACGCTTGGATTATGGGCCCAGATGGTTCTCTCACAAGAAGATCTCAGAGAACACTTAAACGTGATTCTGATACATCTGATCTTTTACAGGAAAGCAACATGCGTACATTATCACAGCTCACATATTTGCTGCAGAACAAGATCGACGCATTCCTGCTTGAATATAATGATGATGCAATCATCAAAACACTCTCCGACAATGTTAACAACACATTCTCCAACTGGGTTGGAACTCTTGTTCAGAATCTTCAGATACAGTTTGTTCGTGACATCAATTCAACAGACGGTGGTGAGATACTCGTTTGCTATTGCGATGTAACATTCCGTGGTCTCATCCTCAGAGTTCCGATCATTGTTAATATCAATCGTAGAGATACTAATTAAGGAAAGGAGAGATAATATATGGCTGCTATTTCATTTCAGTCTGGTATAAGAAGTTATACTGGTGATCTTACACAATATACAGGCATGCTCGGCGGATTGACTCCTGATATACATACACTCAGGAGTCTCAATCCTGAGACAACCAATAGAGTTATTTGTGTAATGTATCGTGGACCTTTCTTCCTTATGCATTACTTCGGCGGTGCTGATAAGAATGCATATACCAACAAAGAATTCGCAACATACAAAAAAGTCGTTGAGTATTATAATACTGGAATTACTCCAAACATTGGTGATGCTTCACTTGCTAATGCTCAGCTTCAGGGTGGATTCGCTGGTAGATCAATACCGATTCCTACCACACAAAATACACAGGCTGGTCAGACTCTGACTATTAATGTTCCTGAGCTTGTTGGTAGACCAATGTCAAACTTCCACAACATGTGGATTGACGGTATTTCAGATTCAATTACAGGTCTTACAACATATCATGGTCTCGTAGCTGGTTCAGTGGATCAGACAACTAAGGCTCCTCAGAGAATATTTAAACCTGTGGAAGGTCAAGCAGACATTGCTCTTGAACCATCACCTGCTTGGGAAGTTGCTGAATTCCTCATCATTGCATTGGATAGATCCGGTGCTCGTGTTGAAGGTGCTGTTGCAGCTCTTGGTTGTGTTCCTGCAAACAAGGTCGGAAACGATCTGTTCACATCGAATGCTCAAGGTTCATCAGCTATTCAGGCACTCCCACTCACATTCAACTGCCAGTATGTACAGAGTGCATATATAAACGACCTTGCATCAAGATATGTTAAACAGTTTGCTGTATTCGGTAACTCACTTAACTTCAATCCAGGTGCTGGTGATGCATTCTTCAAGGATGCTTCTTCTGAGAGAATTGACACAGAGATGTTCAATGGCGGTGCTCGTCCATATCTCGACGGCGTTCAGTCTGGTCTTGGCAATGCTCCTGTTATGTATGCAAACCCACAACAGTTGCAGCGTGACGGTGTTGCTAACAAGGCTGTTACAATCGAAGATCATTCTCAGATCTATGGTGATAACGGTGTTACACATAGCATCGCAAATCCATATGAAACAACGGCAGAATAAGTATTGTCAAATAAAAAAGTAAGGTGTTGGGGGCGAAAGCCCCCACACTTTATTTTGTTATGTTAATATAAATATCTCTATAATATCAAATCGTTCGTATATGAATTTGATACACACATATCTTTGATTCAAATGTGTGAAAAAACCAACACAGACATTCAATAATTTTTTATCCGTTTTCGTTGTTAATTGTTTAAATAATAAAACACCATCTTCGATTTGTGTTGGTTTCTTAGATGCCGCAACAACTTCTCTTGGATATTCTTTAAATGTCACATTTGTTGCTGAGATTACTAAATCATCATCATTTATGGTATCAAGAGAAGATATATCATAATTTGAATTTTCTAATTCTTTTAATAAATTATCATCTTTGATTATATACTTAAATTTATAATTTTTCGGTTTGTGTGTTTCCACGATTTGTGAACCTGTGAGTTTGTCTGCCATATCATATCTTCCTTTCATCAATTGTATTTGTCTGTTAATAATTCCGCAAAATAAGATACATACATCTCTATTGTGAATGGTAAAGGGAATCCTTTTCCAACACTATTTGATATTGAATTATATATTTCATTATCATCATATTCTGATGGTTCCTTTGTCATTGTCAATTTATCTGTACAATAAGTATCAGGATTTGGGAATCCTGTTTTCGTGTATTGTTCATATGCTGATGAATATGGATTACCATTCGCATCACACAATGTATGGTCTAAAACAAATACATGATCCAATTGATTCACTAACTCGGATATTGCTTTCATTATTGGCAAATCATCTCTTATTACATCTGCACCAAATACCAATGATTCTGACATTATCGATCCTGTGGCTTGAGCACAATCATAAATTATTTTTTCATTACTCATTATTTTATATATTTTATCTGAATAATTTGATTTCAAAATATATTCTTCTAACATGAATATGTCATCACCATCATGTTCTTTATGTGGAACATTTTCAATTATTGCTTTCGATAAATCAAAATTGTGTTGAATCAGAAACATTTTCATTTTATTCAAATCGTCTGTTATTACAAAATGTGCTAACTTGTCACTCATTCCTGGTGATTTAAATCTGAATCGATACAGTGTATCTGATTCGTTTATAATTTCCATGAATTAACCTCCTGAACTACGATATTTGCAATCAATGCAAAGAACTCAAGATTTGATGTTTTAAAATCTCCGATTTTAGTAAATGCCGAATAGTAGTATTCCGGAAGTTTGTCTTGAAGATATTGTTTTTGAAATTTTTTCATATACTTCAAAATGTTAATATCATAATTTTCAATATAATCTATAACTTTCGTCAAATATCTATTCAAACCAAACGTATGTTCTTGAATTTTATCTTGTCCAACATTCTTGAATTCTAATGAACCATTGCCCAATTCATCAATCTTGTAAAATATTTCTGCACGTCCATAACGAATATATGCATCCCATGTATTATCATGATGAAAATTAATTCCATCTATATTTGATATTATTTCTTTTCTTGAATTAAATATAATAGCATCATTATGTAATGATAATATATTTGATTCATCCAACTCATTTGCTTCAAGAAATTTTCTTCGTACTTCACGAATACCTGATAATAGCTGGTTAGAAAATTCTTTATTTCCTCGCTGGTGCATACCCATTGCCTTTTCTCTTTCCAATTTTGGTAATGATTTCATTCTTATTATTTCCTCTTTTGGCAAGAGATTATATCTTTCACACACACTCAATGATGCTTTTTCCATATCCCATTCGACAATATTTGCATGGAATATATATTGTATTTTTTCATTAAACCACAACATTTTATCATGCATAAACAAACACTCCCTTCTAATAACATAGCGTTACAATAACCGCTTGTTATAATGGTGGATTAGTATCCGTAATCCATATTAATAATGTATATTTATAAAATTTAAAAGTAAAGGAGATTTCAATTATGAGTGAAACATTTAAAGATCCACTTGATGAGCTCATCAAGAAACATGAGAAAGCATCAAACGAAGACAAATCAAGTGATCTTAGAACTGTATCAGAGAATATAGAAAATTCCGCCATCCCAAAAATGCCCGAAGATATAATTCTTCCTACAGATGATTCTGACAGTAAACCGGTATCTGTATCTGTAGATATCGATTATGGTGATAATGATCTTGAAGAAGAGATGAAAGCAGAAGATGCTGAAGAAGCTGCAATTCGCCAGGATATGATCGATAAAGCTGTAGCACGTGCAGAAGAAAAGAAAACAATCATGCCACCTGATTCACATGATCCAAATGTGCTTGCGGATTTTGCAAATTACCAAACAGAAAAAGTTGCTATTGTAACAACAATGGTCAATAAGGTTATTGCAAAATACCATATCACAGAAGGTGGTATTCCTGAGCTTTCGGATATTACAACCGGCATTAAGGGACGCCGCGAAGTTATGGGTGATCTCATCGAATATTATGATATCAACGGTGATGTTATAAATTCCGATTTCGAGAAAATAATCCTCAATAACTGGGTGATGAATTCTGGCGAAAGAGCATCCGTATGGATTACACATCCACATACATCCGAAAATGCGGCTGAATCAAACGCTGCAAACGCTCCAGAAAAACCACCTGTACAGGTTAACGAGAAACTTGAAACTGTTCCACAGATAACAATCAACGTTCCAGAAGGTTCTGAAGTAACTGTCAATGTCGATTCAGATGTTGTACGCAACATGTCCGAATCAAGAAAGATTGATATTACTGTTAAGAAAGTCTCTGCGAAAGAAATGTTCAAAGAAGTAATTCTTAATTCAAACCAGAAGGGTCTTCTCGAAACATATGATACAGGAGTTAATGATACACCAATCACTCTTCCTGCTTCGGCATATCGTTGTGTAGTACGTCCAATCAACTACTTTGATTTCATTCGTCTTGTTGCACCAACTTCTCAGAATAGATCAGATGATGAAATGAAGAAGTGGAGTGTAATCTACAAACACATCAAGAATGTATCAATAGGAGCATTCAAAGATTTTGATGATTTCCTTAAGAAGACAAAGTATCAGGACAGAGAGCTTCTCATGTGGGCTGTACTTGTTGCAACTGCTGATGAAGAAGAGACTCTTACTATCAAATGTAGTAATGAGAAATGTAATCACAAATCAACAATCAAATATCATCCAAGAAATATTCTTCACCTTGATACAGATCTTGCTCCGAAACATTATATCGCAGCACACGAAGCATCTACTCTTGATGAGGCTTGTGCTCTGTTTGATAAAGTTTCAAACAATCGTATCAAGTATACCCTGCCATCAGAACGATTCAAAGTTGAGATATCTGAACCTTCAGCTTATGAATTCATAACAAAGAAGATTCCGTTGATACAGCAATTGTACAACAGATATGTTCCAGATGGAGATCTTAAAGACTTTGATCCTGAGAATGAAGCATTGTTTGAATATGATTATATATCAGCACACGCATTATATATTTCAAGCATGTCCATAATTAAGGATGATAAGGAATATATGTTTGATGGTTGGGATGATATTGAGAATATAATGGATCATCTTGATCCGGGAGATTCCGCAGTATTGTTCAAACTCATATCTGAAGCAAGAACACATACATCACCGATATCATTCTATCTTGAAGATCAGGTATGCCCGATGT
>JAFYOM010000334.1 GCA_017560165.1 Parabacteroides sp.
ATAGATTTTATCTGTTGGATAGAAACCAAAAGAGGTATAATTTTGTTATCGAATTAAGAAAGTAAAAGTTCAAAAACAGAATATTATGGCAGTAAAGTTTTATAAATGTATGCATTGTGGCAATGTCATCGAAAAATTGGTGGATAGTGGTGTCTCTGTAGTCTGTTGCGGACAGAAGATGACGGAACTTATACCTAATACAGTTGAAGCAAGCGAAGAAAAACATATCCCGGAAGTAAAAGTGTTGGAAGATGGACGTTTGAGAATCGAGGTAGGAAGTGTGCTTCATCCGATGTTGCCTGAACATCACATCTCTTTTATCTATGTAGAAACTGAACAAGGAGGTATACGAGTTGATTTGAAAAATGAACCGATTGCTGAGGTTTGTGTAGGAAAAGCTAAACCCATTGCGGTTTATGAGTATTGTAATTTGCATGGTTTGTGGAAAAAAGAGTTGTAATCTTTGAAATAAAATAGGTTATTATTAGTTTTAAGGCAAAAAAGATTATTAAAGCGTAAGGTTGTCGTATATCATTAAAACATTTATAAGAACAAACAGATTAAAAAATAAAATTATGGAAACAAAAGAAAAAGTATTAGCAGTGATGAAAGAAGCAGGTGAACCATTAAATGCAGGTAAGATAACAGAACTTAGTGGTCTTGATCGTAAGGACGTTGATAAGGCTATGAAGTTATTGAAAGAAGAAGGCGCAATCGTTTCTCCGGTTCGTTGCAAATGGACTGTCGCTTAAAAAGCATTTGTTTTTTATTCAGGCGTTTTGAAAAAAGAATATACATAAGGAAAAGGGACTGTCAATCAATAGTGACAGTCCCTATTTTTGTTATTTCTAGTTCATATTATTCTTGTAGGATGTTTGTGACTTCTGCTTCAGATAATTTGGCAATCTTAGCCATGGTAGTAATGTCTATCCCCATCTCTTGCATATTTTGAAGCATTTGACGAATACCTTTGGCTTTTCCTTCTGCGAGTCCTTTAGCTAAGCCAATAGCTTCTCCTTCTGCTAATCCTTTTTCTTTACCTTGACGGTATTGAGTATGCATGGTGTTATTGTAGTCCCGATAATGTTTGAGGGCTTGGTCATATTCCAAACGTTCCTCCGGACTCAACGAAGCTACATTTGCAACCTCTAAAATCTTACCAAAGACTGATTTCGGAGCATATTCCGGTATCTCTTTAAAACTATCCATATTCTTTAAAAGATATATCCAACGATCAAAATCGGTTTCACATTCATTCTCTTGCTTCGTAAAGTAGGGCAAACTCAAATAGATATGCCGCATCTTGCTGTTGACCATCTTTCCTGTTTCCCTATCAGCTAAAATTACATCGGTACGAAACTTCGTTAATGGAGCTATCTTGAAATTTAAGAAGAAGATGCCGTAAACCGGATAAATCTCATAATTCCAAGCTGACCCTTTCAAACCCTGTTCATCAATCATCCGACATAGATAATACAGTGCTCTGTCTAAGAAATAGTCTTGATACTGGTTCTGTATCTCTACGATGAACTTTGTGCCGTCTTCATCTTCACAAAGGATGTCATAAATGACAACCTTTTGATCCATAGACTTTGGAACCTTCTCTTTGTTCAAAAGACTGATACGTTTCACTCTTCGCTCGTCTCCTAAAATAACTCGCAGCAATTCCAACAGCAAATCTTTACTTACTTCTCTACCGAAGAGATGCTTGAAGCCAACATCGGTAAAGGGATTCATAAACTTTCCCATAGTTTTATGGTTTTAGTGATTAATATTAAAATCAATCAAAACATGTTGTAGATTGATACTCACAAAGATAATTGTTTCTTTAAAATACAAGGAATCTTTGATTGCTTTTTATAAAGATGAGAGAAGGAAGTTATGAATAAATCGATGGTTTACTATCGCCTATTAGAGGATAGGTGTTGATTGAGACCTCTAAGATTGGGAAAAATTACCTCCGAGGAAAGTTGGGATTAGCTCCGATGTATTTTGATTTACATCGGAGCTAATTTTTATTTGATAGGGTTTATTTTACTACTTGATTTTAGTTATTGTCCTAAAGATTGGCGATATTCCAGTTGCTTGTTTTGATAATTAGCAAATGCATCGGCACGTTTGTCACAAGCTTGCTGATAAAGTAACTGTGCTTCCAATAAATCAGAAATCTTTAAGGTTCCGGCTTTGTAATGATCGCGATTGATGCGAAGATTTTCTTCTGCTTGTTCGATGCTTCGATAAGCAATTTTTAGTTGTTGGTAGCTTTCGTTTACCTCATTCCATGCTTTTTGCATCTTGATTTTCAGCTGTTCGGAATGGTTCTCCATTTGGTCGATAGCTTTCTGTTGCTCGATCTTTCGGCGTTTAATGGCATGAGAACCTCCCCACCAACCACTGATGGGTACGCTAACCGTTGCGAAAACCATCCCAAAAGTGTGGTTATATCCCAATAGGTTATGATAATTATATCCGGCACCGATGGCTATTGTTGGTAGGTTTTGTCCTACAGCCATCTTGGTCTGAAGATTTGCTACTTTTACCTGTTTGTCTAATAGTTTATATTCGACTGTTTGGGACAATGCTTGATCATGATCCTCTTTCATGGTGGTCTCAGGAAGTGTTTCCGCATGATAACTCAAAACAAAAGAGGTATCACATAGTCCGCAATATTGAGAAAGGGTTAGTTTGACTATATTCAGGTTGTTTAATAGCTTAAGCATCAGGCTTTCCATTTCATTTTGTCGTAATTGAACCTGCAAAAGGTCGTTACGCATCGCTACACCTGCATCAACAGCAACAGTCACATCCTTATGAATACTGTTCAGCATCGTCTGTATCGCTTCTGTTGTTTTGATTTTTTCAGTCAACGTTACCAATTGCCAGAAGTATTCTTCTACTTGTTTTTCCACGATGTTTTCAGATTGTTGCAACTGTAAGCGACTAACATCTTCACCAATTTTGGCCAGTTTGTTACCGTTAACGATTTGTCCACCGGCAAAAATAGGCTGTACAGCAGAAACACCGGCAACGATGCCTCGTTGGAGTACGGAGAGATTGATGGGTGTACCCAACATTGCCAACTCTTCGGGGGGCATCATTTGACTCAATGATTGTCCCAATGATGGTGGAATTACTTCCGAAGGATTAATCGAAAGTTCGGCCATCCCTTTGTTGGCATTGAACCAGAGACCGGTACTGCTTATGTCCGGAAAATATTTGGTAAAAGCCTCCTTGCGCTGTTGGTGGGCTGCCTCCATGTTATGACGAGCACTGCGAATATGGATATTGTGGTATAGCGCAGAGTCTATCAATTGTTCTAATGTATAGGTTTGGGCTACGGTATGATTGTAGCCAACTATAAAGAGAATAAGGACGAATATCTTTTTCATGTCAATTCTTCATTTTATTTTGTAGAAACTTTCCAATAGATCACAGGGAGCATCGTCACTACCATGATTAGTGAACCAATACCTCCGGCAAAGATGGTAACACCAACAGGCATCCAGAATGAAGACTGGGCGATGATCATCGGTACGACACCGACAGCTGTAGTAGCCGTGGTTAAAAAGATGGGGACCATACGACGTTTGCCTGCTTCGTAGGCAGCCTGTTTCACTGCAGCATTATAAGCTTGACGGTCGACGGTCCAGTCTCCATGCTCTGCTATATATTTTTTGATAAGATCGATAGCATGTTCAAAGATTAGAATCTCGTTACGCATAATGATACCCATCAATGTGATAAGACCAAAGATAGAGGTGAGGCCAAGGGCACGATTCATCAATCCCAAACCTATGAGAGCACCCGGGATCATTAATCCGAGGGCTGTCATGCAGACGATTGTGATTCCATATTTCTTGAAATTGAACAATAGGAAGAAGAAGACGATAATCAAAGCGATGGTGATACCTCCGAAAATCTGTGGCATTGCTTCATCACCATATTCAATTTCACCACCGACTTCACATCGTACACCTTGAGGCAAATCAATCTCTTCTTGCATGATGCGTGCAACCTCTTTTTCAACCGGAGAGGTATAGACACCTTGTGCAAAGTGAGCTGTCACTGTGATACAGCGTTCGCCTCCTCGATGCAGGATACGACTTTCGCTCCACTTAGGACTAATCTTGGCTATCTGTCGCAATGGAATGGTACTGTTGCTGTTATTCAAACCTCCCGAAAACATGGTCATAGGAGATGAGATTCCTAAGTTTGCAACGTCTGAGAAGGTCATATCTGTATCATCTTTTACGATGATAGGAAGTTCATAATCTTTTTCCCAAATTTGACCTACCCTTAAATTACCGGTTGTAGTATTGATTGCAAGTTGTGCAGCTGTACGTGTAATACCTAACTGTGCAGCAGTTACAGGGTTGAGCTCTACGTTAATAATAGGATAGGGTTGGAAATAGTCAGTGTGTACCCACTCCAATTCAGGCATTTGGTTCATTCTTTCCATTAGTCGTTCCGCAACGACATGAAGTGAGTCGAGATTCTCGCCATAGAAGCGGTATTCCAGTTCAGTCACTTCGAGATAGTCGAGGCGTTTGAATTTGACATAGGCATGAGGAAAGGCCTCACTTAGTTGTGGCTGATAGTCGGCCAACAGATCAAGAGTAGCCTTGTCTGATTCAGTATTGATAATGAACTGCGCATAGTTATTCCCGGCCATCTGAGGTGCATAGACATCCATGAATCGAGGTGATGAACATCCGATAAAGCCGGTAATATTTTGGATACGTTTGTCTTGTCGTAATATTGTATGAACAGAGTCGGCAATCTGTTCTGTTTCAGCCAAACCTTTTCCTTCCGGAAGGAATATTTCAACGGCAAATTGATCACGGTCAGCGTATGGGAAAAGACGGATCTTCAGCGTTGGGAGGATAAACAAAGAGAGTAATATCACAATCATTCCACCTCCGATGGTTTGCCATGGATGACGGAAGGTAAAATCAAGGACATGATTATAGGTGTTTTGTACCCAATTGGTAATGGCATTTCCTTCAGTGTTTACTTTCCCGGGTTTGATGATATGTACTTCCAAGAACGGTATTACCGTTACAGCTAAGAAGAGTGATACGATTAGATTAATGGTAATGGTCCATGGGAAATCAACGAGGCAGTCACGAAGGGTTCCTTTCATCGTAATAAGGAAAGGGAAGAAGATTGCACAGATACAAATCGTAGCAAGCATCATTGGTACGAAATATTGACGTGCTGACTCAATGGCTGCTTTATGCGGCTCATAGCCTTTGTTCAGATATTCCAGATAACCGTCGATAACTACAATACTGTTATCTACAATCATTCCCATAACAACAATCAGAGCTGCCAACGTAACAATGTTTAGCTCGATGCCAACCATATACATGATAGCGACCGATACAAATGTACTTAGCGGAATCGTAATAGCAGCCACAATGGCAGAGCGGAGCGGGAAGAGCACCATCATAACTAAGATGATGATGAGCATCGAAAGGAGAAGGTCTCGCAAGAAATCACTCACACTCTTTGCTACAACTTTTGGTTTGTCGGCTATACGAGTAATCGTAACGTCATCGGGAAGTTCGTCTTTACGGAAGGTTTCGAGTACACTTTCCACCTCCTTACCATATTGTATGACATTGTTGCCCGGTGTCATCTCCATAGACAATAGCACACAAGGATGACCATCTTGTTCTATACGACTAGACATGGGATCGTACTCTCTGACTACACGAGCAACATCGCGTACTTTGATTACTTTACCACTGGTAGGATCGGAATAGATGATTTGATTGGCGATCTCCTCTTCTGAATTATCTGTGTTCTCGATGTGGATAGGTATTTGTTGGTCTCTATCACTGATACTGCCACTCATCGTAGTGATACCTTGAGCTTGCAGTTGAGAAAAGAGCATCTGTTGACCAATACCGTATGCTTGTAATCGTTGACGGTCTATATAGAGACTTATTTGTTCTTTCTTATCTCCGAACAATTTCACATTGGCTACCGATGGGATGCGGCGTAAACGATCACTGAGGTTATCACTGTATGTTTTTAGTTCCCTGTAGCTGCGTTGGTTACTTTCGATGGCGATAAGCAAAGCCGAAGTATTACCGAAGTCATCATTGACTACTAGGGCCAAAACACCTGCCGGTAGTGATGATTTGAACGTATTCAATCCATGCTTGATCTTACTCCACACTTCGTCTTTGTTGTTTACATTGTCGTTCAACTTAATCATAGCGATACACATACCGTTTTGTGAAGTTGTAGTGGTCTTTGAACGTTTTACTTCGCCATAAGTGAAAAGGTAACGTTCCAAAGGACGTGCGACTTGTTCTTCAACCTCTTCGGAGGTGGCTCCGGGATAAATCGCAACTACCACACCCTGACGGATAGTGGCGTGTGGAAACTCATCTTTCGGCATATCATACATACCGAAGATCCCCATGATGAAAAGGATACTAACGATGAGTATGGTTATAGAGTAATGCTCCAATGGCCAATGGAGCCAATTCATATTTTTCATCTGTAATTTGGAAATTTAGGTTTATGATTTAGAAAATAACCTTTGTACCTTCACTTAATTTTTGATAACCTTCTGTAACAACACGCTGACCTAATTGCAAACCAGAAGTTACTGAGATATGGTTTCCTTGTGTGTAGCCAATATGTACAGTCGTACGATGAACGGTGCTGTCTTTATCTATGGTCCATACAAAAAGAGAGCCGTCAGCCTTTTTCTGAACAGAGGTTATAGGTAGTGTGATTTGTTCGGAGGGTTGTGCTGACGATGAAAGGAAAGAAACAGATGCAACCATTCCCGGTAGTAACTTATGATCACTGTTCTCTACATGAATACGAATATCATAGGTGTGTGTCAGTGCATCAGCTTGGATTCCTTTCTCAATACGACCACCTTGATAACTATGCTCTATGGCATCCACTCGGATAGAAGAGGGTGTTTGGGGATTGATACGGCTGATTTCTGCTTCCGGAACAGATACTTTAACCTTTACAGTGTTGATGTCGAGTATGTTTACGACAGCTTGTGATGGCAGTACCGTTTCTCCGACTCCAATCTGTTTTCGACCGATGAAACCACTTACAGGAGCGATTAACTGACAATCGGCTAAATTCTTTTGAGCTACATCAAACTGTGCTTTGGCTTGTGCCACTTTACTTTGTATTTCGACCCATTGAACTTCCGGTAACGATCCATTTTCGTACAACATCTTATAACGTTTGAAAGCATCGTTGGCCTGTTCCATCTGTGCCTTGGCCCCGTTTAATAGATTGCGAGCTTGGGTATCATCGATTTCAGCGATGACTTGTCCTTTAGAAACAAATTGCCCTTCATTGATAGGTATGCGTTTAACGATACCCATGCTTGTAAAGCTAACAGCTGTTCCTTCACGTTCTTCGATAATACCGACATACGTTTGTTGATTTTCAACAGAATTGTGTGAAACCATCACCGTTTTTACACGTGTCGGAGCCTTTAGCTTTTGTTTATTATTGTCACTGCAACAGCAGATTAATAGTAGGATTGATAGTGTTAAGATACTCTTTTTCATTTTTGTTACTTTATTTTAGGCAACAAAAATAGAGTAATTTTCTATCATAAATGTGTCCTTTTTGAATCTTTTACATTCTTATTTTCTATACTTTTTGTTTTTACTCTGGTTTAATGGTGTGGTATGGAAGTTTGGCCTATACATCGTACAATAGTCATTATTCGCCATATCACCTTCTTTAGAGTATTGGAGAGCTCGTTCAGGATCAAGGGATAGGTTGATTTGATCTTTCCAACGAAGTTCAAAACGAGCTTTGCTTAAGGCGTTGTCACGAACTTGTGCACCCGGATGTCCCTTTGCTAAATCGGCTGTGTGAGCGGCAATTTTGTATGCAACAACCCCATTTCGTACATCTTCTTTATTCGGTAATCCCAAATGCTCTTTAGGGGTTACATAGCAAATCATGGCAGTGCCTTGCCAAGCGATTTGTGCTGCTCCGATAACAGAGGATATATGATCATGACCGAGAGCGATGTCAGTCGTTAAAGGACCTAAGGTATAGAACGGAGCATTGTTACAGATATAGCGTTGCTCTTTGATATTTTCAGCTATTTTGTTCATCGGAATATGACCGGATCCTTCGATAATGACCTGTACGTATTGATCCCAAGCCATTTCGGTTAGTTCGCCTAATGTCTGTAATTCGGCAAATTGTGCACTATCGTTAGCATCGTAGATAGAGCCGGGACGTAAACCATTTCCAAGTGATATGGTTACGTCATAGCTTTTAAGGATTTCACAAATTTCAGAGAAGTGAGTATAAAGAAAATTCTCTTCGTTGTGTATTTCCATCCATTGTGCCATGATAGCACCTCCGCCGGAGACGATGCCGGTCAAGCGAGTATGAGTCAGATCGACATGTTTGCGTAACAATCCGGCATGAATAGTGAAGAAATCGACTCCTTGTTCCGCTTGTTCGATTAGGGTGTCACGATAGATTTCCCAATTCAGTTCTTCTATTTGTCCGTTGACCTTTTTTAAAGCCTGATAGATCGGGACTGTTCCTACCGGTATGGGGCAGTTACGGATAATCCATTCACGAGTTTCATGGATATGCTCTCCGGTAGAGAGATCCATTAGTGTGTCGCCACCCCATTTACAACTCCAGATAGCTTTTTCAATCTCTTCATCAATACTGGATGAGAGGGTAGAGGTTCCGATATTGGTGTTTATTTTAACTAAAAATTTATTCCCGATAATCATCGGTTCTGCTTCGGGATGGTTGATGTTGGCCGGTATGATGGCACGACCGGAGGCAACCTCCTTACGGACAAATTCAGGGGTGATATATGATTTCAAGCCCAATGCTTCGATCTGCTGATTCTCACGGATTGCCACATATTCCATTTCGGGGGTGATGATGCGGCGTTTGGCGTAATACATCTGTGTGATGTTCTTTCCTACTTTGGCACGGTAGGGAAGATGATGTTGAGGGAAACGAATCTCATCTAAAGAGGTATCTTTTAGACGTTGACGACTAAAATCGGACGTTAAGTGCTTTAGGTGCAGAAGGTCCTTACGTCCTTTGTACCATTCCTCACGCATACGAGGAAGTCCCTTTTGAATATCGGTTATGACTTGAGGGTCTGAATAGACACCACTTGTGTCGTAAACATATACCGGATTATTTCTTTTATGGACTAAATCACCATTTTCTTTTTCGAGTACGGAGTCCGATAATTTGATTTTTCGCATTCCTACACTGATATGGTGAATGCTTCCGGGTATATAGATTTTTTCCGATGAGGGATAGGAAATACGTGTTTTATGTTTTGCACTCATGGATAATAGTCGCTGTTTATTTGAACTGTTGAATGACAAAGATAGGAATAATAGGAATAAGAATAAACTATATAATAGGGTCAGAATCTCATTTAATTATAAAAATATGATAAAAAAAGGGCGGTAAATGGGAATAAATTTCTTAAATGTTGTCAATAAGAATAGTATGTATGCGTTTTGGAACATTTTATATGAAGAAACTATGTTAACTTTGCACCTTTAATTTTAACAAGTAAGGCAATTATTAGGTAATATAGCGTTTTAATGGGGAAAAAGATTGTTTTTTTGCTTACCTTTTTATTTACAATTTGGTTAGCAAATGGGCAGAATACGACAATTAAAGGAATTGTTACTGACTCAATTACCGGAGAAGGTTTACCTTATGTTTCAATCATATTTAAAGGTACAACAATTGGTACAGCTACAGATGGAGATGGAAACTTTGACTTTTCCACACCTTCCAAAGTAAAAGTGATAGAGGTATCCTATTTAGGATATGATACGAAGGTGATAACTCTTAAAACCGGTCAGGTTAATAAGTTAGAAGTCAAGTTGGCACCTACAGGTCTCGCATTGAATGAGGTTGTAGTTAAGCCTAAAAAAGAAAAGTACAAGAAGGAGAATCCGGCTGTCCGTTTGGTAAAGCAGGTGATAGCTTTGCGTGAAAGTAATGACCCTCGTAACCATGATTACTTCCAGTATGACCAATATGAGAAGATGGTCTTTGCGATGAATGATTACCAACCGAAGGAAAGAAAAGAGGGGCAGAAGCCGGGTAAGTTCGATTTCATGAATGATTATATCGATACGCTGGAAACCGGAAAGACGATTCTTCCTTTGTCAGAAAAGGAAAAGGTTG
>JAFYOM010000039.1 GCA_017560165.1 Parabacteroides sp.
TACCATAGCTCAGTTGGTAGAGCAAAGGACTGAAAAACCTTGTGTCCCCGGTTCGATTCCTGGTGGTACCACTGGAAAGGAGAGAGTTACGAAAGTAACTCTCTTTTCTTTTATCTTCATTTTATAGGTTTTTGGGCTCACATGAAAAATTAGGTGGACTACTTTAGGTGTATTTGAAAAATTTGCTGTCATTACTTAACAGCCCCTTTATTCAATTTTGTAATTATTACTACATCGTATAATTCAGCGGCAAACTATTCATTTACTTCGTTTTCGATTTGTTCGGCTTCAGCTTCAATATTATCTTTCGCTAAACTATCATAATAAAGTTGAGTCAATTCAGAGGTTAAAAAATCATCATTCAATAACTTGATAAATAAATCCTTTGAAACTTTTGTATCTAATGCGAATTGAGAGCCATCTTCTGAATACCTTATTTTATTACTTATTGCAGGGTGTGTTCTTGAAAATTCAATAATATTGGCATTTGGAATTCTCCTTTGTATCACAGGTGAATTCCTTGCTATTCTAGTGAGTTTTCGTGCAAAACTCACATTGTTTATAAGTTCTTCCAATGTTTCTATATTACTTACGATACTTAAATCCCTAATAGCATTAAGCCCTATAGTTGCTTCTCTCATTATTACATCATGGAATCCAAAACTTTTTTCAATAGTAGTTAAATTTAATATGATAACATTACCTACTACTCGCAATACTTGGAAGCTTGGACTAATTCTTAATAATTGCTTATCAAAACGTTCAAGTCGTTGATTTGACTTCCACAACAGATACCCACCACGCCCCAGTATTTCTATCGGAGATAATTTCTTATAGATTGATATCTCATTATTGTCATCTGCAAGAACAATAACCAGAGCCTCTATATCAGAAAAAGTATCAATATCGAAATTGAAGATTTCTAAATCATCATTTCCGATAACCCCTTCCAAGACTTGTAATTCTTCAGGCAGATCCAAATCATACTCATAAAAGCAATTACCTCTTTCATCAGCAGTTGAAAGCGGAATAACTGAAAACTCTTCTTTCTCTATTACTGCTCTATTGACGGAATCAACAAACATCTGTCTTATCGGAGGAAGATCTTCTGCTTTTATGTCTAATTTTTTCACATCTCGTCCTTCAAAACAAGCATACATAATGATTTGTAACTCTCCTGTCGGATTATTTAAAAACTCTAATGACTGGTTTAGTTCGGCTTTATTCATAAGTATTATCTTTATATGCGTAATAAATTCGTTCGTCTATTTTGATGTATTTCACACGATCATTTAGATTCAACACCTCTCTACATATTAGAACGATACCATTTCTTGTTTCATTATTTCTGAAACTGCCTGAGACTTTATAAATTCGAAATCGCAGAATAGCTAAGGTCGGATTTGCATAAAATAAATCCGTTCTAATATATATCATACCTATCACTACCAATACAATCACTAATACAATTTCATATCGAATACTGTCAAAATTGAAGCAAACTAGGGGAACTATATAGGTTGTCAGAAATGTAAGATGTTCATAATCTATGTTCTCAATCTCTGTAATCTCGAAAGATAATTCCGGAGTACCTGTTATTCGGTGATTAAAATCATAATATGAAAGAGCTCCAATGAGAAGAGCAATTACACATATCATTGGAACAATATTGTTTAACAGCAAATAATTTAACCCTACAAATTCCCAGTCACTACTCCAATAAAAAGGTATATCGGCTGTTATAATTATAATCAAGAAAAACAGCAACCATAATGAGAGAAAATATAAACCAATCTTTCTAATCATTTTCTAATACTTTATTTTATTATAAATCCTTTAAAAATTCATATTAAATTGATAATGTTATAATTAAAAAATAGAGGATTAATTTTTTCTCATCATAACTATAAATCCATTCTTCACAAATTCTCTCTGTAATCTCCCTCAAAGACTCTACTTTAGGGATTAACTTATCAATATCCTCCTTAGTAACCACAAAATGCGGATTATACCTTGCATCCACATAAGCCGCTTTGAGGAGAGTAAACAATCGTTTCTTGTGGAAAACTGTTTCTAATTCATCTGAATATCTTTTCACAGAAGATGAAAGTTTAGAAAGATTATGCTGTTTATTATTTCTAAGAGTAAAAGTTAAACGAATAGCATAGTAATAATTTTCACAGGCTTGGTGTAATAAAAAAGAAACGAGTTTATATTTTCCTTTATCGTAATTGTATTTTGCCGTATCCAAGAAATCATTAGCATTTTTTTTATCAAAATACTCCTGCGCTTGTTCCTTTATCTCATCAAAATTTAGTTTCCTTCTTCGAGAAAGTTTGTATTTGCCACTATTATAAAGTATAATTCCCTCTTCTTTAACCTGAGTATAAAAATATCTGCTTTCTCCAATAAACTTATTAAAGTTCTTAATATCATCATTGATAAACGGAACAGGTGCATCCCGATCAAAATCCTTACCTGTAAAAAATATACCTTCTACATTATCCAAAATGGTTTCGGCTCTCTTATTATTTATCCCGCTTGTTATCAATAAAATATCATAATCGGAGATCTTAACAGTAGGAATACCACCACTGTATTATCCGTAAAAAAGTTTACAATAAACCTATATCAAAATTGCTAAAAACACATTTCGCTACAAAGTGGTATATAAATGCTTAAAATAAACAGTATTATAGATGCATTTATTATATATAGTTTTCATTGATATTTCTATTCAAAAAAAAAATAGCTTTCATAGCTATTTTGCATCATTTTATTTTGTTATTTCTAATTTTATTTATATATTTACAGTATGCTAGAATTGACGTAAAAAGTACATTTAATAATTTTTTTCAAATCATCATGGCCATGAAAAGAACATCGCTCTCATTTTTGACGATAATCATTCTTATATTGTCATCGTCATGCGCCTCGCTAAATCAAAATTCAGCGAAAAAAGTAATTACAACAGCTATCAAAGCAAAAATCGACAGCCGGAACTACGTTATTGAAATGCCCAAAACACTTACGACCAATTACAAGCGTATGTTCATACCGGAATATATCCACGTGAGCGGAGACTCCCTGCTCTCTTTCACAGAATACGATAATCAAGATGAATTAAACAATTACCAGAAAGATTTTGTCGAGCAAATGCAAAGTGCCAAGTATAAAATCTTTGATTACACGCAAACACAACACCGAGGAGGTCGAATAGAAGTCAGTTTTTGGTATAATTCTGTCTACAAAGGGAATGATCCGCAAATTGTGGTGATAAACCAAGGAAATCTAATCCCCGTACGATACAAGTTAGTGTTTGGACGTTCCAATAAAGTTCGTATTTATAGGGATTCATATGCTATCGCCGGAATATTGAAATTATAATTAAGTTTTCATATTTCCAATATATTTCGCTCATGCTGTATTCATATACAGTATAGTGTTATTGTCAAACTAATAAATCTTTGAATTATGAAAAAAAATCATCTATTAATTTGGGCATGTTTAATAATGAGTTGTTCAGGCAATTCAGAGATCTTTGAACCTGAAATTGGCTATATTGACTATGCCAATTATCCACTGGAAAAATTGACACAAAATGACAGAACTTTACTCGAAAACGTGAGTTTCCAAGAAGGAAAACTTACTAGCTTGATAGATTTAGCATCTGCCACAGAGCAAGGAATCCCCGAAGAAAAATACAATTATTTCCTTGAATATTTACAAAACGAAAACTTACGAATGGAAAGATATTTAGATTCTGGTGCTATCGTTTTTTACGATGGTAAACCATTCACTCGTAATGAAAAGCTTCATCCTTACATTAACGAAACCGAACATCCCTCAACAAGAGCTACATATAGCCGATCAGAATTAGTGTGTAGCCATGAACACGGGGGCGGATATAATAAGATGGGAGAATATTGGGTTCATTTCAAAGGTACTTCAAAGCTCTCGGTTTCTTATACTGGACCTACTACTGTTTATTTAAGAGAGAATTTGAAACGAATATCAGCTTATATAGTCAAAGGACTGAATCAATCAACAGCTACCTTCAAATACGGGTTTGGAAATAACGTAACGTGGGATTGGAAAATCACGTATGATTCACCTGTTAGTTCAAAGACTAGACTTGATTTTTACGCACTTTATGAAGATCCTATTCCATCTCCAAATCCATCTAATCCTGAATACATTTATTTCTGGGATAATCTTCCTTCCTACGTGATAACACATAAAAATGTCGTAAAACAAATAATAGACATTCAGATTTGTGAGCCAGGGGTATACATGATACTCATGTATTTAAAATATGCCGAAAATGATTATCGTCTCTATCGCGAATCACATTACCATTCTGCTTACGAAATAATCAGTTTACCATATCCTCAAGAAATCACTTTTTGGATATCAATATATAGGGAAACAGAGAAAGATGGCAAAATGTCATACGAATATATTGGAGATCGAGAATTTCCTTATCCCCCGTATCCATATCAAAAATAAAAAAGAATGTAATAAAAACTAAAATTCTAACACTTTTATAAAAAGCCGTAAAGGATATCCAGTAAATAGCAAAAAACAGAAGAAATTAATCAGTAAAATTCTTCTGTTTTTTCTTCTTGATTCACAAGATACTTTTTAAATGGCATTTTCAATCCCTTAATTATTCTAGGACATCCCCCAACCAACACGTAACAAGGGGATAACTAAAAGATAAAGATGACTCCACTCAGCTATATCTCGGCTTTAAGTCATCTTTATCTTGGTTTTGTCCAATATCCTGCAATTTATTTCGGTAGTATAATACATAAATTATTCAAATTATACTGGGATTTTTTTTTCTTATTCTACTTTTGTACCCGCAAAATGAATACAAGAAGATGAAAAAGGATGAATTAAAAGGCCATTTATCCATGACCACAGCCAATATGATGTGGGGATTGATGTCTCCCATCTCGAAAATGGTACTTATTACCAGCATCATAACACCTTTCATTATTGTCGAAATCCGGGTTATCGGAGCCGCAATTTTATTCTGGATTGCCTCTATTTTCACCAAACGGGAACACGTGTCCCCTCCTGACCTGTTGAAACTATTCTTCGCCTCCATGTTAGGAGTGCTTTTCAACCAAGGATTGTTCACCATAGGACTTGGTATGACCTCCCCAGTAGATGCCTCCATCATTACAACAAGTACTCCTATTCTAACAATGATCATTGCTGCGATCTACCTGAAAGAGCCTATCACA
>JAFYOM010000335.1 GCA_017560165.1 Parabacteroides sp.
AGGTTTATTTATTACTGCTGCTGCTACATTCGGTTTATCTAGTTGTGCTGTTGTTGCAACTCCTGTAGGTTCAGGTCTTATCGTAACAAGCTCTAAGACTGGTGAATTTGCAACTTCTAACGATTTGGGAACAAAGGTTGGTACTGCAAAATCTCTTAACGTATTAGGTTTAGTCGTTTCTGGTGATGCATCTATTGAAACAGCTGCAAAGTCTGCTGGTATCAAAAAAATCAGCCACATTGATAATGAAAAATTTTGTGTGTTAGGCATTTGGTCTACATACAAAATTTATGTTTACGGAGAATAATTTTTTTATTTTATTGGGAATATCCTTTTGGATTCAAGTATCTTTGGAGTCGGTAAAGAGGATATTCCCTCTTTTTTTATAAAAATGAAAAGAATACTTTTTCTTTCCTTCTTGTTGTGTTGGTGCTTGTCGATGACAGCCCAAAGAAATAATAAATTTTATAAGCAATCCGTTCATGCGGAGGGTGCTCTTTATTTTGTCAATCCGCAAACCATGCCGGAGATAAAAGGTAATAAAACGTATTGTTCCAAACCTTTGTCTTATGATTATACCTATTTGGATAGTCGTGACTCTGTAACCCTATTAATGACTATTGTTTCAAAAAATATTTATAAGCCCGATTATTTACAGGTAACAGGTCCTATCGAAAAACAATATCCGTTAGAATTGATCTATTGCGAAATAGCAAAAAAAGGGTGGAAGTCCCGTTTAAAATGTCAGATACCCTATGACGATTGGAAGAAACTGTATCATGCTGCAGAACCTTTTGTGTTAGAGTTTCATGCAGTAGATGGAGAGGTTCAGCCACGCTTCTCCGACAAACCACGTAGCTGGAAAAAACTTTGTGACGATTTTATTCGTTTGCAGGAATTAATAGATGTGAATAAGAAATATTAAACTAAATATAGGAAAGGTCTATAAGATGAAAAAGAGATGCTTTTTATTAGTATGGATGATTTTATCATCAATTACTTTTCTTCCGGCACAGGATTTGGATGATATTATCCCCGGTGATCGTAATGTCAGATTCAGAGTTGCTGTAGGTGATTTTGATTTTACACCTAAAAAGAAAAAGACTTCAGTCGGTTCTGTATTGGGGACTATTAGTGAAGCGGTTATTTTAGGTCAGGTTTCGACTCAGCAGGATCAATATGCGAATGATGTACGGGCTAGTATCTTGAAAGGGTTTACAGGGGTAAGACGCTTTGATGTAATCGATGGTTATTTTAAAGAAGAGGAACTCTCTAAAAAGAATCCGGCTTTATATGTGGATGGAACGATTACGAATATTACAACAACGACTGAACTTTATAAACCTTCAGATAAATCTGTTGTTCCTTATAACATGTATAGAGCACATGTTGTTGTAACAGTTAATCTGAAAGATGCGTATGATGATCATGTGATAAGTAGTAAAACGTTTAATGTTGCCGATTATGAATTGACTTGGCTTAAGTCTGTAGATGCTGCCATCAATGAAGCATTGAAGGTTTTGGCTAATCGTATTGCAAGGTATCATAATGAGTTATATCCGCTGAATGCTTCAATCGTAGAAAGTGGAAACGTTAAAAAAGATAAGCAGAAAGAGGTTTATATCGATTTGGGAGCGGCTGAAGGTGCAGTTAAAGATCTGCAGCTAACAGTTTATTCTGTAAAGATGGTTGCCGGAAGATACGCACAAAAGGAATTAGGACGTATAAAGATTATCGAAGTAATGGGTGATGAGATTAGTCTTTGTAAGGTTCAAAAAGGAGGAAAAGAGATTAAAGAGGCTTTAGATAATGGATTGGATGTTGTAGTTGTTACTCAACACTAATTATTGAAATAACAACTTTAGTAGGATAGAAAAAGCCCGTCATTGATGATTTCAATGGCGGGCTTTTTAGTTAGATTGAGTTTATTTATTCACTCATTTATCTCTCAGTTTAGATACTGTTTTGCACGTAAGAAGGTTGCAGCGGTCCAGCCCATCATAATACTGCAAGGATACTCGCTATCGTTGATGGAACCGTCACGGCTGTATTTTTCATACAAGAAACCGGGTGAACGTTTGCCATCACCAAATTTGAACGGACGGTGAGTAGCCGGACAGGGACTGACGAAGTTAGAGGTAACCGTATTCAACCATTTCAATGCATAGTATTGAGCATGATCTTTGAAATTATAATTATCCAATGCACCAATTGAAATGAACTGCATAGGCGCCCAAACTGCAGCATCTCCCCATTGATAGAGATAGGGTTGCTGGCTCTGTTCACATACAACTAAGCCTCCTTCAGAATCAAACAAAGAGAGGTTATTTAAGATACGTTCAGCCTCTTTTTTAGTTGCAAATTTCCAATAAAGTGGCATAAGGGTAATCACAGATGCAATTGGTGTATGTTTTTTCTGAACGAAGTCATAATCAAGGAAAAGACCCCGTTCTTCGTTCCAAAGATACTGACGGATTAATTGTGCACGTGCTTCTGCCTTTTGTTCCCAAGCCTTACCACTCGAGATTCCTAAAGTCTGTTCTAACCAACCAAGAATCATTTCATATTGGTAAAGGTTTGAGTTTAGATCTACCGGGATAAAATCCATGATACGACCGTCAAAACGAGGAGTAAAGTCCATACATTCCGCCTCTGCCAGACGATTTCCACCCATGAGCATTTTTACTTCAATCGGAGCCTCTTTATCCAGCTTGAAACGTCCTAAAAGCACTCTGTCGTAGAAACGTACCAAAGTAGCAGAGTCAGCGTGGTGTCCGAATCGTTGCAAACCGGGAACTGTAGTCGAATGGTCTTCAATGGTGTTCCCATTCGTGTTGGTCCAGAATTCATACTCTTTTACAGCTGCTTGATGGGCACGAGCCAACCATTCTTTATCCTTTTTAGGAGACTTCTCATAGAAACTTTTTACCATCATGGCAAAATAGGGGGTCATGCTTCGATTTTCTCCCCATCGGTTGGCATTGGGTACGAAACCTAACTTTTCAATCTCGTAGATGAAGCAATCGAGGTTATTTTGAGCCTGTTCCCAATATTCCTGAATCATTAATCCTTCATTGATGAAGTAAAGATCCCAGTAATAAAGCGTTCCCGGATTCAATGCATAGGAGTAGGGTTTAGGCATGGAAGGAACGGTATCTACGTAATTTAACCAATTGTTGTAGATGTATTGTTCGATCTCTGCCCATTTTTCCGGATGTACCGCTTTCAATTCAGGTACTTTCGGCGTTTGTGAGCAAGCAGCAAACAATACCAAACATAAAACTGCTTGCCCAAATCGCATTAATGATTTAAAATGGAACTTCATTTTTTACTTATTTAGTTGGTCTACATACTGTTTTGCACGCAAGAAGGTTGCAGCAGTCCAGCCCATCATGATACTACAAGGATATTCGTTGTCATTGATGGTTCCGTCACGTTTGTATTTTTCATACAAGAAACCGGGTGAACGTTTGCCATCTCCATATTTGAACGGAATATGAGTTGCCGGATTAGGGCTTACATAGTTAGAGGTAACCGTATTCAACCATTTCAAAGCATAGTATTTAGCATGGTCTTTATAGTTGTAATTATCCAATGCCCCAATTGAAAGAAATTGCATTGGTGCCCAAACTGCAGCGTCTCCCCATTGATAATGAATCGGTTGTTCGCTCTGTTCGCACACAACTAAACCACCTTCAGAATCGAAAAGAGAAAGGTTATTTACGATACGTTCAGCCTCTTTCTTTGTGGCAAATTCCCAGTAAAGTGGTAGAAGTGTAACTACTGATGCGATCGGGGTATGTTTTTTATTTACGAAATCATAATCAAGGTATAGACCACGTTCTTCATTCCATAAATATTGACGAATCAGTTGTGCACGTGCTTCTGCTTTC
>JAFYOM010000336.1 GCA_017560165.1 Parabacteroides sp.
ACCTTGTCGACCTGGTAATGAAGAAATGCTGTTGCTTCATTCATTGCTTCATCTGTATTTGTTACATGAATTGTACATTGAGTTTCATCTGATTTTACGCTATAGTTCATTGTGTAATCTCCTTGTAGAATATTTTGAATAAAGTTTTATTCAGTATTAAATATGGTACGTGAGATTTGCAAAACAAAATCATTCTGCTAAAAGCTCTCTTTTGTACTTATAGTATGTGTTGCGGCTAATTCCAATTAGCTTAATGCAATCTGCATCAGATAATGTACCGGAAAAAGAGCTGCTTAATGTAAGAATCTTCTTTTTGGCTTCTGCAGATTTTTTGACGTTGTATGTACTACCTTTTACACCGCCAATTTGTTTTCCATTAAGTCTGGCCGTTTCAATACCCTCACGTGTACGCACGTGCAAATCATTCACTTCTTTCTCTGATTGCTCAAATGCAATAATAATTTGTTCTTTTGCAAGTGCCATCAAATACTTGTTGATACCCTCTAAAATGTAATCGACAGATGTTCCGGTCAATGCGACATGCTGCTCTAATGCTTTTTTGTATGTAGCGGTATTAATATGCTTCTCTTTTAAGAAAACAAGTTCAACGCCACGATTATATAATTCTTCGTATGCAGCGAAACCGTCTTCTGCATTTCCGCTCATTCTGCTAACGCTATCAAATACAATCATATCTCCGGCCTTTACCTTATTAAAAAGTTTTGGCCATTCTTTTCTATTGAAGCTAGTTCGGGTAAATATTTCCTGGATAATAATTGCCGTTGGATAAACTGCTAATATGTTCCGGATCTGTCTTTCGATACTTTGTTTTGAAGTGCTTATTCGCACGTAACCGTAAATCATTGTCATTACTCCTTATATTAAATCGATTTTCTGTACCTAAATTAACCATCGTCAAATCTGCTACTACTGCTCTACTGTATTTTATCATGAAATCTGCTAAAATTTGCTACTTTTCAATGAAACATCAATTTTGGTACAAATAGAAAAGCTCTCAGAGCGATTATTTTTTAAATTTATGGAGAATCCCACGTTGAACGCTACAAAAAACGAAATGAGCGATGATGAGATTCTCCGAATATGTAAATTAGTGCTGCTGTTGCTGCCGCTGCTTATTGGCGAGCGATGATTGTATAGAACTGAGCCATGATTTGAAAGTAGAAAAAAGGCCTGATTCTTTTATAAAGGTAATTGCTCCGTCCTTTATTGAATCTAACTTTTTAATAGCAGCTTCATTTACTGCAGCATCGAAGTCTGCTTCTCTCTGTTCCAAGTTCTGCAGAGCAACAGAATACGCTTCAAATTCTTTGTTGGCAGCGTTAATGTCTCTCTTAGCCTGGTCAATCAAAGGCTTCTCTTCTCGATACTTCCGGGCCGTCTCTTCAAGCTGCTCGATATATGCTTTGTTAGCAACGGTTTTTCCAATCGGAAGATTCTGCAACTGTTGTAACTCTTGCTGCTTCTCTTCGATTGATTTTTGAAGACTATATTCTTCAACTGACAAATGCTGTACATTTTTATTGCGTTGATAATGGTCTACTTGATATCCGTATTTATTACATATTGATTCTAATGTATCATTCATACTACGCTGCCATTGCATCTGTGCAGTATCGTGTCGGTTGGTGCCAACAAAGCCTTGTTGTCTTAAAGCTGATTTGAGACCGTTTTGCACACGTGGACCTCTTTGCAAATCGTCACACCACGGAATGTAACCCAAGTGTACGTGCATAACACCTCTCTCATCGTTATGGAATGCAATGGAAGTGACATACATGTGAGGGTTCTGTTTTTTGAACTCCTCAACCATTTCTTTAAGAATGGCCTTGTTGACATCTTCCGGAAGTCTATCATCTGTGCTGCCTACTGAAAAAATAACCTCATAAACGGCGTGCTTCGCTTTCTTATCGGTTCCCTCTTTTGCTTTTATATGCTGCAGATAATTATCGATACATCTATCCGGTGTTCCGTGTTTAATCTGCTTCTCATTGTACTCTTTGATTGCTTTTCCAAAAAGATGTTCATATGCTTCAGATAATGGTTGATGTAGCCATACTTCATGTTCTCCGTTTGGATCAATACGTAGTTCGCCAGGATGCTTTTTGGCCCACTTCTCATTTTCAATGGCTATTATTTCCGGTACACGTAAATTGTGTCCCACGCTGACGGTGGTTCCAAAAGCGGTGCTGATGGTGGTTGTATTACTCATAAAAATTCTCCTTTCATAAAAACTAGGTGGCAATTAAATGCCACAATTATCTCCTATATCCTATAGGTAACTCATTACCTATAGGGGAATACTCCCCTATACCATTCGCTCTACCGAGGGTTGCTTCCGCAAGATTCCTCATCCCGGAAAGGGAAAGAGCTAGAATAAAGCATCTAGCTCTTTTGATGCGGTTTACGTCTCGGCTTTGAGCGTTTCCTTCAAACCTTACGTGACACCGTAGTTGCCACAGTTAGATTGTCTGTCATATTTATGCCATCCATTTCTAATCTGCCAACTAATGCCATCGCATCCTCATTCTGCAGCTTTGCAATCCGCATGAGTTCTTTGATGCCTTTCTCTGCCGAACCGTTTTCAAGCTCTGCAAAGATGAGCTGCTCCGGTATCGGCTCTAAAGAACGTTCGGCACGTTCTTTATTGATAACACTTGCGATATCTGCAGCTAATTCTTTTCTGCTATCGTAGGCGTTATCAAGTTGTGTCTGCAGATCTTCGACACTTATCCGATGGAAATCGTGTACCGGAATATCATGCATTTCTCTAATATGTTCAGAAACGATATCAATGCGTTCTGAACTTTCATATGTACCACCATCAAGCAAATGATAATGTGAATCATATAATGAATATTCAAAGTTTTCTGCATCGATACATTCTACGTAAAGAAGTGCATCATTTGATTTGTATGCAATTACAGATGTATGTTCCAATACTACTTCTTCAAGAGCTGTGTCGAAACGGTCAATCAGTTCGCAGCTGCCTTTTTGAATATTGCTAAGCATCGATTTGAAGTTTGTTAAGTCTGTATCCGGAGACCAGGAATCGATGTACCCAAATGTGTACGTTCTTCCCAACTCTTCCGGAGTTGCCTGATCTCCTAATACGTGATTCATTAAAACAAAACTGATGCTCTCTGCTTCACATTCCTTTTCTGCACGGCTGCAGCCAACATCAAGACCAAGTTCGTCTGCAATAGCATGTCCCAATTCGTGAAAACCGGTGTGAACTTGGTGCTTCTGATCGAGCGTATCTTTAATGGCAATGACTTTTGTAGATGGACTATAATATCCATTTGCACCGGATGAAATAGGTTCAATGCGAACTTCTCCAGGTGCAATTTTCTTAATCGCTTCCATGATGAATTCATACTGATTTACATCTCCGGTAAGTAAAGATACGGTGCTAGGAATTGGCTCTCCGCTCGTTTGCGATTCAGCAAAGGTATAACCGACCTTATAACGCATGATAGTTTTATTTACATCGTGAGTTAGCGTATTGCCCTCGGCATCAAGTTTTGGTTGGCCAGAGTCATCAAGTAGCGGTTCTGAAACACGGATATTTTTAGGACACGGACATAAAATCATGAGTCCGGATTCTCCGGAGTTCACGTGCCGACCTACTGACTTCCACCCGGTAAAAGACATTACAGCATCCGGTTCCATTTCCCTGGCCATCATTTGAGCTTCTATTAAAATACAGTTATTCAATGAATAATGAGGGAGTGCTGCTACAAATTTTAAGTGCTTTGCATAATCTTCTGTACTCCGGAGAACCTGGTTGATGCCAGGCTCTATGGAGTCGATAAGGGTTTTTACCTTATCTTCTGTTGCATCGCGACTCATGATGATAAAACCTTTTCATCGACAATATATTCGATGAGTGATTCTTGATGATTTGTTGATACGATTCTATATGCTTCGTAGAGGTTTCTGAAAACCTCTAAATACATTGCTTTTTTCATAATCTGCTCCTTTCTAAATATGAAACGAGGTTGAGAGTGTCTCGGAACTTTTCATCGCAAGATCCTCGGCCATCGTTGGCATTGTGATACTTAAATCTTCATTTAACATGTAACAATGATTGCTGAGAACGTCCGATGCAGATAGCGAGGTTTCGTTAACGCTTTGGATCATTTCATCGATTTCTTCATATGAACTGATTTGAGACACCGGAATAGCCAAAAGCTCATGTGTGGAGCTAGGCAAAATCACGGCCGGTTCCTGTAATCTATCAATGAGTTCTTGCTTCATCGCATTGTTTACAAAGAAAACACCGGAACCGAGACTCATGCTTTCGTTGCTGAGTACATACATTTGAGGCCCGGAGTTATCGAGGAACATTTCTTCCATGAGTTCTTCATCATCAACCATAGAACCAAGTTGCTCTTGCATCGATACGATTTTATAAGGCTGTTTTGCTTGTGATTTTATAGCTGCATCCATAAGTTCTCCTGGTGTCATTTCAAGAAGTGAACACAAGTCATTTGTGACTTTAATATGGCTCTCATCGTTGACTTGATAAATTGCAATGAGCGACAAATCATGAACATTGACATGAGGAAGATTTCGTAACAACTCCTGATTCGATGCGGTATTAATTGCAGCAATTCTTAATTTTGGTAAAACATCTTCTTTTTCAAAAGATGGTTTTTGCGGAAGTGATTGTACTGTATGCATATACATATTAGAAATCTCTTCTGCAGCGGCAGACAATGATGTTTCGCCCTCATCGATGCGACCAAGAATATTGTCAATATCGATAGTAGGATGAACGCTTCGGCCAGGTTCATAAATCTGAATGGCAAGCAGCTTTGTATCATTGATTTTGGCTTTTGGTATTACTGTCACTTCTGCAGAAACGCCGTTTGCACGTAGATTTTCTGCTACAGATTGTGCAAGGTCCGTAGCATTTGTTGGAATTGTGTTTTCGTACATAACCTAGTTCCTTTCATAAAATATAATTTTGATATATTAAATATGGTACGTGGGTTATGCGGTAAAGAATGGAAAGGTCACGGTGGAGTAAAAATATTGATACAAAAAAAAGAGAAGTCGGAAAAACCGATTTCTCTTTTGGTGTTAAGTCTATAGTTAATATTTGCTTATATAATCTTTCATATCTTCGATGTCATTGAAACACAAAGATAATAAGTCTTTTATTTTATAATCCTTATATTCTCGCATCGAGAGTTCGGGATGATAGTACGTGAATCGTCCCTCTTTGTAAAACGAAAGATAAGCATGACCGTTAATTTCTTTTGCGGAGATACGTTTTATAAAAGTTGATACCGTTTGTGGTTGCCATTTTTTTTGTGAACGTTCGTAAATGGCATCACTAAGCGTATAAAGTTGAAAATCTTTGCCGCCATTCTCGGCATTTTTAAGAATGGTGCTAATAACTAAATCTTCTGATTCTGACAATGTCCGTTCCATAAATGGTACTCCTCTTCTTCTGTAATCTAACTGATTCATATTATACAATGAATCACTTTACTTTTGTAGTAACAATTTATAATATTACGGATTCAAATGCTTTTTCAGAATCGGATCACGCCAAATAGCAGCTTTGTCTATCATGTTAAAGCCGGACGTTCTGCTGATTAAAATGGCTCTTTTGCTTGCTCCAAGGGTAATGAGATCTGAAGCTCTCATGATTGGAGATTCGCTATATGAGATTTGTTGAGATTTGTTAGAGCCTGAGCCACTCCAAGAGACGTGTTTCTCAGGGTAGGTACCAATAAAGTCAGACGTCATGCGAATTGTATCTGGGCTAGTTGCATCGAACAGTAGAATGAAAGACACGGAACTCTCAAAATCTTCAATCATATCCTTGTTGCCGCCGCTTACCGCAAGAAGTCCGGAGAGACTTTGTGCTATCAAGCAAAGATAAACGTGTTTGCTTCTCAAAAATCTTACCCCTGTTACAATAATTGGTGGAAGTGATGCATGAAGCGAGTCTAATACAGCAACCATTTCTTCGAAAACGATGTAAATAGGTTTTCGATTCGGATCTTCGGATGCATCCGGTAAAGCTAAGCAGTAACTTATCGTTTGTTGGAAAAGGAGCAAAATTACGCTACTCCATCTATCCATATCTTTCAACTGAATACAGATATGAACTGAATGAGACAATAAATCTTCCGGGGAAAACTGTCTTTTATTACAGCTAAGAGCATACACGATATCGCTATCAAGGTAATAAGGGGCCAATGCTTGCATGTTGGCAGAAATTGAACCAACTGTGTCGGATGGCATGTCTACAAATGAAGCAATCAATAAGTGACATTTACTTCCGGGCCGAGCTTTATCTGCAATTTCGCGAATTAGCTGCGTGAGTTGTTGACACATAATTTCAGATATTATTCCTGGGAGCGTCCTTATCTTTTTGTATTCCCACATGTACATCATAGCTCCGGTTGTGATTGTCTGTGCTAATGTCTGCCAAAAGGCCATGTCTCCGCTTCCAAGTGGCAATAATGCGGAACAGATGTCTTTCATTGTGGCATAAACATCCTGTTCCGTAGAATCTTCATTGAGATTATAGAATGGGTTATATCCCCATGTTTTTCTGTCACTAGGAGCGAATATAATGGTGCCGTCATTGGGTTTTACGATTTTCTGTGTAATTTCGCCTTTTGGATCAACGACCATGTAGTGTGCGGCCGGATCTATATTATCTCCGTTACGCAGCGACACTAGCGAACAAAGCAGAGCTTGTGTTTTACCTGAGCCACTACCCCCCACAATCAGTTGATGGCCCTCACTTGCTGCTGTCTTTGCAACATAATCTTTTGAGCCTATTGGATGGCCAAAGATGAAGTGGCCATATGGTGTAGGTGTAATCATCTTCTCTGCAACCGGGGGTGTTTTTGCACGTTCTCTTCCATCATCAAATGTGTATTCGTCTGTCTTGAACAGATTTATTGCATCCATTTTTGAAACATCCTGGCCACGGTTTTTTCTTGCTATATTATCGCTCCAAATCAACGCCTGGAACCCGATGCCAAAAATCAGCATTATAAAGATAGCTTGTATCGTTATCTTTTGATTTAGAGAACTAAGAGCTGCGGTCGCAACGAGTAAAACGGTAGGTGTTACCCATAAGCCATATAACTTGATTTTGCTTAAAATCGACTTTAATTTTTTCATATCAATGTACCTCACAAATTTTGATACATTAAATATGGTACGTGAGATTTGTTAAAACACATACATGATGCCATATATTAAGTATTACATAAAATATAAAAAGTAATACTTTTGTAAAAAGGATTTGCATCGTTTTTGGAGATATGGTATAATTGGCGTGAAAGATATAAAAAGTAATACTTATTGTATAAAAAGCATATGGAGGATAAAATGAAAACGATTGCTATTGCGAATCAAAAGGGTGGAGTTGCAAAAACAACTACTACATATAATCTTGCTGCAGCAAAAGCTATGACAGGACAAAGGGTATTAATGATTGATTTAGATCCACAGGCATCATTAACAATTTGCTGCGGAATGCAACCGGGGGATGCAAGTTTTAATGGATATAGTACATGTAATTTGTTTGATGGAAAAACGAATCCGGCTGCGTGTGCATTTAATGTTGAAAATTCTGGCCTTGATAACTTATATATTATTCCATCGGATATTGACTTGGCGGTAACCGAAACAAAGTTAGTTTTGGGTAGAAATACAGATGTTCAATTAAGAAAGGCTGTACAGAAGTTAGAAGAATATTTTGATTACTGCTTTATAGATTGTCCACCGCAATTAGGTACCTTGTTAGTAAATGCATTAACCGCAGCTAACGAAGTAATTATTCCGGTTAAAACGGATTATTTGGCATATAAAGGGTTACAAGCTCTTTTGGATTCAATTGAGGGCGTGAGAACCGGGGATGGAGACAGATCTTTAAACCCGGATTTAGTGTTTGATGGGGTTATTGCTACAATGTATGAAAAACAAGTAACAGACCAACAGGATGTCTTAACTCTTTTAACAAGAAAAGCAACAGTTTTGGGCGTTGTTCCTAAAGCAGCTGTAGTAAATAAAGCAATTATTTATGGAAAACCAGTTGTAATTGCCAATAAGGGAAAAGATGCTGCAAAAGCATATATGGAGATTGCATTGAATATATAAAAAGTATTACCTTTAATATAAAAAAGATATAACAGAGATATAGAAAGTATATAAAAATATCTATAACGATAGAACGGAGGATGTAATGCAACAGCCAAAGAAAAGTTTATTAGATGTAGTTGAAGAACAAGAAAAACAACACGAACATGTAGAGATTCCT
>JAFYOM010000337.1 GCA_017560165.1 Parabacteroides sp.
ACATCAACAGACCACAAAGAAGCTGCAGTCTTTGTTTCAGGAGCACCTTGTGCTACAACTACTACAGAGTCACCTTTTTTTACCAACTCTCCATCTACAGTCTGGATTTTCATCCAAGTCTGAGCATTAGCAGAGAATGAGAATAATGCAAGTGCTCCACAATAATCACTTATTTTTCAAAGCTTTATCTAAACTATCACATCCATAAGGGGATAGTACGCACCTAATCAGGTATTTTTCAGCTACAAAAATACATATACTTTTTATTTCAACAATTATTTTTCATAATAAATTTTCTTTTCTCTAACGATTCTTATCAATTAAGGGTGAAATCCGTACGAAACCCCATCTTTCACGTACAAACCTTATATTTAAAGTTTTTTATGCTCTTTTATTATATTATGGTATACACGCGCGTACCTATTAATAATAGAGACATTTACAAAAAAGAAAAACGACCACTAAGCTAATCACATTATAGATTTGCACTATCTTTGCACTGCAAAATTGAATTGAACAAGTATATTTATGAATAAAGCATTACATCAAGTAGGAGAATATGTGCAATTGATGGGGAAATGTATAGCCATCCCCGACCGTTGGAGCATGTTCTTCAAACAGTTAATCAAAGAGATTTACAAATTAGGAGTAGATTCACTTTGGATCGTGATTATCATCTCCGTATTTATCGGTACGGTTATTGCCATCCAGATTTCGTTGAACATCAGTTCACCTTTGATTCCCAAATTCACAATCGGTTACACAACACGTGAAATTATCTTGTTGGAATTCTCCTCCTCCATCATGTGTCTGATTTTAGCCGGAAAGGTAGGCAGTAATATCGCTTCGGAGATTGGAACCATGCGTGTCACCGAACAAATTGACGCTATGGAGATTATGGGGGTTAATTCAGCCAATTTCCTTATCCTTCCGAAGATGGTGGGAATGATGACCTTCATTCCGGTATTGGTGATCTTCAGTATGTTTACAGGTATTCTAGGAGGTATCGCAGCCAGCTATTCTGCCGGAACAAACATGACACCGGCCTCTTTCGAGTATGGATTGCAGTTCTACTTCACTGAATTTTACATTTGGTATTCCATTATCAAATCTGTGGTGTATGCCTTCATCATCTCTTCGATTGCTGCCTATTTCGGCTACAACGTGAGAGGTGGAGCGTTAGAGGTAGGAAAAGCCAGTACGAACGCCGTTGTGATGAGCAGCGTGATGATTCTGCTTGCCGACGTGATTATGACAAACTTAATGTTGACGTAAGATGGTAGAGGTTAAACATATTACAAAGTCCTTTGAGGGACGTACGGTACTGAATGACATCAGCGCCGTTTTTGAAGCTGGAAAAACAAACCTGATTATCGGCCGAAGCGGTTCAGGTAAGACGGTGTTAATCAAAAATATCATCGGATTGATGCGCCCGGATTCCGGTAAGATTCTGTATGACGGACGTGACTTAACAGCGATGAACAAGCAGGAACTGAAACTGTTACGTTGCGAGATGGGGATGTTGTTCCAAGGTTCTGCCCTATTCGACAGCATGACGGTATTGGAGAATGTGATGTTTCCATTGGATATGTTCTCCAATGATACGTATAAAGAGCGTTTGAAACGTGCCCAATTCTGTTTGGATCGTGTCAACCTGTCCGAAGCCGGTCATCTCTATCCGTCCGAAATCAGTGGGGGGATGATGAAACGTGCAGCCATTGCTCGTGCTATCTCGTTAAACCCGAAGTATCTGTTCTGTGACGAGCCGAACTCCGGATTGGACCCAAAGACCTCTCTCATCATCGACGATTTGATTCACGACATTACAGCCGAATATAAGATGACAACCATCATCAATACACATGACATGAACTCGGTAATGAATATTGGAGAGAACATTATCTTCATCAAAGAAGGTGTCAAAGAGTGGCAAGGGAACAGTCAAGAGGTCATTACCTCCAACAACAAGGCGCTCAACGACTTTATCTTTGCTTCAGACCTATTCCGCAAGGTGAAAGAGGTGGAAGAAAACGAAATCAAGGAACAAAACAAATCTATAAAATAATGAAAATAAAAAGTTTACTGGCGATCGTACTATTAGGCTGTCTGTTACTTCCACTAACAGCTGCAGAGAAAAAAGGGAAACGCATAGTCTATATCGGTGACTCCATCACCGATGGAAACTGGGCTTGTTTGAACGGTAAGAAATCTTCCGATCGCAAACACAAAGAATGGGATAAGAACCATGTATTCGGTAGTGGTTACATGTATTTGTGTGCCGCACACTATACAGCAACTGAACCGGAAAAGGAATATGAATTCTTCAACCGAGGCATTTCCGGCCATGAATTGGTGGAACTGGCAGATCGTTGGCAAGAAGATGTGATCGATATGAAACCGGACGTTTTATCTGTTTTGGTTGGAATCAATGATGTACAAACACATCTCAACCGTCATCCGGGCGAGCCATTCGACATTGAAGGATGGGAAAAATTGTATCGTAAACTATTAAACGATGCATTACAAGCTAATCCGGATTTAAAAATCGTATTATGTACTCCTTTCCTATTCCGTGCCGGTGGTTTTGACAAAGAGAACTATCCGGAAAGAGAAAAAATGGTTTACCAATGTATTGCTGTCATTGAAAAATTAGCGAAAGAATACCAAATCGTTTGTGTTCCTTATCATAAAATGTTCAATGATTTGGTAAAGAAATATCCAAATACGCCCAATACTCATTGGTTGTGGGACGGTTGCCATCCAACACCGGCTGCACACAGTCACATGTCAAAACTTTGGATTAAATTAGCAAACAAAGCGGGGTATATGAAATAAGAAAAATAGAAGGAGATAAAAAAAAGCGGAGAACAATTTCTCCGCTTTTTTTTATTGATATTAGTATCCGAAAATTTCTTCTTTCGTTACTCGTTGGATCGGACCATATTTAGATAAACTCTTTATATCCAAATCCTTTTCATCACCCAAGACACAATAGATGTAGGTACGTCCCTTCACCCACTTTTCTTGGAATGCCTTGATTTCCGGCAATGTCATCGTTTGTACCTTTTCATACAAATCTTTGCGACTGTCTGTTGTCAAACCTAAGTCTTGTGCATCCAAATAAGACCACAACACGCTTGATTTAGTCACACGATCTGTACGCAAACGGGTAATCATCGCCTCTTTTGCCAAGTTGAATGCCTTCTCAGATTCCGGCATATTGTTGATGATTTCATCAAATGCCTGCATAGCGTCAATCATCTTATCATTCTGAGTAGCAATGAATGTACGATAAATATATGGATATTTCAACTTAGACGGAGTGATCATAAATGCACCGGCAGAATAAGCCAAACCACGTGCTTCACGCATTTCTTGGAATACGATAGCATTCATACCTCCACCAAAATACTCATTGTACATCTCCAATGTCGGCTGGATAGCCGGATCAAATTTCTCACCTCTATTAGAGATTGCAGAGAAATAGATCTGTTTTGCGTCATATTGTGCCAACAAAACTTTGCTCTTCGGCGTTTCCTGCTGTTCAAATTTAGCTGCAGCCGGAACCGGTTGTAACTGTTCCGGAACATTGTGATACTGTTTGATGATATCCAATACCGCTTCCGGTTTTTCCGGTCCATAGTAAAGAATCTTATGTTCGAACGTATTAATCTTGTGGATACGATCTACCAATTCCTGTGGATTCATCTGTTTCAACTCAGCAGCACTCAACACATTGGTATAAGGAGATTTCGGACCCCAAATAGCATACTGAATCAAACTGTTGAAGTTCTGTCCTTGATTCAACTTCGCATCCATACGACTCTTAATGATATCTCCGGCCAAATTAGCATACGCTTCTTTGTTAACCTGAGCGTCAGCCAAGATTTCTTCAAACAAAGCCATAGCCTTCGGCATATTTTCTTTCAAACCATGCAAAGTCACATACGAACGTTCTGCTCCGGAAGATACGCGGAAATAACAAGCCAAACGATAGAACTCTTCATTGATCTCTTTCAGGCTCTTCTTGGATGTTCCCAAATATTCCATGTATTCCACAGCCGTACTCATCGCCTTATCATTGTTGTTACCCATTTCGAAGACATACACCAACGTAAACAGGTCATTCGTTGTATTTTCTTTATACAATACCGGGATATTTGATTTGGCAGTCAATTTCTGCAAATCTTTTTCATAATCCAAGAATACCGGTTCGATTGGAGCAACCTGAGAGGCTTGAATCTCTTTCAAGAATACACTCGCACTGTCACGATTCATGACAATTGGAGTAATCTGTGGTTTGTCAATCTTCTTTTCGTTAGGATCCTTACCCTGTTTTTTATAAACCAACGCATAGTTATCACCAAAATATTTGTTTGCGAAATCAACAATCTGTTGTTTGGTAATCTTACTCATGCGATCCAACGCTTCTACTTCATCTTTCCATTCGGTACCATTGATAAAAGCAGAGACAAACATATCTGCACGTCCATCGTTATCTTCTAAATAAGACATCTGAGACAACTTATAGTTGTTCATGGCTGCTTCCAACAAACTTTCATCAAACTCCCCTTTCTTCAACTTTTCGATTTCAGCCAAAAGAAGGTCTTTTACCTGATCCAAAGTCTGCCCTTGTTTGGGGCGACCATTCATCACAAAAGCATTATGATCTGCCATACCGTATGTTCCGGCATAACAACTCAACACCTTCTGTTGCTGAACCAAATTGACATCCAACAAACCAGCTTTACCGTTATTGATAATTTCACCGGTCAAATTCAACAAATCTTGTTCCGGAGCATTTGCACCAGGGAAACGCCATCCCAATGTTACATTCTCTGCATCCAAGCCCAACACCTCTTTGACAATTGTGTTTTTTATAGGAGATTCCTGTGCAATCGGTAACTTCGGCAAATTAGGATTTGGCTTCATGTGTCCGAAATATTTATCAATTGTCTCAATCATCTGATCCGGATCAAAGTCACCAGACAAACAAATCGCCATATTATTAGGCACATACCAAGTTTTATGATAGTTCTTGATATTGATGATAGAAGGGTTCTTCAAGTGTTCCTGTGTACCCAATACAGTCTGAGTTCCGTAAGGATGATCAGGGAACAATGCACTTAAAATTGCCTCATATACCTTACGACCATCACTTGTCGAAGACATATTCTTTTCTTCATATACCGTTTCAAGTTCTGTATGAAAACCACGGATTACGTTGTTTTCAAAACGGTCAGCCTGAATCTTTGCCCAATTTTCAATCTGATTAGAAGGAATATCTTCCACATAAACAGTCTGGTCAAAACCGGTATAGGCATTTGTACCATTTGCTCCGATTGCAGCCATTAATTTGTCATACTCATTAGGGATTGACAACTTAGAGGCTTCATAAGAGATACTGTCAATCTGACGATAGATAGCAGCTCTTTCTTTTGCATCAGTTGTCTTACGATAGACTTCAAACAATTGTTCGATCTGATCCAACAACGGTTTTTCCTGTTCGTAATTTTGCGTACCAAACTTCTGTGTTCCTTTGAACATCAAATGTTCAAAGTAGTGAGCCAAACCTGTTGTTTCAGTAGGGTCATTCTTTCCACCCACACGTACTGCAATATAGGTCTGAATACGCGGTGTTTCCTTGTTTACAGTCATATAGACTTTCAAGCCGTTGTCTAACGTGTAGATACGGGCTTTCAACGGATCATTAGGAACTGACTCATAAGAATAGGGAGAAGTTCCTGTACATGCAACAGCCATCAACATCACAACAGCCAATTGCACGAACTGAATCATTTTATTTATTTTCATATCTGATTAATTAAAGTCCAAAAGCTTCTTTCACTTTATCTACATAATCTAATTTTTCCCAAGTAAATAACTCTACTTCGCATACAGTCTGTTCCGGATTATAACGAGAGATGAAAGTTTTTGTTACAACTTGAGGTTGACGTCCCATGTGACCATAAGAGGCTGTTTCGCGGTAAATCGGATTACGTAACTTCAAACGTTCTTCGATTGCCTTCGGACGCATATCAAACAAATCCCATACCTTAGCAGCAATTTCACCATCTGTCATCTTTACATTGGAGCGGCCATAGGTATTGATAAAGATATTCATCGGTTTAGCCACACCAATAGCATACGACACCTGTACCAAGATTTCATCAGCCACACCCGCTGCCACTAAATTCTTAGCAATGTGACGGGCTGCATAGGCTGCCGAACGGTCTACTTTAGAAGGGTCTTTTCCAGAGAAAGCACCACCACCATGCGCACCTTTACCGCCATAAGTATCCACGATAATCTTACGTCCGGTCAAACCTGTATCCCCATGAGGACCTCCAATCACAAACTTTCCGGTAGGGTTTACGTGATATACAATATTTTCATTAAACAAAGCCTGTACATGTTCCGGATATTTAGCTTTTACGCGTGGAATTAAAATGGTTTTCACATCTTCCGCAATCTTCTGCTGCATCGCTTTGTCAGCCTCTTCCTGTGTCATACCTTCAGCAACGACAAATTCATCATGCTGCGTAGAAACAACGATTGTATCGATTCGTAATGGGGTACCGTTATCAGCATACTCGATAGTTACCTGACTTTTGGCATCCGGACGTAAATAAGGCATTAATTCTTCCTCATTTTTGCGTATCTGGGCCAATTCCCACAACAAACTGTGTGACAAATCCAATGCCAGTGGCATATAATTGGCCGTTTCATTGGTTGCATACCCAAACATCATACCTTGGTCACCGGCTCCCTGGTTATAAGGATCTTCACGTTCTACTCCACGGTTAATGTCATCACTTTGTTCGTGGATAGCAGAAAATACACCGCAAGACTTAGCTTCAAACTGGTATTCACTTTTTGTATAACCAATTTTTTCAATGACCTCACGGGCCACTTCTTGCACATCTACATAAGCACTTGATTTAACTTCTCCAGCCAAGACAACCTGTCCGGTTGTAACAAGAGTTTCGCAAGCAACTTTTGAGTTTTTATCATAAGCCAAAAACTCATCAAGCAAAGCGTCCGATATCTGATCGGCTACTTTATCGGGGTGTCCTTCTGACACCGATTCGGAGGTAAATAAATAACTCATTATTTTTGAATTGACTAATAACTATTTAGACTATCTATAAAGATTGTTATATGTAATTTTTATTTCTTTTTTGTATTGCGTAAAGCCTTCTTATACTTAAAACCTGCCTTCCATTTTGCAGAATCCGAACCATGTGTTCCACGTAAAAAATCAGAAAACTTTATTTTCTTTTCTCCGGTAGTTTCCTCTTTTGCCTTTTTCTTAAAGACCATGCCACCACCAGTCATTATTTTTTCTATATCATTCATACTTGCTCTTTTAAATCTTTAATCGACTGTTTCAGTATCGGATGAACAACAAAAGGAGCTATTTCCGATAAAGGTTCCAACACAAATTTACGTTTTGCCATTAAAGGATGCGGAATTTTCAAATCTGCAGTATCTAAAACGACATCATCATACAATAATAGATCAATATCAATCACCCGATCTTGATAAAATCCTTTACTTTTGGTTGTTCTTCCTAACTCAATCTCTATTTCCTGAGTAAAGGCCAACAAAGAAGATGGAGAAAGGCTTGTCTTCAATTTGATTGCTGCATTTAAAAAGCTATGATCCGATTCAAACCCCCATGGTTCAGTTTCATAGAAACCCGAAAGGGCAAGAATATCTCCTACCCTTTCAGCTAACAACGCTGCAGCTGTTATCAAATTTTGTCTTTTATTTCCCAGATTTGTACCTAAACCGAGATATGCAATCGCCATCCTTATCCCTTTTCTTACAGAATTAACATTGCATCTCCATAAGCACCGAAATTATACTTTTCTTTCAATGCTATATCATAAGCTTCCATAATCAAATCATATCCACCAAAGGAGGCTGTCATCATCAACATGGTAGAAAGCGGTAAATGGAAATTTGTCACCATACTGGTTGCAACACTAAAGTCATAAGGAGGAAAAATAAACTTATTCGTCCACCCCTCAAACTCTTTCAAATGTCCATCTGTACTTACAGCGGTTTCAATTGCACGCATAACAGAAGTTCCTACAGCACAAACACGATTGCCATTATCCTTTGCCTGATTGACCGTTTTCACGATATCTGCATTTACAAACATCTGTTCTGAATCCATTTTATGCTTAGTCAAATCTTCCACATCTATTTCCCGGAAGTTTCCTAAACCTGAATGTAAAGTCAGATAGGCAAACTTACAATCTCTGATTTCCAAACGTTTCATCAATTCACGACTAAAATGTAAACCGGCAGCAGGAGCTACTACTGCACCCTCTTCTGTCGCAAAAATATTCTGATAACGTTCTTCATCTTCTGGTTCTACCGGTCTATCTATATATCTTGGAAGCGGAGTCTCTCCCAAAGCATACAAAGCATTTTTAAATTCATCATGGTCACCATCATAAAGGAAACGTAAGGTACGTCCTCTGGAAGTTGTATTATCAATTACTTCTGCAACCATTGAATCATCTTCTCCAAAATACAATTTATTCCCGATACGAATCTTACGGGCAGGATCCACTAATACATCCCATAAACGAAATTCTTCATTTAATTCACGCAACAAAAATACTTCAATACGTGCGCCTGTCTTTTCTTTATTACCATACAAACGAGCCGGAAAAACCTTTGTATTATTGAAGACAAACACATCATTTTCTCCGTAATAGTTCAATATATCTTTGAAAACCTTATGTTCAATCTCACCAGTCTTCCGATTTACAACCATCAAACGAGACTCATCTCTATTTTTTGCAGGATGTAAAGCAATTAACTCTTGTGGTAAATTAAATTTAAATTTCGACAGCTTCATAATGTAATATCTTTTTATAATCTATTTTTCTTCATTTAAAATCTCGTTATCTATGCAGATATGCTCATCCAAAAAAGAGTCTATATCTTCGGGAGACATACATTTTTCCAATGTCACATCTCCAATCCGAGTTCGTTCAAGCGCGATCAGATGTGCTCCGGATTCCAACGCTACTCCAATGTCACGTGCCAAAGCACGAATATACGTACCCTTACTACAAACAACACGTATCTTAACAATCGGTAAATCACAGGTTAAAAGTTCTAATTCATCAATCACAAGGGTTTTGGATTTCAACTCAACCTCTTCCCCTTTACGAGCCAATTCGTATGCCCGTTTTCCCTCTATCTTACATGCGGAAAAAACCGGAGGGACCTGCTGAATGGTTCCGATAAATGATTGTAAAACTTTTTCTACTAATTCACGTGTTATATGTTCTGTAGGATATACAGCATCTACCTCTTTTTCCAAATCGAAAGAGGGGGTAGTCTCTCCCAATTTCAATGTCGCAACATATTCCTTTGTCTGGTACTGAAACTCATCAATCCGTTTCGTTGCCTTCCCCGTACAAACAATCATTACTCCGGTAGCCAAAGGATCTAACGTTCCGGCATGTCCTACTTTTATCTTCTTCACCTTTAATTTTCTGGACAACTTATACCGAAACTCATTCACGAGGTCAAAAGAGGTCCATCTTAAAGGTTTATTGAAAAATAAAACTTCTCCTGCAATAAAATCCATGCTTATTTAAGAAAAGTACAGGCAATCGTTATAAGCCCTGCAATTGCACAATAAATAGCAAAATAAATTAATTTACCTTTTTTCACGATGTTAATCATCCACTTACAAGCGACACATCCGGAAATAAAGGCAGCTAAAAATCCAATGATTAAAGACAACATCGGAATATCCCCGGCAATATTCTCCCCTTTTACCATCTTAACAACATCCAATAAAGCCTCTCCTAAAATCGGAGGTATTACCATCAAAAAAGAGAACTGAGCCATTTTAGCTTTATTATTACCTAATAATAAACCAGTAGCAATCGTTGTTCCAGAACGAGAAAGTCCCGGCATAACAGCACATGCCTGTGATAACCCAATAATAAAAGCATCACGAACGGAAATATGCTCTTTCTGACGAGGTTTAGCATAATAAGAGAAGGCCAATAATGCAGCAGTTAATAACAACATACAACCTACAATCAATAAGCCTGATCCAAAAATCGCTTCTACTGTATCTTTAAAGAATACACCCACGATACCTATAGGAATCATCGAAACCAATATATTAAAAGCATAACGGGTCTCTGCATTCATTTGAAATTGAAACAGACCTTTAAAAATCCATGCTATTTCTTTCCATAAAATAACTAACGTACTAAAGACAGTTGCTACATGTACTACAATTGTAAATGCTAAATTTTCTTCTCCCTCTATACCAAACAAAGTAGAGCCAATCGTCAGATGTCCACTACTACTAACCGGAAGATATTCTGTCAACCCTTGAATAATCCCCAAAATCAAAGCCTCTAACCAACTCATTCTAAATATCTCCCTTCTTACTATTCTTCAAAATTCCGAAAAACATCAACACAAAACCAATCAATGTAACCACAGGAGCTACAACAATACGACGTGAACTGAAAATTTCAGCATTAAAACCTGCCGGATCTTCAGAACCTCCTCCACTCATCAATATAAAACCAATTACTATCACTAATACAGCAATAGCAATCAACATAAAGTTTTCTTTTCCAAAAGCAAAATCTCTTTTAGCCATAAAGCCTATACATAATATAATTTGTCAATACTCATTCTCACATATTTATTCACCGCAAAAAATGTTGCCAAAATAGACAATAGAATTCCCATCAATAAAATACCGGCATAAGCAACCAATAATATTTTCATATCTAAAAGATGGATAAAACCAGACAACTCATTTTGCAGATAATACAAGGTACCAGTTAATAAAAGAATTGCGATTAAAGAGGCCCAAATTCCACTAACAACGTTATACCATATAAATGGTCGACGAATAAATGAGGCCGTAGCTCCAACCAATTTCATCGTATGAATCAAAAAACGTCTGGAATAAATTAGTAATCGAATCGTATTACTTACAAAAACAAAAGAAATGACCATCAAAACAGCAGCAAAAGCCAAAAGTATCAAACTGACACGTTTGACATTATCATTCACTAATTGCATCATATCTTTCCGATAAAGTAATTCCGAGACAGAGGTATATTTTTTTATCTGTTTTTCGATTACAGCTAAACTATCCGCATTTGCATATTGCGCATGCAGTTTAACCTCTATGGAGGCTTGAAGAGGATTAAATCCTAAAAAGGTTTCTGGATTTTCACCTAACTCCTCTTCCAACTCTTTAGCAGCTTGCTCTTTCGAAATATATTCAGTTGATTTGATAAAAGGGAAAGCATTCAACGTTCGTTGTATCTTCTTTATATCACTCTCTTTCTGATTATCTTTTAAAACGACAGAAAAAGAGATATTTTCTTTCACATAAACAGAAAGTTTGTTTCCTAACAATCCAATTAAAAATATCAAACCTAATAGAAATAGTACCAATGAGATACTTATTATAGAAGTCATACGGGAATGAAAAAAAGAGACAGTTCCCACCTTATTTTTTCCGGCCATCAAATGTGATCTTATTGTTATAAAAACATTAAAAAATTCGAACAGAGCATACACACCCCAATTTTTTTGCAAAAGAACAAATAATTTATGAGATAAGGATATATTTACAATTCTTTAACCATAATAGATAAACATCTGTTAGGGCGAGACATAAAAAAAGGCAGCCTATTTGATAGGCTGCCCTATATTAAGAGATAGTTAAATCTATATCAGATTTATTATCTTGCAACTGATCCCCAATGCGGGTTAGTCTGAGTTTCCTTTTCAGGAATTTCCCATGTCATGTGATCAATTGATAGAGTAGTTTTGCTCCAGTGGTTAGAACCTTGGTATGTAGGTACTTCATTCCAACGTTTAGCATTCCAGAAATTCCAACCGTTTTCACCCCAACATTCGATTCTCCACTGCAATTTACACATTTCCAATGCTGACATTCCTTGCATAGAAGGATAGTTGTCACATGTCAATGTAGGAGCACCTGCTTTTGTACGTGCAGCCAACAATTTGTTCAATGTATTCTTAGCTTCAGTTTCATTACCGCTCTGAGC
>JAFYOM010000040.1 GCA_017560165.1 Parabacteroides sp.
AATCGCTTCATTAACAAGTGTCATGTTATTGCGTTCAGCGATCCAATAAGGATATGTTTTGTATACCTTTCTTACAGAATCATACAAGTAGTGAGACAGTTCGCCTGACAATCCGTCCGGATCTACATATCCTGTGAAATCACCATGAGTAAAAGAATCGCCGCAAGCAACCCACTTCTTTCCGGTTAGAATGTTGTTGCTGCCTTCACGATTATAGTTTGTGTCAAACTCTGTCACTTCGCTGAACAACGTCTTAGTTCCTGCCCAACTCTTTGCAGCGTTAACAAATATCACACAATTTTCAGTTGCAGTATAATATTCATCATGCATTGCGTCTCCACTTAAAGCCGCTGGATCGGACTGCTTAATTATGTTTTCTTCGTCATCAACAACAATATAAGCTAACGCACTATACATATTCCCTTTCAGCTTTCCCTTTATTTCAGGAACAATCGTCTTGTCTTGTGAAAATTCCTCTTTAGGCAACCACTTCAACAATTCATAATATATATCAATCCCTGTAAAGTTTAAGGAACTACTCTTCACATCCCGACAATTGTAAAAGCCTTTTATTGTTACCTGGGTATTGGTTAAATAAATTGGTTGTTTTGTCTCGCCAAAACAAATCAAATAGACGTCCGGTTCAATTTTACAAGCTTGTAGAGAAAATGGATTATTATTCTTTACCATCGTTTTTTGCAAAACCTCCCCCTTTATATTCTCTAACCTCAACTCCACAGGCTCCAATACACGAATCTTACCAGATAACTCTAATTTTTCCTGTGCAGATAGTGTAAACGTATTCACGAATAACCATATCCAAAACAACCCAACACCAGTATATGTAATTTTCATCTAATTCTGATTTTAAGAGAGTGTGATAAATATTACCACACTCTTTCTATTTCATATTATTCCACGTCGTTTCCTATTGCTTGAATATCAAAATCATATTTCGATTCAAAAAAGTCTATCATAATCGTGTACTTTTCTCGAATTTTTCCATTGACATCCACAGATTCGCTTAATACTCCACCCTCAGCTTCCAAATCATTAATAGAATTTTCGATAGCTAACTTCAGATAGTCAAACCAGTCATTCTCTAAACTTGTTCTATGGTAATGATTTAATATCCCATTAGCATAAATATCATCTGCAGATATGTTATCTGAATAATTTGAAACCATGAAAAATTCTTGAGGAGATCCCAAAGACTTTACAATAGACCCGAAATAAGCAATACACACATCTTTTTTAAACTGATTTCGTTCATCAGCCGTCATTGTCAAAATCTTATCACTTCCCCAATTAACAGCAATATGATAAAAACCAGCATATACATTTAAAGGTTGACGTTCATCTGGTTTAGGATTATACCCTAATCCAATTGGAACCAAATCTAAAGTACTGCATAGTAATATTTTTTGAGGCAAGCACGACATCAATGTATCAGACAAATAATTAAATAATTTATCTTGCAATAATTCCAATTGATTACTTACATACAATTCATCTGCCGGCTGAGCATCATATTTAGATCCTGCACCAGGAATAATTATCGTATCCGTAGTTATATCCCAAGCAACATTACCCGTAGGAGACCATCCAAAATCTTTTGTAGTGAATTTATACAATAATAAAGAACCATATTTTTTATAAAATGCTACAATATCATCATCATAGTCATGATCACCTTGAGGTAAAGTATATTTTCCATAAATTAACTCAGGCTCCTCTGATGGTTTGATCTTACCTTCATCATAACAACTGATAAATAAGACACACCCTAAAAATAAGCATAATATCTTTTTCATACTCTTCATTCATTTAATTCGTTACCAATAAATACGATCATGGATTTTGTACTAAAGCCGGATTTTTATCCAATACCTTCTTGGGAATTGGCAATACGTAACGATCACTCCCTTTTGCCAAGCGATACTCTTGTACTTGTCCTTTATTAATAGTTACCTCATGAATCATTTCTGGCATTCCACAACGCCGCAAATCAAACCAACGATGATCATCAAAAGCCAACTCCTTACGACGTTCATCCAAACAAAATTCCAATAATGTTTGACCATCTGTTATATTAACATCTTCATAAGGCTGACGGAAACGATGTTCTCGTAAGTAATTCAAATCAGTCAATGCACTTATACGCAAATTTTCATTTCCATTTTCCAAAAATAATCGAATATTTGCCTCTGCCCTGTTCAGGTAAGCCTCAGCAACCCTCATTCCTCTATGAGGATTCGACAAATCATTTAAATTTGACTTAGACCCATACATCGAACCAAATACCATCGGAAAAATTGACTTAAAATACCGTTGGTAATAGCAAGCTGGTCTCAAATCATTTACATCATGTTGTGCCAAAAATTTATCAGACACTGAAAATATTGGTGAAGAACCAGGATATGTAAAAATATCAGGTAATTGGAAAAGAATTTCACTGATCCTTTTATCTCCATATCCCCATATAAGTTCAGGACTGTTATAATTTAACACACCACCATTTACATCATAAGTAAGTGTTTCATCACCAAACCACTCATCAACCTCTATTGTTACAAAATCAGACAAGCGACGCAATTGAGGATTTCTTGTAATCACAACAGAAGCATATTCTGCAGCCTTTCCCCAATTTTCCATATAAAGATACATACGTGACAGCAAATTATAAACGAATAAAGGGGTAACTTTGTATTGTATGTTATTCTGCCCATATTTATCCATCAAATCCACAGCTTCTAACAAGTCACGTTCAATTTGTTGATATACTTTTGCAATACTCTCTCTTGCTGGGAATTCATCTTTTACTGCAGAACTCACAATCAAAGGAACTCCCAATGCTGTATTTAGATCAATCCCTTCTTTATTATATGGCTGTGCAAACGTATTTATCAACAACAAATAATAATATCCCCTTAAAGCCAATGCCTGACCTCTCTGATTCAATTTTTCATTCTCATCTCCAGTAACATCATCCAGCATATCAAGTACAACATTGCATCCTTTTATTTTGGAATACAATTTTTCCCAAGTATCTATTCCAGTCGTATACAACTCTTCCATCTTATCAAACATATCAACATCCCATGTAAATACTGGCAATCCTTGCTGCAATACGGTAACATGGCTTTCATTGTCACTATAAGCATTTTGTACATTATCTGTCAAAAGCTCTAAATAAGGATATATACAATCGGTTCTCAGATATCCCTCTCCTAATAATAATTGTTCTAAATCTGAAACTGTACTTGGGCGTACTTCATCTTGACTAGACTCTTCCAAAAAATCACCACATCCCATTATTCCGATGCTAAGAGCCATAAAAATCAAACAATAAAAAAAACTTTTCATATCGTCTATCATTATAAACTAACATTAATACCAAATGAATACGTACGAGATATTGGTTGTGAACCAGTTGCAACTTCCGGGTCCATCCCTTTAAATTCTTTACTAACAATTATAAACGGATTACTTACAGAAGCACTAAACGATAAATTTTTCAAATACATCTTTTTCACCCATTTCTCTGGAAGCGTATAATTTAAAGATAAAGCATTACAACGTAAAAAAGAAGCATTCACAACCCGTACATCCGAGTAGTTATATAAACGAGGAGCATATTCAGAAGCACCATTCGGCAATTTGTAATACGAAGCCTCCGTTGAAGATAATGCTGGAATATCTGTAAACGTCTCATCGCCGGGCTTTCTCCATCTTTTGGTCAATTCCTTAGGCAAATTAACGTAAGCACTTGGAGTTGAAGTCACGATTGATTCATCAAACACTTCATACAAAAACTTCTTTCCACCTATTTGTAGATTAAACGATGAAGATAGTGATAAACTCTTATAACGGAATGACATAGAAACACCTCCGGTAAAGTCAGGTTCCAACGTTCCCATATATTTCATAAAAGTAGTAGCATCCGTTTGTCCTGCCGGATTTTCTTCCACAGAAGGAATATTAAACTCTGCCGACCCTGTCTTTGGATTTAAGCCACTAAAATCAAATGCCCAGAAAGAAGATAC
>JAFYOM010000338.1 GCA_017560165.1 Parabacteroides sp.
ATATTAAAACAACTGATGAGTTTGCAAATTAATTCCGATATGGGGGATGAACAACTAATATCAGAAATAGCTTCGGTAGAAGAGGGGGAATTTAAAGTAGGAGAGATGGCTTATAAGGTAGTTATAGTTCCTCCTATGCGAACCATCCGTCCGAAGACGCTACAACTGCTTCAGCAATTTGCAATGACAGGTGGAACGATCTTGGTATATGACCAGTACCCTGAATTTGTAGAGGGAAAGTCGGATGAACAGGCTATTGATGAATTAAAGAATAATTCCATACTTGTATCGGAAACAACTATCGAAGATGAAATAAAGAGATCTTATGCTTCTTTATTTTCAATAGTGGGTAAGGATAAGCAGTTGGTGTGGTCTCATTTGAGAGAGGTTAAAAATGGGTATGTGATACAGCTTTCAAACACCTCACGTTTACAAGAGGTAAAGGTTACAGTCTGTATGAATGAGCCTGCAAGAGTTGCTTTGTGGAATCCCATCAATGGCGAATGTTTGGAATGGGAAGCCGATAAAGAGGGGGATTATGTGTTGGAGTTTGCTCCTACTCAAACTTGGATTGTAACGGTTGGAGAACCATCTGAAAAAGCAATCTTTGATGGCGTATATAAGGTAAGAGGAGAACGTGTACCTATTCTTTCTTTGTCTAATAAATGGCAGAATAGACGTTTAACTCCCAATGCTTTACCTTTGGATTTCGCCGCATGGAGTATAGATGGTGGTAAGACATGGAAGGCTCCGGAACCTGTTTTAGGTATTTATACTCGATTTGCAGAAAAAGAGGCTTATGATGGTAAATTACTCCTTCGTTATTCTTTCCAAGTGAAGGATATGCCAGACTTATGTGCTGTTGCAATCGAACAACCCTGGATCTATGAGGATATAAAAGTGAACGGACAGTCTGTTTCGTTCTCAAAAGATAGTACCTATATAGATCATACTATTTGTCAGACTTCCGTTGCCTCTTTGTTACATGAAGGTAAAAATGAGATTATTCTTTCTTTGGATAACAAGAGTGCACGTCCTGCTGATGCAAATGCGATTATCCGTTATGGGACTGAACTTGAAACGATATACTTGGTCGGTAATTTTGGTGTACAAGGAACTTTGGCAAAAGAACAACCAACTGATAGCTGGAGAAATCGAGATAAGAGTCTGAAACCGAAACCGCTACCGACTCGTTTTACTTATGGCTCATTTGCTTTGGTAAAAGAGGAAACAGAGGTGGATGGAGATATGGCTCGTTTGGGTTATCCTTTCTTTGCCGGTAAAATGGAACTGTCACAGATCTTCTCTATGCAAGATTTGGATAAGGAATCTTTACGCTATTTCTTACGTTTAGATGATTTGGAAACGATATTGGTAAATGTTCGTTTGAATGGTAAGAATTTACCAGTGATCTATTCTTCTCCTTGGGAAACAGATATAACAGACTACTTACAAGAGGGAGATAATCAGTTGACACTTCTTTTAACGAATAGCTTACGAAATTTGATGGGGCCTTATCATCATGTAGGTGCAGAATTTTCCCAGGTTGGTCCAAGTGTATTTAGTGGAAATCATGTATGGCCTAATCTGGTTCCAGGAGATAAAGATTGGTATGATGCTCGTATCAGAGGAAATGCCAAATTATGGAGGGATGATTATTATTCGATTCCGTTTGGATTATTGAGTTCACCAATTGTAGAATTTGAAAACAAATAAATCATAAAAAAATGAAAAAGGTTATATCATTAATCGCTTTGTCGATTCTCGTATTGTGGGGATGCTCGTCTCCCAAGACGGATGTTCAAGAGTACGTTTCGTTTGAACAATCAGAATTTAAGGAACCGGACAATACTTTTCGATCTGTCCCTTTTTATTCCTTGAATGATAGTTTGTCTGCCGAAGAATTGGCTCGTCAATTAAAATTAATGAAGGAGGGTGGTTTCGGTGGTGCTTTTTTACATAGCCGTATCGGATTGTTGACTCCTTATTTGAGTGAAGAGTGGTTTAGTATCATGGAGGCTGGCGTAAAAGCTTGTCAAGAGTTGGGAATAGATGCTTGGTTTTATGATGAAGACAAATGGCCAAGTGGTTTTGCTGGCGGTATAGTTCCTTTGCAAGACCATGCTTTCCGTTGTCGTACCATGATTCGTGTACCAAAGGATTGGAAGATAGAAGAAGGTGACGAGTTACTTTTTGAAGATGACCAGTATAAGTATGTCGCTTATGTCGATCGAATGGGAAATGCTTGGTATAACGGCACTTGCTGGGTGGATTTGATGAATCCGGACATGGTAAAGGCTTTTATCGATTGTAGTTACAAACCTTATATCGAACGTTTCGGCGGTCAACCTCATGTGTTAGGTATCTTTACGGATGAACCTCAAGTTAGCCCTCGTGCTGTTGAAGGTTCTTTGGGTTCTATCAGTTATTCTCCTTTTGTAGAACCTGCTTTTGAAAAACTTTGGGGATACAAATTACGTCCGGTTATTCCATCTTTGTATGAAGAGGTTGGTGATTGGCGTACGGTTCGTTTACATTATTATAGAACCATTGCTTATTGTATGGATCAGGCTTTCAGTAAGCAAATAGGTGACTATTGTAAAGCTAATAACTTTATTTGGACAGGTCATTATAATGCAGAGCAGACTCCGAGCGGTACGATGCAGAATGAGGGTAACTTGATGCATCAGTTACGTCGTATGCAGATACCGGGTATTGATGCTTTAGGTTTGTATTATAGTACGATTCATAATGCGAAGGTGAACACCTCTGTGGCAAACCAGTATGGTATTGAGCGTCGTTTAACTGAGGTATTTGGTATCAGTGGACAAAATATGTCGTTCGAAGATCGTATGTGGATTACTTCTTGGCATACTATTATGGGGATAAACTTCATGTGTCCGCACCTTTATCTATATAGTATGAAAGGTGAACGTAAACGTGACTGTCCTCCTACATTGAGTCATCAGCAACCTTATTGGTCTCAGAATAAATTGTTTGAGGATTATTCGGCTCGTCTATGTTATTTTGCTACAGTTGGAGCACCTAAAGGTGAAGTTTGTATTTTGACTCCAATTGAATCGGACTTTATCGAAGCTCCAGTTATGAATGTTGATTCGAAGAGCTCTCCGACATGGGATAGAAGTTTGGAAAATATCTTGAAACAATTGATGACTTTCCAAATTAATTCAGATTTGGCTGATGAACAGATTATTGCCGAAACAGGTGTAGTTGAAGGTAAAACTATCAGAATTGGAAAAATGGCTTATCAAACGGTGATTCTTCCTCCGATGTTGACAATTCGTCCGAATACATTGGATATGTTGAATGAGTTTGCAAAGCAAGGTGGTAGTGTATTGGTATTTGATAGTTATCCTCTGTTGGTAGAAGGAAAAGAAGATCCTAAGGCTATTGAACAATTGAAAGCTATTTCTACTTTAGTATCTAAATCTTCGTTGAAGGATGCTATAGAAAAGAGCTGTAATCGTGTCTTCTCTATACAAGGAGATAAGAAGGATTTGGTTTGGACACATGTACGTGAAGTGGAGGGTGGATATACTTTACAGCTTTCTAATACCTCTCGTATGGAATCTTTGTCTATCTCATTAAATGTGGATAAAGCAAAAGGTACTGTTGCTTTGTGGAATCCGGTGAATGGAGAATGTTTGAGTCTGAATGCTGACGATAAGGGCTGTTATACTATTGAATTTTCTCCTATCCAAACTTGGGTTGTAACGATAGGTAAACCGTCAGAAAATGTAACTTATGATGGTGCGTACCAGATTGCAGGTGAACGTTCTTTGTTTATGGAGTTAACGAATAAATGGAACAAGAAACGTGTTCATCCAAATGCTTTGCCGTTGGATTTTGCTTCTTACAGTATGGATGGAGGTAAGACATGGGCAAAGGCTGAACCGGTTTTAGGTATTTATGATCGATTTAAAACAAAACCATTTAATGGACCGTTGTCTTTGCGTTATTCATTCCAGATTAAAGATATTCCTTCTGATTGTTCTTTGGTTATTGAACAACCGCATATGTATACCGGTATAACTTTGAATGGAACAGCGGTGACTTTCTCCGGAGATACAACCTATATTGATCATACATTCCAAGCAACAAACATCAGCTCATTGTTGAAGAAGGGACAGAATGAGGTACTATTGACATTAAATAATATCAGTGCTATCCCTACAAGTTTGAATGCGTATGCTCGTTATGGAACAGAGATTGAAACTATCTATTTAGTTGGTGATTTTGGAGTGAAAGGAAAATTGGCAAAAGATCAGCCGACTGATACATGGAGAAACTATTTCAAGATCTTAGAACCTAAACCTATGCCTACTCGTTTCCAATATGGCTCTTTTGTTTTGACAAATGAATCGGATGAAGTATGTGGTGATTTGGCTTGCCTAGGTTATC
>JAFYOM010000339.1 GCA_017560165.1 Parabacteroides sp.
CATTTAAAGCTTCAGCCAATCCCTCGAAGTCTCCGGATATGGATTGAGAAAATTCTTTCATTTCTTTAAATAGGTTACGGGCTGTTTGGAGATTTTCTAATTTGACTGAGCCAATTTTATCGATAAAATTCGTTAAATCAGTTATAACTCCATGATGATCTACACCTCTCAAATGGTTATCCATGAATTTAATGTACAATAATGTATTTTTCATTATGTCACCAAATTTTTCTGATTTATTAACCATTGAACGATTTATTTCAAATTTATCATCACAAAATAAACTTCTAATTATATTCTTAATACAATTAGATGTTGCTAACGCCCCATCAACATCAAACTGCTTCTGTGAAATATATACCATATCACTATGAACTCGTTTATAATATCCAATGATATTTTTGATATATTTAGAGTCATCACATATATCTTCGAGATCTCCAGATAACCCTTTATATTCCTTCGAACTGAGACTTAACATAATTTCATCTACCGCACCTAACACTAATGAAGCTTTATCCCCTATATTATTAAATGTTTTGAGTTTACTGATACTTTTTAATTGTTCTGATAAAAAGTATATCATACCTATCACAACAATTGCATCCAGAAAATACCCCATATTACATACTACATCCCATATTTGTACTATAGAGGATAAAATCTTATTACCTAATGATGCTAAAAATGATTTCTTCGATTCTTCACTATTAGATTCTTTGAGACTTCTATTCGAATTTAATGTTTTCTTAATAGAGTCAATTGACCCAAAAATCATTCCTACGTTTTCGGAAATCTTAGCATTATCAATCTGGATTTTACCTATACCATTAAGCATTTGACCTAACGTATATATAACTCCTATATATAATAAAGATGAAGCAACGTAAGGTATTGTTAATAAAATAGTTACAAAACTTGCCAAAGAATTAAAGATTCTCGTGATAAATCCTCCTCTATTATCTTTAGGTGATTTATTGGGTTCTTGATGATCTGCAAATAATACACTTGATATACTTCCTATGATCCCAAACAAAGTATTTATATTCGATTCTATCTTTGCTTTATCGATTTTCATCTTCCCAAATAACCACAACATCCCAGCTAACACTAACATAGATACTATCGATAATATGGATGTAACTACATATGCGGATACTAAGATAGATTTTATAATTTCACCAACACCAGTGAATACCTTAGAAATCCATGATGGTGCTTTTTTAGTTTTACCGGTTTCTATATCATATGTATCGTCAAAAATAACTTCATTCAATCTCTTAGTAAGTCCAAAAATCTGTCTAATTGCAGATTGAATCCGTTTAGTATTTAAATTGACTTTTCCTAACAGAATCAATGCCCCACTTAAGGCTAACATGGCAACAACAGATATCATAGAAGTGACAAAGAATATACTTGATGCTAGAGACTGAATAAGCATCGCACTAGACCCAAATAATGCAGCTATGATCCCCAAAAAACCGGTAGATCCTTCATACGAATCTTCCATATCTTCTGTATCACCAAATAATCTTTGAATGATTCCTTTTAGGATAGATGTTATATCATCGATAGTAGCCTGTATTTTTTCTTTATCTAACTTTATAAATTCAAACGCTTTTAAACTTAATGCTATAACGATCAAACCACCAACCATCATTACTACGGATGATATACCTAACAATGCGAATGTAGATGACAACACCATTACACCCAATAAAAATCCAATCGCTATCATAGCTAACATAATAGGAATAAGGCTTGTTAAGAATATGAATACTCCCATCAACCCACGCAACGCATAATTTGCAAGGACAGATAAAACTATTAATGCAATCGCAACTCCACTAAACATCGTAATAATCAATGTCATAAAAGCAACCCCGATTAAAGTCTTAGCCGATAAAATTCTCCTAACAATAATCGATACGATTCTGATCACAGATGCTATCATAATCATTCCTATCATCAATGCCGGGGCGACAATGACAAACACCACGCTTGCCAAAGCTGCAACAGTAGCTGATACAACTATCATTTTAATCAGATTAAATAAAGTTTTGAGCATATAAGCTTTCACGATATCCCCTATTTTGACATGGACTTTTCTAAGAGATTTAATGGTTTCTTCTAATCTTCCAATGGCCGCAGGTAACATTGTTAATTTAGTAAAAAGAAATATTACTTTAATAGTGTATATATACCAGAATATTTGCTTGAGATTTTCAAATATAACTCGTAACGCTATAAATCCTGGTATTAACAATATACTTTTTAAACCATATAACCCTATTCTGATTATATGAGTCATCATTTTTGCTAAAATTTTGAGCGAGGATGCATATATAGAAATCTTAAGTCTCAATACCACATATTGTATAAGGGACATTTTGTCGATTTCAGTCATAACTTCTCCGATTTTTCTAAAGATATTAAGCATGACTCCCCACAATCTACCCATTATACCACTTGTCAGTAATAATATTTGCTTAATAGTAAAAAAATCCATCACACAGGAGACTATGGATTTTAATACACGAATTTTGAGAAGAGCACCATATACAGTTAGAAGCTTAACATTCTGACCAATTTCCGCTATGACACCCATTATATCTTTTACCAGATCGAAAACCTTTCGAATCTCAGATTTATTCGTCAATTTGGATTTCCAACTGACCCACCACATATCATTGACTATATCAACCATTTCTTCCAGTATATGTCCGAGGAATAGAACTTTCAATTCAGTTGATAGACTTAGTTTGAGTTTATCAATGATTTCAAGGATAATTTTAATATTTTCAAATTGCATCCTGGTTTTTTCAACCTCTTCAGTATTTGGTGAATATCTCCAGAATTCATACCACTGAGGATCATCAGCGACCTCTCTGACCTTATCCATTACTAACATCAAATTATCAAATATTCCACTGATAATTTGTCGCTGAACCGGACCTATAAATGTAACTAATTTATTATCATTTATAACGCGATTTAATCCCTCGACTATACTAACTACATTGGAAACTACACCATTCTCACCCAACAATCGTTCTTCAATCAACGTTGTATTAGTCTGTGCAGTTTCAATAGTTGCCTTGCTAAGATTTATAAGATTCTTAGCATTGTATATGATACCAACAATGTCATTGACCAATGTTGTATACTCATTTAGTGCATCTACAATAGTAGTTATATTTGCATTACTCGGTATATAGTTTTTATCCATTTAAAACTCACTTACATTACATTAATAATGTACCTTACATGTAAATTTCTCAAGTATACTTCATATATTCATTCGGATAAATTTAAATAGAATGAATAAACAACAAATCTTAGCACTTCAGGGAGTTCCTGCATCAGGGAAAAGTACATGGGCTCAGCAATATTCGAAAGATAATCCAGGATGGGTCATAGTGAGTCGAGATATCATTCGTAAAGGTTTTTCGGATGAATGGTCACCTAAATTGGAAAAAACCGTTATCGATATGGAAGATTCAATGATTCGAAATGCGGTTGAATCCGGTTATAGTGTTATAGTAGATGACACTAATTTAAATCCATTAACAATCAAACATCTTGAAGATCTGGCTGGGGAGCTGAATTTGGAA
>JAFYOM010000340.1 GCA_017560165.1 Parabacteroides sp.
TACGGTGTTTATGATGAGTAGTTTGGATGGAAAGAAGTATAGGGAGATTGCAGAGGAGCTTCATATATCTATTAATACAGTCAAATCACATGTATTGAAGGCTTATCGTACCATTCGTGAATACGTAGGGATTACTACATCTTCTTCTTTTTTACTTTTTGTGGCTTATAAAGTCTATTCTCAGGAGAGTCATCGAAATGCGATAGAATAAATTTTGTAAAAAAACTGTTTTTGACTCACCCTTTTTTGATTTCCGGTTGCCTTTAGAGAAAATTTAAAGTAATACGGAGATGAAGTTTCGATTTTCAGAGGATATATGGGAGAAGATTTCTTTATTATGGGATAAGGAAAGACGACAGGAAGCAGAAGAACCTGATTATTCCGACAAGCAGGTGAAAGAGTTAATGAAAACGTTGTTTCTGGTTAGGAGAGCTTGTAAACCGGGAAAAAAACAAACGTATGATATGAGACAGGCCTGGTCGAATGTTGTATCCAGAACTAAGCAACGAAATACTCGGAAGTTGGTAACTTGGGTGTTCAAATATGCGGCGGTGTTGGCTGTGGTAATATGTTGTGCCGTGTTGTGGATGAATCAAGGGAATAAAAATGATCATTCTATAACTGCTGAGGTTGATTCTATTTCGTCGGGGACTCGGAAAGCAGAATTGATATTAGCTGATGGGAAGAGCGTGGTTTTGGATTTGGACACGAATGTGCATGAAATGGAAATTTCTGGGATGAAGTTCGTGAATGATGATAAAAACGGAGAATTAAGATATGACGGGTCTTTTGTTGCGGGGGATTCGAGTCAGATGTCTTATAATATTTTGTGTATTCCCAAAGGGGGAGAGTATTCGTTGCAATTGCCTGATGGTTCTAGGATATGGTTGAATTCGGAGACATCAATACGTTTTCCTGTTTGTTTTATGAAAGACAGGAGGGAAGTTTATCTTAGTGGAGAAGCTTATTTTGAAGTGGCGAAGGATGTTTCGGCTCCATTTCATGTGTACGTGAAAGGAGGGGAGGTTACCGTGCTAGGGACGAGTTTTAACATTTCAGCCTACAAGGAAGATGTTGCTTGGCAGACAACTTTAGTTAGTGGACGAGTGCAAGTAGAGGCTGATGACAGAATGGTTGTTATGAAGCCGACAGAGCAGTATTCGGTAGATCGACATACGGGAGAAGGGGTATTAAAGGAGGTTGATACAGAATTGTATACTTCGTGGGTAGATGGAAAGTTTTATTTTAACGCTTATGCTTTTGAGGATATTGTCAAAAAGTTGGAGCGTTGGTACGATTTCACGATGAATTATCAAGACGAGGAGATTAAACGGATGCATTTTTCCGGAACGATTAATAAACATCGTCCTTTAAATGAAGTGTTACAATTTTTGGAAAAAACGACAGATATTCATTTTGAAATTTCTGGAAAGAATATAACCGTGAGTAAAATAAAAAAGGGATAAGAGGTTGCGGCTCCTATCCCCAATGATTGTCAACGTCTTTAACTATTCATTGGCATGGCAGTTAAAGACAATTACAAACTTCAATGATCAAATATATGAAAAAAAATGATTGCAGAGAATTTTTTTACCCTTGGGGTAAAGTAAAAAAATGGTTATTTCTTATGAAATTGATTGCTTTTTTCCTTTTTGCGGGATTATGTCAGGTGAGTGCAACGGCTTTTGGACAACGGGAAACCGTAACATTTTCACGTGATGCGATGACTTTGGAAGAGATCTTTACGACGATCCGAAAACAATTACAGTATGATATTTTTTATAGTAACGAGGAACTGGATACTCATCAGAAAATTCAGTTGTCTGCTAGAAAAATGA
>JAFYOM010000341.1 GCA_017560165.1 Parabacteroides sp.
GTCCATTGTTCAGGTGGTGCACAAACAAAGATCATGCATTTTATTGGAGATAACTGCCGTGTTATTAAAGACAATTTATTCCCTGTTCCTCCTTTATTTAAGACAATAAAAGAACAGAGCAATACTGCATGGGATGAAATGTACAAAGTATTTAACATGGGACATCGTCTTGAAGTCTATCTATCTCCTGAATATGCAGAAGAGGTGATTGCGATCAGCAAATCATTCAACATTGATGCACAAATTGTAGGTCGTGTAGAAGAAAGTAATAAAAAAGAGTTGATTATTCGTAGTGAATTTGGAGAATTCACATACTAAAATCAAGCGATAAATTTATATATGGCAGATCACACCATACTAGAAAAATTAGAAGGATTAGTAGCACGTTTTGAAGAAGTATCAACTCTTATAACGGATCCAAACGTTATTTCTGATCAAAAACGTTATGTCAAACTCACCAAGGAATACAAAGAACTTGGTGACATCATGAAGGCTCGTGAAGAATACATCAAATGTATAAATGGTTTAGAAGAGGCCAAACAGATGATGAATGAAAACGACCCTGAAATGAAAGAGATTGCACGTGAAGAAGCAGCTATTTGTGAAGCACGTATTCCAGAATTAGAAGAAGAGATTAAACTTCTTTTAGTACCGTCAGATCCACAAGATGATAAAAACGCAATTGTTGAAATACGTGGCGGAACAGGTGGAGATGAAGCTGCATTATTTGCGGGTGATTTATATCGTATGTATATTAAATACTGCGAAGCCAAAGGTTGGAAAGTTGCCTTATCTAGTTGTAGCGAAGGTGCAGCAGGAGGTTTTAAAGAAATTATTTTCACCGTTAGTGGTGAAAAAGTTTATGGAACTCTCAAATATGAATCAGGCGTACATCGTGTTCAACGAGTACCGGCAACAGAAACTCAAGGACGTGTACATACATCTGCAGCAACAGTTGCCGTACTACCGGAAGCTGATGAATTTGATGTAGAAATCAATGAAGGTGAAATTAAGTGGGATACTTTCCGTTCAGGAGGTGCTGGAGGACAGAATGTAAACAAAGTCGAATCAGGTGTTCGTTTACGTTATGTTTGGAAAAATCCGAATACCGGTGAAAGTGAAGAGATTTTAATTGAATGTACTGAAACACGAGATCAGCCTAAAAATAAAGAGCGAGCTTTAACTCGTCTACGTTCTTTTATTTATGACAAAGAACACCAAAAATACATTGATGATATAGCCAATAAACGAAAGACTATGGTTTCGACCGGAGACCGTTCGGCTAAAATTCGTACTTATAACTATCCTCAAGGACGAATTACCGATCATCGTATTAATTACACGATTTACAATCTTTCAGCATTTATGGATGGTGAGATACAAGGATGTTTAGATCAACTTATCATTGCAGAAAATGCAGAACGAATGAAAGAGTCAGAACTATAATTCTTTATACTATTAACATAGAACGATTATGAACAAACAGCAATTATTTGAAAATATCAAGAAAAAACAATCCTTCCTTTGTGTTGGACTTGATACCGATATAAAAAAGATTCCTCAACATTTATTATCAGAGGAAGATCCGATTTTCGCATTTAACAAAGCTATTATAGATGCAACAGCAGACTATTGCGTTGCTTATAAACCTAATTTAGCATTTTACGAAAGCCTAGGAGTGAAAGGTATCCTCGCTTTTGAAAAGACTGTAGCTTATTTACGCGAGAACTACCCAGATCAATTCATTATCGCTGATGCAAAACGTGGAGATATTGGAAACACATCTGAAATGTATGCTCGTTCATTCTTTGATCATATCAAAGTGGATGCAGTAACAGTTGCTCCTTATATGGGTGAAGACAGCGTAAAACCATTTCTTATCTATCCGGAAGCATGGGTTATTTTATTAGCTCTAACATCTAACAAAGGTTCTCAAGACTTCCAAATGACAGAAGACTCTGAAGGTGAACGTCTATTCGAAAAGGTTCTAAAGAAATCTCAAAACTGGGCAACTGACGAACAAATGATGTACGTCGTAGGAGCAACACAAGGAAAAATGTTTCTTGATATTCGTAAACATGTTCCAAATCATTTCTTACTTGTACCAGGCGTTGGAGCACAGGGTGGCAGCTTAGCGGAAGTAGTAAAATATGGTATGAATGATCAATGCGGATTGTTAGTCAATTCATCTCGTGCAATTATTTATGCTGACAAAACAGAATCTTTTGCAACTACAGCACGAGAAGCAGCACACACTGTTCAATCTGAAATGGCAGAATATTTAGGTCAAAAAGGTCTTATTTAATTAAATCAGTAGGCTAATCCAATTATTTTCACCATTTTTGCAAACTATTTGTTTAATAACAAAGAATTATTGCAATATTATTAAAGATAAAGATAAATAATGGAGTTTTCGGCCCTACAAATTGCGACTGTTTTAAATGGAACAATCGAAGGTAATCCGGATGTAAAAGTCAACAACTTTTCAAAAATAGAAGAAGGTAAGCCAGGGACATTAACGTTCCTGGCTAATCCAAAATATGAGCATTTTATTTACCAAACTGAAGCTAGTATTGTTTTAGTAAATAATGACTTTACCCCTACAGAACCAATCAAAGCAACCTTAATCAAAGTAGCCAATGCTTATGCTTCACTTGCCATCTTATTAAACATGGTGGAACAAGCCAAAGAGAAAAAAGCAGGAATCGATTCTACAGCATATATATCAACATCAGCTATAGTTAAAGAAAATTGTTACATTGGTAACTTTGCATATATTGGTGATCATGTAAAGATTGGTCATAATTGTAAAATTTACCCCCAAGTTTATATCGGAGACAATGTTACGATTGGAGATAATTGTATCATCTATCCACATGTAACAATCTATGAAGGATGTAAAATAGGAAACAATTGTATTTTACATGCGGGTAGTGTCATCGGTTCTGACGGATTTGGTTTTGCTCCGGAAGGTGAAAGTTACAACAAAATTCCTCAATTGGGTAATGTTATATTAGAAGACAACGTAGAAGTTGGAGCTAATACAACCATTGACCGTGCAGTAATGGATTCAACCATTATTCGTAAAGGAGTTAAACTTGACAACCTAATCCAAATCGCTCACAATGTAGAAGTTGGTGAAAACACAGTAATGGCTGCACAAGTAGGTATTGCTGGTTCTACGAAAGTAGGTCGCCATTGTATGTTTGGAGGACAGGTAGGCTTATCCGGTCACATTCATATAGCAGACAATGTTATCCTTGGAGCACAATGCGGAGTGATCAGTGATGTAAAAGAACAAACGACTCTGTTAGGAGCTCCAGCAATTAATGCTAAAAGCTTCATGCGTTCAAGTGCAATTTTCAATCGTTTGCCGGACATGTATCGTCAAATGAATCAAATGCAACGTGAACTGGAACAACTTAGAAAAGAACTCAATAAATAAAAATCAGTATGCAGAAACAAAAGACGCTTGCCAAAAGTTTCTCTTTAGAAGGAAAAGGGTTACATACCGGATTAAATATCCAAATCACATTTAATCCTGCTCCTGAAAATCATGGATACAAAATTAAACGCGTTGATTTAGAAGGGCAACCCACAATTGATGCTATTGCTGAAAATGTAGCTGGAACTCAAAGAGGAACTGTTGTTTCGAAAAATGGTGTTCAAATCAGCACCATAGAACATGCAATGGCAGCTCTCTATGCTTACGAGATTGACAATTGCCTAATCGAAGTTAATGCTCCTGAATTTCCGATTTTAGATGGAAGTTCTATTTTCTATTGTGAAGAAATTCAGAAAGCAGGTATTATAGAGCAAAACGCACCAAAAGAATTCTATATCGTTAAACATAAAATCGAAGTAAAAGACGAAGAGACAGGTTCTTCTCTTATTATTTTACCGGATGATAAGTTTAGCGTTAATGCGTTAATATCATTCAATTCTCCTGTTCTAAACAATCAATTTGCAACTTTAGAAAATCTAAGTAATTTTCAAACGATAGCAGCATCACGTACTTTTGTATTTGTACGTGAGATAGAAATGTTATTACAAAACAACCTTATAAAAGGAGGTGACCTTGACAACGCTATCGTAATATATGATCAGGAAATAGGTCAAGAAGCACTTGATAGTTTGGCAGATAAATTAAACATCCCACACAAAGATGTTACAAAATTAGGTTACATCAACAATAAGCCATTAGTAGCAGACAACGAACCGGCTCGTCATAAACTAATTGACATCATTGGAGACATCGCACTTATAGGAAGACCTATTCGAGGCCGTATAATCGCAACACGACCAGGCCATAAGATTAACAACCAATTGGCTCGATTGGTTAGAAAAGAGATTAAACAAAACAGCGTCCAAGCACCTGTTTATAATCCTTCAAACACTCCTATTTTTGATGTCAATCAGATTCGTAAACTTCTACCTCATCGTTATCCATTCCAATTAGTTGATAAAATCATTGAAATTGGAGGTGATTATATCATTGGTGTTAAAAATATAACCAACGATGAGCCCTTCTTCCAAGGACATTTCCCTGAAGAGCCTGTAATGCCGGGTGTTTTACAGATTGAAGCAATGGCCCAAACCGGAGGTTTATTAGTTTTAAACACAGTAGATGAACCGGAACGTTATTCTACCTACTTTATGACTATCAACAACGTAAAATTCCGTCATAAAGTAGTACCAGGAGATACGTTAATTATGCGTTTGGAATTATTAGCACCTATTCGTCGCGGAATATCAACCATGAAAGGCTATGCTTTCGTTGGAGAAAAATTAGTATCTGAAGCCGAATTCATGGCTCAAATTATTAAAAATAAATAACATATAAGAATATGAATATATCCCCTTTAGCCGTTGTACATCCGGAAGCAAAGATTGGTAAAAACGTAACCATCGATCCTTTTGCAGTAATTGAAAAAGATGTAGTAATTGGAGATAATTGTCGTATTTATTCTCACGCTACTATTTTAGATGGGGCACGAATCGGACACAGTTGTAATATTTTTCCAGGAGCCGTTATCGCCGGTGTACCTCAAGATTTAAAATTTAGAGGAGAGATTACAACAGCAGAGATTGGAAACAACACGACTATTCGTGAATGTGTAACAATCAACCGCGGGACAGCTTCAAAAGGAAAGACTATCGTTGGCAATAATTGCTTAATCATGGCCTATGCCCATGTGGCACATGATTGTGTTTTAAAAGACAATATCATCATTGGAAATGCCACTCAGATTGCAGGAGAAGTTGAAATTGATGATTTTGCGATTATCAGCGGTGGTAGCTTAGTTCATCAATTCTCACGTATTTCACAACATGTGATGATTCAAGGAGGTTCTCGTATAGGAAAAGACATCCCTCCTTACACATTAATCGGACGTGAGCCAATTGTATATTGCGGTATTAACATTGTAGGTCTACGTCGTCGTGGATTCACCAACAACCAAGTATACTTGATTCAAGATATCTATCGTACACTCTATACACGTGGATTGAATAACACAGAAGCTTTGAAAGCAATCGAAACAGAATACGAACCTAGTGTGGAGAGAGATTTGATACTTACATTCATTAAATCCTCTCAAAGAGGTATCGTTAGAGGATCAATAGATTGATTTACCCATATCTCTATAAAAAGCCTCATCTGATAAAACAGATGAGGCTTTCTTTTTACCCTCCCGGATATAAGTAAAATGCCCTCTTAACTATTGACATATTCGTATATTTTGTTACCTTTGAACCTGTAATAAACTTATAACAATTATGGTATTTAGATTTCTTATTCTTTCTGATGAAGTTGAAGACTTCAAACGGGAAATACAAATAGACTCAGAAGCTACATTTTTAGAATTATACGAGGCAATCGTGGACTCTGTCGGCTACACGAAAGACCAGATATGTTCTTTCTTCATCTGTGAAGATGATTGGAGTAAAACAACAGAAATCACACTGATTGAGATGGACACTACTTCTGAAGTGGATAGTTACATCATGGAAGATACTCGCCTAGAAGAGTTATTAGAAGATGAACACCAAAAGTTACTTTTCGTTTTCGACTACATGACTGAACGTTCTTTCTTTATGGAACTTCGTGAAATCATTACTGGTAAAAACTTAGAAAAAGCGATCTGTACCAAATCAAGAGGAGAAGCTCCGGTGCAATTAATCTCATTTGATGAAATTGACGCGAAGACATTAACGACTGAAATTGGAGAAGATTTCTATGGTGATTCAGAATATGATCTTGACGAAATCGACAAAGAGGGCTTTGATGGTTTTGGAGATAGTATGATGGAAAACCCATACGATGATGATCGTTATTAAAACATGAACACACTCATTATTCTATTAGGACCGACCGGAGTCGGCAAGACCGAACTAAGCCTGCGTATAGCAGAGCGATACGGTTCGCCGATTATCTCTTCCGATTCCCGTCAGCTCTATAGAGATTTGCCTATTGGAACAGCAGCACCTACCCTTGAACAATTAGCCCGAGTCAAACATTATATGGTCGGGACCCTATCACTTACCGACTATTACAGTGCCAGTCAATTTGAAGAAGAGGTCATAACTCTTTTACAAGAGTTACATCAGACACATCCGGTCGTAGTCATGACAGGAGGAAGTATGATGTATATCGATGCCGTAACGAAAGGGATTGATGATATTCCCAC
>JAFYOM010000342.1 GCA_017560165.1 Parabacteroides sp.
ATTAAAGAAACGTTCAACCCAGTCAAAGAAGATAAAGATGGCGTAGTCGCGAAGCGAATGATATGGACCACTGCGACATTTGAAGCCGCTATCAAAGGTTTGACTGAAGGTAAGAAACTTATAGCTAATCCATTCTATGAAGGAAATACGAAATTACTAAAAGGAGACCTAGTATATAGTAGAACAGAAGAGGAAATTGAGGAGTGGGATAGGTGTAGGAATGATATCACATATTTCGCTGAGAAACATTGTCAATTGATGACTCCTCAAGGTATTCAGCATGTTCAGTTACGTGAATATCAGGTTAACTACTTGAAACATTTAATGGATAATAGATTATCTATCTATCTTGCCTGTCGCCAATGTGGTAAGTGTATTTCATTTTTACAACACGTTGATATTCAGATAGATTTTGAATTAATCAAAAATCATCCAAGTCGATTTAAAAAATACTTCGATAAAAATTACTATATTAAAGAAAAAGATTGTTATCATCTACCTCTCTTTGAGTTATATAACATCTATGATAATTCATTGAAGTGGAAGATACAATACTTGCTTTATAAATTCCTATATAAGTACAACGGTCCAACCAAATACATATATCACATTCTCGAAAGATTAAATACTGAATCTAATGAGAAATTGTTAAAAACATTTCAACTTGAAGGAGTTAAAGTCGCAAACGAAAATGGATGGACGACAGCTACACATCTACATCAAACGAAACCATTCGAGGTATATAGATTGGAATTAGAAAATGGTATAACTTTAGATTGTGCGGATGAGCATATAGTATTTATTGATGGTTATAAAGAAAAATGGGTAAAAGACTTAACTACAAACGACCTAGTAATAACTAATCAAGGTTTATCTAAAGTTCTCCGCGTATCAAAAACCACCATAAAAATTAATATGTGTGATTTAACTGTTGATAATGAAAGACATTCATATTACACAAATGATATATTATCGCATAATACAACAACTTCAGCCGTATTCATGCTTCATTATATATTATTTAATACAGATAAGAATGCACTTGTAATCGGATCAAAGTTAAAAGTTGCCAAAGAAATCCTGGATAAAGTTAAAAAGATCTATTACGAATTACCATACTTCTTAAAACCAGGTATTTATAAATGGAATGAATGTGAAATCGTATTAGATAATGGTTGTAGGTTGATGGCTGAAGCTACTACTATCAACTCAGGTATCTCATATACATTTCATTGTATCCTTTCCGATGAGTTCGCACATATTCAACCAAATATCTTAGATAAATTTTACAATAACCTATTCCCAACTATTACGGCGGCCAACGCTCGATTCATGATTACTTCGACTCAGAATGGCTATAATTTATTTTATAGGTTATATATGGCTGCTGCATCAGGAGAAAATGAATATGCACCTTTTAAAACTGACTGGTGGGAAGTACCTAACTGGAACCCAGAAACCAAACAATGGGAACCACGAGATGAGAATTGGCATAAGAGACAAGTCGCTAACTATGGATCCGAAGAAGCATTTAATAAACAGTTTGGTACGAACTTCGATGTATCTGCTAATACTCTTATTACACAGAAAATAATATCAAAGAATAGAGAAAAAACTTTGAATTTCGAATATAAGGATTTATTAGGAGTTCCATACGCAGATAGATTTAGATGGCATCCTACTTATGACCCGATGCAACAGCTTAAAAATGATAGTATAATAATTACCATCGACTTGGCTGAAGGTGTTGGTGGAGATTATATAACATATTGTTTCAATCGATTGGTTGATCCTGGTTCGGGTCGTATGGAATGTATCGGAATGTTTAGAGCGAATGATCTGAGAAGAGAGGATTGTACGTTGGCCTTAGCTATGATCTGTTGTTATTATTGTGATTTCAATAATTTATTGATCAGCTTTGAATTAAATACATATGGGGAAATCTTTAAGAGACAACTTTATGACTATATTGAAAATAATCCAATAGTATCTCAAAAATTTGATCCGAGCGTATTGGTTAAATACTATACTAACGAGAAACAAACATCATATACAACCGGAATTAAAATGACCCCAGGCAACAAAACTGCTTTCTGTATTATGTTTAAGGAAAGTTATGAGAAGGGTCTGATAACTAATAATTCAAATATATTCATGTTTGAATTAGAAAAATTCTGCGATGATGGTACAAATCATTATAAGGCATCTTATGGGCATGATGATATGGTTATGTGTATGGTTCAATTGGAATGTGTAAAAAGTACATTACAATATAAATTTTTGAAGGATGCATTTGACACAGCTGGACCATCAAAGCAAGATGAATTATATTATAATCCTTTTGACGACTCGCAATTAGACACGGGAGCTTATAATAGTAATTTATTTGATATTGAACAACCATTCGATTCTAATGCAAATCGATTCTCAAAATTCTTACAATGATTTGATAAATATTTTTCGATTATTTGATATTTATATCAAAAAGTATATTATGCAGATTTATGTACCATATAGTTCTCCTATAGAAACAGCGAAATGTTTAGATAGAAGGAGATTACATTCTCAGATTAGAGAAGCGTATTTAGTATTGGATAGTTTGGATGGTAGGAAGAAATGGAAAGGGGTTTTAGTAGAGATGTATAGACCATACCAATCATGGTTACAATACTATAAAGATGTTCTCGAATGTTATAGAGATGGAAAAGAGTATGAAGGTATTCATATAGATCATCCACCATTCTTAACAGAGGAGTTTTGTAAACATCATAGACGAAGATTATTTTCACACTCACCGGATAAGTATCCTCAATTTGCGTATTTAGGATACAGCGAAGAGAACTGGTATTTTGATAACTTAAGTAATACGGTGATCAAATATATGAATGGTAAAAGATTATGAGTGTATTAGATATAGACCATATGATAGATGATGATACTATCTTTATAGAGAAGTGGTTACAAGATAATTGTATTATTAATGGGACATATAGTATTAATGATGATGGTATTGTAGATGTTGATGGCGATGTTATTTTAAGTGATAAAGTTACTAGTATTGATATTCAATTCGGTACAGTATCGAAGTCATTTTCGTGTGCGAGGTGTAAATATTTAAAATCACTCGAGGGGAGTCCAGAATCATGTATGGTGTTTAGTTGTTCATTTTGTACCGAATTGATATCATTGAAGGGTTGTCCCAAACAAGTCAAAAAGACTCTTAATGTAAATCATTGTCATAATATAACTTCACTAGATGAGATTGGTACTGCCCCAACATACGTATTGGATGGGTGTTCAAATCTATCCTCATTAAAAGGGTTACCGTATAATGTTACTAATCTATTTTGTGATCATTGTACATCTCTAACCTCTTTGGAAGGTTGTTCAAATCGAATTACCGGAGCATTAGATATATCGTATACCGGTATTAAAAATTTTAAACATGGCCCGAAATACGTTAATTGTCTTCGATGTAGACATTGTGATAAGTTAGAAAGTTTAGTAGGGTTTCCTATTGATATTTCAATAGTATACCTTGAAGCATGTGCAAAACTTCGCTCATTACAATGCTTGACCTATCCACAAGATCGATTATATATACGCGAAATTAATATTCCCGATTCGGAAATTTCATATATTCGCAAACATATGATCGGTGAATTTATTTATTTACCTTGTTAAAAAAATAAGCCAGTTATTTATATTTATTCATGTTTATATCTTACTTTTATATCAGAAAAAATGAACCTTACCTTCTTCAATATTTAGAAGATCTAGGGTACAAAACACGTGAAGGATACCTTCCTCCAAGATGCGAATTAAATACTATAGTATGCCAGGGAGGAATATATTGGGTAACTTCAGAAGTTCCTCATTCAGGGATCGATTGTGACGAAAATGAAAATATGTTTAAAGCATTAGCTGCATTAAGAGATGATTCTGACAAAGAGCAGTGGTTTATCTCCGAAAGCGGGGTAGGATACAAATGCTGTAAAGATAAATTCGATGAATTTGAAAATGGAATAGCTAATTTTACATTATTGTCAAATTTGATGTTTCCCAGAAATTATGAGCAATTTACGAAAATGTCCGAAAAGGAAATAATAGATTATTTTAAACGACATAAATTATGAATAAAAAAACTATCATACTCGGTGATATTCATGGTAGGACTATTTGGAAAGATATTATCGAGAAAGAACAACCAGATATGGTTATCTTTTTAGGTGATTATGTGAGTACACACGACAATATTAGTGGAGATGATCAATTTACTAATTTAGTTGAAATCCTTGATTATAAAGAAGTTAACAAAGACAACTGTATATTATTACGAGGAAATCACGATACTCAACATTTAGGTTATTATTGGGCGTCATGTAGTGGACTATTTCATACTGTGAGAAATTACATGTCAGACTCATCATTTAAAGAAGAATTCTTGTATAAAACTCAATGGGTCTACACTACATCGGTCAAAGATGAGAAATATATATTTTCTCATGCTGGTGTATCAAAAGAATGGTTAAAGTGGGCTCAATTTGATATACAGGATATCAATAATCAACAACCTAGTGAAAAATTTGGGTTTAATGGGCCTAGTTGGGATTATTGTGGAGAGAGCGAAGCTCAACCTTGTACCTGGATTAGACCAATGGCATTATCATGTCATGCAGTCGAAGGTTGGAATCAAGTCGTTGGTCATACACCTGTGACAGGGAATTGCCCCGCATCACTGACTATGGAGAAT
>JAFYOM010000343.1 GCA_017560165.1 Parabacteroides sp.
ATAGATACCCATGCACCACATGAAATCATCGGAACTATTGCTGGAGATGATACTATTTTGATTATACCTCGTGAAGGTATCAGCCGAGATAAAATAATCAAAGCGTTATCACATTTTATTTAGAACGAACAGACATTAGAATATGAAACAAGAAAGAACGATTGATGTGATGATTGCTGAAGCTTGTCATGAGGAATATGTAGATACAATCCTTGAGACAATTGAAGCTGCAGCTAAAGTACGTGGTACAGGTATCGCCAAACGTACACACGAATATGTCACTCAAAAGATGAAAGAGGGAAAAGCTGTCATTGCTTTGGAAGGAAACAAATTTGCAGGATTCAGTTATATCGAATCATGGGGGAACAAACAGTATGTCACAACTTCTGGTTTGATTGTTCATCCTGACTTCCGAGGATTAGGTGTAGCTAAAAGAATCAAAGAAATGACATTCCAATTGGCACGTATGCGTTGGCCACATGCTAAAATCTTCAGCTTGACATCAGGAGCTGCTGTCATGAAAATGAATACTGAATTAGGTTATGTTCCTGTAACTTTTGCAGATTTAACAGACGATGAAGCTTTTTGGAGAGGCTGTGAAGGATGCATCAATCATGATGTATTATTACGTACTGAGCGTAAATATTGTATCTGTACCGGGATGCTTTACGATCCAGAAAATCAACAATAAACAAAAAAGAGAGAATTCCATAAGAATAACATAAAATTAAATATACAAATGAAAAAGAAAGTAGTAGTCGCATTTAGCGGAGGGCTTGATACATCATTTACAGTCATGTATCTTGCAAAAGAAAAAGGATATGAAGTGTATGCAGCATGTGCTAACACTGGAGGATTCAGTGAAGAGCAATTAAAACAAAACGAAGAAAATGCATACAAATTAGGAGCAACTAAATATGTAACAATTGACGTTACCAAAGAATATTATGAAAAGAGCTTGAAATATATGATCTTCGGTAATGTACTACGAAATGGAACTTATCCTATTTCTGTTAGCTCTGAACGTATCTTCCAAGCTTTAGCTATCGCTCGTTATGCGAACGAAATCGGAGCAGATGCGATTGCACACGGTTCAACTGGGGCAGGTAATGACCAAATCCGTTTCGACATGACATTTTTAGTATTAGCTCCAAATGTTGAAATTATAACATTGACTCGTGACATGGCTTTAAGTCGTGACTATGAAATCAACTACTTAAAAGAACATGGTTTTGAAGCTGACTTCACTAAATTAAAATACTCTTATAACGTAGGTTTGTGGGGTACTTCAATCTGTGGAGGAGAAATCCTTGATTCTGCACAAGGCTTACCTGAAAGTGCTTATTTGAAACAGGTTGAAAAAACCGGTAGTGAAGAACTTCGTCTTGAATTTAAAAATGGAGAAATCCATGCAGTAAATGGTGAAGTATTTGAAGATAAAGTTGCTGCCATTCAAAAAATCGAAGAAATCGGTGCAGCTTATGGTATTGGTCGTGATATGCACGTTGGCGATACGATTATCGGTATCAAAGGACGTGTTGGTTTCGAAGCTGCTGCTCCTATGTTGATAATTGCAGCCCACCGATTCCTTGAAAAATACACATTAAGTAAATGGCAACAATATTGGAAAGATCAAGTAGCAAACTGGTACGGAATGTTCCTACACGAAAGTCAGTACTTAGAACCAGTTATGCGTGATATCGAAGCAATGTTACAAGAGTCACAACGCAATGTAAACGGTACAGCAATCTTGGAACTTCGTCCGCTTTCATTCTCTACAGTAGGCGTAGATTCTAAAGATGATTTGGTTAAAACCAAATTTGGAGAATACGGAGAAATGCAAAAAGGTTGGACAGCTGAAGACGCTAAAGGTTTCATTAAAGTTCTTTCTACTCCATTACGAGTTTACTATACTAACCATAAAGATGAAGAAATCTAATATTCTATGATTAAAATAGGAATTATAGGTGGTGCAGGATATACAGCAGGCGAATTAATTCGTCTGCTTCTGAACCATCCAGACGCAGAGATCGTTTTTATTAATAGTAGCAGTAATGCAGGAAATAAAATAACAGACGTCCATGGTGGACTATATGGAGAAACAGATCTAGTATTCACAGATCGCCTACCTTTAGACCAAATAGACTTATTATTCTTCTGTACAGCTCATGGAGACACAAAGAAGTTCATGGAGAGTCATGTAATTCCGGAAAATGTCAAAATCATTGACTTAAGTCAAGATTATCGAATCAAAAGTCCAGATCATGATTTCATCTATGGCCTTCCCGAATTAAATCGCCGTCAAATCTGTAAATCCCAACATGTTGCCAACCCCGGTTGTTTTGCAACTTGTATCCAATTAGGGATTTTGCCTTTAGCAAAACATCTAATGTTAAATTCAGATTTGCATATCAATGCCATCACCGGTTCAACAGGTGCAGGCGTAAAACCTTCTGCTACATCTCACTTTAGTTGGCGTAATGATAACATCTCAATCTACAAGCCTTTCACACACCAGCATTTGGCTGAAATAGGTCAGAGTCTACGCCAATTACAAAACAGTTTCCATAGCACTATCAACTTCATTCCTGTTAGAGGAAATTTCTCGCGTGGAATCTTTACAACAACCTATTTAGATTGTAAAATAGAACTGCCAGAAATTAAACGTATCTACGAAGAATATTACGATGATCATTCTTTTACTTTTGTAACAGATAAGAATCCTGATTTAAAACAGGTTGTTAATACGAATAAATGTCTTATCTATTTACAAAAACACGAAGACAAATTGTTGATTGTTTCTATGATTGACAATCTATTGAAAGGAGCTAGCGGACAAGCAGTACATAACATGAACCTACTTTTTGGTTTAGAAGAGAAGGTTGGATTACACTTAAAACCGTCAGCTTTTTAAAAATGTAATTGAAAAAGACGATTTCTAAACAGAATTGAATTTACATTTATGAAACTATTTGACGTATATCCATTATTCAATATTGAAATTATAAAAGGTAAAGGCTGTCACGTTTGGGACAGTGACGAAAACGAATACCTTGATTTATATGGTGGACATGCTGTAATTTCAGTTGGACACAGTCATCCTACTTATGTTAATGCAATAACAGATCAGATTAACAAATTAGGATTTTATTCAAACTCCGTACAGAACAGTCTCCAGCAAAAATTTGCAGAAAAACTAGGTAAAGCATGTGGTTATGAAGACTACACGCTATTTCTTATCAATTCAGGTGCAGAAGCAAATGAAAATGCACTAAAATTAGCCTCTTTCCATAACGGAAAGAAACGTGTCATCGCATTTAAACATGCCTTCCACGGACGTACCTCTGCTGCTGTACGTGTGACTGATAATCCTAAAATTATTGCACCGGTCAATGAAGATTTAGCAGTAACTTATCTACCTTTAAACGATGTTAAAGCTGTAGAAACAGAACTAGCTAAAGGAGACGTTTCATCTGTTATCATTGAAGGTATTCAAGGAGTAGGTGGTATTCAATTACCAACAGACACTTTCTTACAAGAGCTTCGTTCACTTTGTACTAAGTATGATGCATGCCTTATTTTAGATGAAATCCAATCAGGTTACGGACGTAGTGGTAAATTCTTTGCTCATCAATATGCCGGTATTCAACCGGATTTAATCACTGTCGCAAAAGGAATTGCTAACGGTTTCCCCATGGGAGGTCTATTGATTAGTCCTAAGTTCAAACCCATTTATGGAATGTTAGGAACTACTTTTGGAGGTAATCATTTGGCTTGTTCCGCTGCCATTGCTGTTTTAGAAATCATGGAAAACGAACAACTTATTGATAATGCAGCTAAAGTAGGAGCATACCTTATGGAAGAATTACAACAACTACCGGGTATTAAAGAAGTTCGTGGACGTGGTTTAATGATTGGTATGGAATTTAATGAATCAATCAAAGAGGTTCGCAGCAAATTACTATTCGAAGAGAAAGTCTTTACGGGTGTTGCCGGAACTCATACCATTCGATTACTTCCTCCACTTTGTCTAAGCATGGATGAAGCGAAAGAATTTTTAGTTCGTTTCAAAAAAGTATTAAATGTATAACTGAATTGTACCTAAAAAAAGCCCCCTCAGTAGTTTTTTTTAACTTTTGAGGGGGCTTTTTTATTAACCTATTATTGTATTACTCAAACTTTTCTACCACATAAGTAAAAATTAAAGTAGAACCTGCCGGAATATTATAATAATCAGAATAACCATATCCCAAACTTGCAGGAATAATTGCTTCCACTCTCTCTCCTACTGTATTTTCTAATAAGACAGCCTCTAATCCTAAAATTGCACTAGAAGGAGTTAAAGTCATTTGCGAATTACTCTGAAAAGTTGTTCCATCAATCAAGTCTCCTTTTAAAGTCAAAGTAATCAAAGTCTGCTTAGTTGGAGTTGCCGTAGATGATCCGCTTTTACCCAAAACACGATACAACACAGTATCAGTTGAAACCACTAGTTGATTGTATAATGGCTTACCATCACTTCCTTGAAGAGCCTTCTTTTCTCGAATATAATTTTTATTTTCTGATACATAAGAGAAAAAGTCATCCCATTCAAAAACTTCCTCTTCCACATTACTTCCGACACAGGAAGTAAATCCAACAGCCATCATTAAAACGGCAACAACATAAAAAACTCTTTTCATATACTTTTTTTTAAAATTGAATGCAAAAATAACATTATAAATTAA
>JAFYOM010000344.1 GCA_017560165.1 Parabacteroides sp.
GCTTATGCTGGTTATGATTTATGGCATGCGAACCAAGCAGCTCGTTACAATATTAAAAATGGAATAATGCCTCCTGCTTCTGGTCATTGGTTGAATAACCCCCATGCTAATGACTTAGACTATCAAATTGAAGCTGATTATGCTGGTATTATGACTCCTGGTATGCCTAATGCAGCATCTGAGGTCTCTGATAAGATCGGTCATATCATGAATTATGGAGATGGTTGGTATGGTGGTGTTTATGTAGGAGCTATGTATTCTTTAGCTTTTGTATCTGATGACATTCACTTCATAGTAGAAGAAGCTTTAAAAACAATCCCAGCTGAAAGTCATTACTATCAATGTATGAGCGATGTAATTCGTTGGCATAAACAATATCCAAATGACTGGAAACAAACATGGTTTGAATGTCAAAAGAAATGGGTTTCTGAAGAAGGTTGTCCGGATGGTGCATTCAATAACTTTAACATTGATGCCATTATCAATAGTGCTTATATCCTTATTGGTCTTCTTTATGGAGAAGGTGATTTCTATAAAACTATGGATATCTCAACTCGTTGTGGTCAAGATTCAGATTGTAATCCGGCTTCTGCTTGTGGTATTTTAGGAACAATGATTGGCTACAACAATATCCCAGAATATTGGATGAAAAGTTTAAAAGAAGTGGAAGACATGAACTTTGCTTATACAACTATTTCTTTAAACAAAACTTATCAAATGTCTTTCAATCAAGCTTTACAAATGATTGAAAGAAATGGTGGTCAAATTACAGAAAACGAAGTGACAATCAAATGTCAATCTCCAAAACCTGTACGTTTCGAAAAATCTTTTGAAGGTTCCTATTTAATAAAGAAAACACCTTATAACAAAGATATCATCGAAGCAGGAGCAATCGAAATAGATGGAAATGGAGTTGTATTCAAAGGTCGTGTCCGTTATGCAGATCCAAGTTATGTGGCTAAAGTTGAAATGTATATGGATGGAAAATTAATAGAAACTGCAAATTTACCTGCAGATTCTAATCGTAAAGACTATCGCCCCACTTTATTTTGGAAATATCAAATACCAAAAGGAAAACATACATTTACTTTTAAATGGTTAAATCCTATTCCAAAAGTTTCAGTCTATTTAGCAGAGACATTGACCTACTCTGATGCTCCAGTTATTACAACTCATCAGCAATAATTTATTTTACATAACATACTTAAATTAAGTAGGAAGAAAACAATATAGCTTTCTTCCTACTTTGTTTTCTACACTTTTCTATTTTATAACATAATTAATATGAATAAATATATATTAAAATCAGGAATCTCTATCTGTTTATTTGGAGCAATAGCTTGTTCTAAACAATCAGATAATCAATCAACCTCTACCCTACCTGAGACAAAGACTCTTACTAAAGAAATTTTAATGGACAAAATCAAAGGTGGTTGGGCTGGACAAACAATAGGGGTTACATATGGTGGTCCAACCGAGTTTCAATTTAATGGAACTTACATTCAAGATTATGTAAAAATGCCATGGTACGATGGTTATATCAAATGGTGGTATGAAAATTTGCCTGGTTTATACGATGATATTTACATGGATTTGACTTTTGTTGATGTTTTTGATCGTTTAGGATTGGACGCTCCAGCTGATTCATTTGCCATGGCTTTTGCGTACGCGGACTACAATTTATGGCATGCAAACCAAGCTGCACGTTACAACATTATGCATGGTATTATGCCACCTGCATCCGGTCATTGGTTAAACAATCCCCATGCAAATGATATTGATTATCAGATTGAAGCTGACTTTGCAGGTTTAATGTCACCAGGTATGCCTAATACTGCATCTGAAATATCTGATAAGATTGGTCATATCATGAATTACGGAGACGGTTGGTATGGTGGTGTATATGTAGGGGCCATGTACACATTAGCTTTTATTTCTAATGATATTAATTTCATCGTAGAAGAGGCCTTGAAAACTATTCCTAAAGAAAGTCGCTATTATCAATGTATGGATGACGTAATTCGTTGGCATAAACAATATCCAAATGATTGGAAACAAACTTGGTTTGAATGTCAGAAAAAATGGAGTGAAGAGGTTGGTTGTCCCAGTGGTGCTTTTGCTTCTTTTAACATTGATGCAATTATCAATAGTGCCTATATTTTAATCGGCTTATTATATGGAGAAGGTGATTTTTATAAAACGATGGATATTTCTACCCGTTGCGGCCAAGATTCAGACTGTAACCCTGCTTCTGCTGCTGGTATCTTAGGGACTATGTTAGGTTATAGTAATATTCCTGAATATTGGATGAAAAATGTAAGAGAAGTGGAAGATATGAACTTTGCATATACGACTATTTCTTTAAACAAGACTTACCAAATGTCTTTCAATCAAGCTTTACAAATGATTGAAAAAAATGGGGGTAATATTACTGAAAATGAAATAACCATAGCATGTCAAAAACCTAAACCCGTTCGATTAGAAGTCTCTTTTGAAGGAATGTATCCAATAGAGAATCGTGTCATGAATAAAGATTTAGATTTAGTTGATAAAGTCGAAATCGAAGGTACTGGAGCCGTTTTCAAAGGACGCGTTAAAGATGCTCCTAAAGATTATATAGCAAATGTTGAAGTATTTATGGACGGTCAATTGATTGAAACAGCTCAATTACCATCTGTTACAAATCAAAAAACATATCGTGTGGATTTATTTTGGAAATATCCAATAGAAAAAGGGAAACATGTCTTTACATTCAAATGGACTAATCCTATTCCTAAAGCAGAAGTAGTTCTTTCATCTGTATTGATTTATTCAGATACTCCAGTAAGTCCACATCACGAATATTAAAAATCAGATTTATTATATACAACGAGGGTGTACAAATGTACACCCTCATTAACCAAAATAAAACCTAAACATTTACCATCTTCTCTGCTACCCAGATAAAGAAGTAATTTAATAAAAACCAAACAATCTCTTTAACCTTAAAAACAACCTTCCTTATTAATCTTATCTTTATATGTAGGCCATGCACCTTCTTGTGTACAGACATATGTCGCAATTTCTACAGCACACTCATGTGCTTCTCTTAACGATGCCCCTTTTAAAAGAGAGACGATCAACGCTCCTATAAATGCATCACCTGCACCAACAGTATCCACAACCTCGACCTTTGGAGTTGGTAAAATAGAAACTTCCTCTTTGGTATAAATCGTACTACATGAAGCTCCTGCAGTTAGAACAACCATACGAAGATTATAATGTTCCATAAACCAATGAACAGTTTCTTTTTCTGTTCCGTCTAATTGGAATAAATCTTTAACAATCAATAGTTCTTCATCATTAATTTTAAACACATTGGCTAAATATAGAGACTCCTCTATCAATTCTTTTGTATAATAATGTTGTCTTAAATTAATGTCGAAAACACGATATGCATCCTCTGAGACAAATGATAAGATTCGTTGAATAGTATCTTTAGACTGTTTAAAACGTTGTCCTAATGTTCCAAAACATATAGCATCAGCGTCCTCTACTAAATCAATAATTTTAGTTGTTAGAGCTAAATAATCCCATGCTACAGATTCCTTTATTTCATAATTAGGAATGCCATCCTTTAAAAAGATTTGTACCGTACTTGTAGGATAAGGTACTTTTTCTATGATATGCTGAATAGAATTAGCTTCTAATTCATGCAAAAGTTCATTTCCTAAATCATCATTTCCAACAGCACTAACAGCATATCCCTCTGCTCCTAATTGAGAAGCATGATATACAAAATTAATCGGAGCTCCTCCTGCTTTCTTCCCAGAAGGAAGCATATCCCATAGCAATTCTCCAATACCAACAACAACAGGTTTTCTACGATTATTTTGCATATATCTTTTTTTATTTAACGATGCAAATCTAATCCAAACCTATAGAATGAATGATAACAAATGCAACATTTTCAATAACATTTGTTACATAAAGAGTTAATATTCAATTCAAAAAAATAAATGTTACATGAATGTAACATTTATTATAGAGTTAATTTCTATTATTTTCTTGGTATTCAGAAGGTGTCATATTATATACAGCCTTAAAACATTTAGAGAAATAAGCAGGAGAGCTGAATCCTGTTGCATAGGCAACTTCATTTACATTTCCTTTATTTTGCCGAAGTAATATTGTTGCTTTTTTCAGTCTGAAATTACGTAAAAAATCTATTGGAGTTATACCTGTCACACCTTTTACCTTTCGATATAAATGAACACGAGATAAGCCTAATTGTTCACAACATTTCTCTATATTAAAATCTGGATCAGCATAAGAATCTTCCAATAATTTTAAATAACGATTCATAAAGAGATTATCCACACTTTCAATCTTATCCTCTTTTTCTATGGAGGAAGAATGATGCATATAGACTTCACGTAAACGAGCTCGTTCCTCTAACAATTTTATTATCTGCAATTTAACAATTTCAACATTAAACGGTTTCTGCATATAAAGATCAGCACCTTCTGCAATACCATACATTTGTTGCTTATCATCAGATAATGCAGTCAAAAGGATTATCGGAATGTGACTCAATGCTAAATCAGACTTAACCTTCCGACAGAGTTCAAACCCATTCATTTGTGGCATCATAACATCTGAAACGATGATAGAAACATCTTCTTTCATCAATAAATCCAAAGCTTTTACCCCATTATCAGCAACTAACACCCTAAAATTCAAGTTTAATTCCTGTACCAAATATTGTTGAACATCCCAATCATCTTCTACAACTAAAACTGTAAATTCATAAGAACGTCCTAGTGTTTTCTCTAAATCCCCCATATCTAGATAGGCTACACCACAAGAAAGCTCTGTAACTGTTGGTTCAAATATACATGAAGCATCAAAGTGATCTTTTCCTTTAGGAAGACAAACAGTAAACAATGTACTAACCTTAGGAACACTTGTCACATGAATGGTTCCTTTATGCATACGAACAAACTCACGAGTCAAATGTAATCCAATACCTGTTCCTGTACCAAATATTGTTGAACATCCC
>JAFYOM010000345.1 GCA_017560165.1 Parabacteroides sp.
TATCCCAAATAGACATCCTCATTATAGGAGGTGGATCTATTGACAAGGAGCTGGAACAACAGATCCAGCAACTCCCTAATCAGGTCTACTCCACTTATGGCATGACAGAAACACTCTCGCATATCGCTCTTCGTCGATTGAATGGTCCGGATGCATCTGATTATTACATACCTTTTTCATCTGTAAAACTATCTCTTTCTCCAGACAAAACATTGGTTATTGATGCTCCACTCGTAACACAAGCACCTTTAATCACCAATGATGTAGCAGAACTACTTCCAGATGGTCGTTTTCGCATTTTGGGTAGAAAAGATAACATCATCAACAGTGGAGGTGTCAAAATCCAAATCGAAAATATAGAGACTCAATTACGTTCGATTCTAACTCATGACTTTGCTATTACTTCCATACCAGATTCTAAATTTGGCGAGGTGATTGTTTTACTTACAACAGCACCTAATGAATCCATACAAAAAGAATCTTTTGAGATCTTACAGAAATTCCAACGCCCCAAACATCTACTGACCGTCCATACAATTCCATATACGGGAACAGGGAAAATTGACCGTGCTGCATGCCGAAAATTAGCTCTAAAACTTATGCAAGAATGAAAAACATACTAATCTTTATATTACTATCCTTCTTTACTTGTTTGGCTTACAGTCAAGGAAGAGAAAGTTATCAGATAGCTTACGATCCGACAATTGAATATCCGGAACAATATGCCTCTTATGATTGTGTCAATCTGTTAGATAGTACTGATGTAACTCTATTACCCAATGGAGAGACCTCACACATTATCCGCAGAATTATCAAAACGATGAACAAACGTGGAGCGATCTCCCACCGTATACTCAAACATAGTTATAATCCTTCGGTTACCTATGCTGAATTTTATCGGGTAACGGTTTACAAAGCCAATGGAGATGTTTTCAATTTAGACATTACCGAACAACAGAACTATATATCTCCGGCTTGTTTGTTGCATCATGGAAGCCAACAAATCATGATGGAAGTTGGTCATTTGGATCCAGGAGATATTGTAGATTATCGAATCAATCTGAAAGGATTGAAACAGGAAACATCTACATTTCATGAGATTCCTCTATTTGAATCCAGCATGCCTATTGTACGCAAAGTGTATAAAGTTCATGTTCCCAGAGAAAAAAAGATACAGTTCCTACAGATTCCTAAGAGAAGTACAAGTTCCATCGATAACGAAGATGGAAGGATAGCTTATACCTTTATCGAAACAGATATAATACCGACCCAACCGACAAGTAACAAATCTCTTTTGTCTGAGATAAAGGGTCGATACTCAAAATTAGAAAAAGCATGGATATTAAATCCCGATGGAAGCCAAACATTACGTATCCAAATGGAATTGGATCATCTCAGCTCCATTGATTCAACTGATTTGTTTTGGAAAAGTTTATTTGTTTACAATCCAAACTACCAAAAACTAACCATCAACAACGCTTATATCAAACAGAAAAACAGAAGCATCCTACAACTTTCCCCCGATGTATTTATGGAATGTTTGCCGTATGAAGCGATAGATGCTCCTGATTACAATCATCTAAAAGAGATGATCCTCCTTCTTCCAGAAGTAGAATCAGTCAAAAAAATCTTCTTGGATTATAGCATCCATACACAAGCAACCTATCAATCGGAATTGGATCTTTTTGAAGAGATAGGTCAATCGTCTCCTATAAAAAAATATACCCTTTCCGTTACGACTCCGGAAGATAAACCACTAACCTATTCCTTTATAAATCTATCAGCTAAGCCATCTGTTAAACATTCAAAAGGAAAGTGTACAACTCAATGGAAA
>JAFYOM010000346.1 GCA_017560165.1 Parabacteroides sp.
ACTGTTACTCCTGAAATACGAAACGCAATCTATCAACAATTTGAAGAAGAGGGACTAGCCAATATCCTCACCGAGCTAAAAGAAAAAGATCCCATCCATTATGAAGAGGTGGATCGTAACAATTATAAACGTGTCATCCATGCAGTCGAGATTTGTCGTATGACAGGGAAGCCCTACTCCTCTTTCAGAACCAATACACAGAAAGAACGTCCTTTCCGTATCGTACAAATCGGCCTAACACGTGACCGTGAAGAACTTTGTGATCGCATCAACCATCGTGTTGATTTAATGATGAAAGAGGGGTTGCTTGAAGAGGCTCGACAAGCCTATCCCTATCGTGCATTAAACTCACTCAACACAGTAGGTTATAAAGAACTATTTAAATATTTAGATGGCGAATGGACCTTAGACTTCGCCGTTGAGAAGATAAAAAGAAATTCCCGGGTATACGCCAGAAAACAGATGACTTGGTTCAAACGTGACACCACCATCCAATGGTTTCACCCGGATGAAGAAGAGGCTATCACCACCTATTTAGATCAGATTATTTCTTAAACACTAAATATACGGCAGCCACTAAGAACAAGAATGCCAACGCGTGATTCCATTTGAACGATTCACCTTTAAAAGCAATCGTACTGAAAGCCACAAAGACCACCAATGTAATCACCTCTTGAATCACCTTTAACTGAATCAAACTGAAAGGACCTCCATTATCACGAAATCCCATTCGGTTCGCTGGTACTTGAAAACAATACTCAAAAAAGGCTAATATCCAACTAAACAGAATCACACCGATCAATGGTAAATGTTCAAACCAACTGAACTGCTGCTTCATTTTTAAATGACCATACCAAGCACAAGTCATAAAGATATTGGATACAACCAATAAAAGAATAGTCAAAAACGTTTGCATATTTTATTTTATTTTATGTGGCAAATACTCCGCCTGAATATTCGACATACTATTCCAAAGACTAAAACGAGCCTCCGGATTAATAGCCTCCAACCTTGCTAATACATCCTTCATATCCGAACGGCTGGAATCCGATTCATAGGGACAATTTTTCACCTGTTTCCGATACCCTCTCCAAGAAGCGATTTGTCTCAAATCATTCTCAGAGACCAGACAAAGTGGACGGATAATCTCCATATCAAACTTATCCATCTTCAACTTAGGAGGCATTGTCCCGATAGCACCTTGATGAATCATATTCATCAACAATGTTTCTAATATATCATCTTGATGATGTCCTAAAGCAATCTTATTACACTGCTGTTGTTTGGCAATATCAAAAAGAGCCTTTCGGCGCATCCAAGAACAAAGGAAACAGGGAGTTTTTCGTTTGTCGGTCGAAGCATCGAAAGCAGTCTCATATACGAGAAAAGGAAGTCCATGTTCTTCAGCACAACTTCGCAGATAATCCAAGTCTGAACGATAAGGAATATTGGTCATCACAACATGTGCCACCACAACCTCAAAACGTGGTCGAAAAATTTTAGAACGTCTGCCTAACAGATCAACCAACGCCAACGAATCTTTACCGCCGGAGAGACCTATCAATATACGATCACCCTCTTCAATCAGGCCAAAATCAAAAATAGCCTTCTTAACTTTATTCTCCACCTTCCGGAAAAGCAGTTCATCTGCAGTCAGTTTCCCCATACCCCCTTGTCGTTTCAGCCTGCAAAAGTACACAAAAAACAGTTGTTTTAAGTAAAATGAATAAAAAGAGTTATAAGCACTTCAAAATAATTCCTATCTTTGAGACTATATTTATATAATAAAGGTAAGAATAACAATGAAGTGGCTTTCTAATAAACTATTCTATATACTCGGCATCTCCTTACTATATGGAGGAGTACTACATGCCCAAAGTTTGGCTGAAGCAAAAAAATTATATAACGAAGGGAAATACGAAGAGGCAAAGCCTGTGTTTCAGAAATTGGTAAAACAATCACCCAGCAATTCATCTTACAATCAATGGTATGGAGTATGCTGTTACGAAACAGGCGACTTGCAAAATGCAGAAAAGCACCTAGAAGCAGCTCAAAAACGGAAAGTCATGAGTTCGTACACATACCTATCCAAGCTTTATTTCCAAACCTACCGATTTGACTTATCCGCAGAGATCTTGGAAGAATACATCGAACTTTTAGAGAAGAAAAAACAGGACACAAAGGAAGCTGAAGCAGCATTAGCTTTAGCGGATGATGCTCAACGCATGGTAGAAAAGGTTGAAGATATACAAATCATTGACAGTATCGTGATAGATAAATCAGAGATACTTACAGCCTATACGTTAAGTGAAGAAAGCGGCACTTTAGACACCTACTCTACCTTTTTTCAAACAAACAGACCAATCCATTCTACTGTTTACAAAAATCAAAAAGGAGATAAAATCTACTATGCCCAACCAACAGAAGAGGGCAATTACAGCCTATTCACCCAATCAAAGTTGATCGATCAATGGGGGGATGAAAAATTGTTACCTATGAACAATGAAAATAACAAAGATGACAACTATCCGTTTGTTCTTTCTGATGGTGCAACCATGTACTTTGCATCCAAAGGAAATGGTTCAATTGGAGGATATGACCTCTTTGTTACTCGTTACAACACCAATTCTGACAATTTCTTAACACCAGAACAGTTAGGAATGCCATTCAATTCACCCTACAATGATTATATGATTGTATTTGATGAAGTGAAAGGATTAGGTTGGTTCGTATCAGATCGATTCCAACCAGAAGAGAAAGCATGTGTTTATCTATTTATACCCAATCCGGACCATAAACGTGTTGAGACAGAAGAGTTAGAAGTCAAACAGGCACGTGCTGCGATTCGTTCTATTCAAGATTCATGGAAAGCCGATGCGAACTATACAGAATTAATCACATTGGCCCATAAAGATATTCCATATGGAAGGGAAGAAATAAAAAAAGATTTCGAATTTATCATCGGACACGATATTGTCTATTACAGATGGGATGAAATCCAAAGTCCGGAAGCAAAAGCATTATACGAAAAGTCTATTGCGATCAACAAACAAATAAAATCGTTAAATCAAAAACTAGAAGGCTTACGTAAAGCCTACACACAAGGAAATAAGAATCGTAAAGAACAATTGAAGCAAACAATCTTAGAGACAGAGGCTCAATTGGAAACACTATTGGATCAACCATCTGAATACGAAAAGAAAGCCCGTAATGCCGAAGTCATCTATTTAAAGATAAAACAATAAACA
>JAFYOM010000347.1 GCA_017560165.1 Parabacteroides sp.
AAACCAGCATGTATTCCAACTCCGGATGTAGATGTAGGTTTAACTGAACCTGTTGAAAAGGCTATTCCTAAGGCTATTGATATTATTTTAAAAGAAATCGGGGTAAAATAATGTTTGATAAATTGAAAAAAGCTTTTGGAGGTTCCTCTGAAGAAGCACCAAAAGTAGAGAAAAAAGTTGAAGCTGCTCCTGCAGAAACAAAAGCTCCTGCTGAAGAACCAAAAGCTGCTTCTGCTAAACCACGTATCGGTTATATACACTTAAGTGGTTGTACTGGTGATGCAATGTCTTTAACCGAAAACTATGACATTTTATCCACTGTTTTAACTGATATGGTTGATATTGTATACGGACAAACTTTAGTTGATAAATGGATTCACGGAACTTACGCTGAAGAAATGCCAGAAATGGATGTATGTTTAATCGAAGGGTCTGTTTGTTTACAAGACGAACACAGTGTTCACGAACTCTTAGAAGCAAGAAAAAAATCTGGTTTAATTGTTGCATTTGGATCCTGTGCAGTTACTGGTTGTTTCACAACCTACGCACGTGGTGGTCAACAAGCACAACCTAAACACGAATCATTCTTGCCTATTAGTTCATTAGTTAAAGTTGATGCAGCACTTCCTGGTTGTCCTGTAGCTCCTGAAATGATTGCAAAAACTGTAGTCGCAGTATGCGAAGGTGACTTAGATTACTTAAAACCTGCAATGGATTTAGCTGCATGTAATGCTGGATGTGGCTGTGATGTATTGACTAACGTAGTCCGTCAAGGATTATGTTCTGGATGTGGAACTTGTGGTCTAGCTTGTCCAACAAGGGCAATGGGCTATTCTGAAGGTAGACCTAGCTGTGATAGAGACAGATGTATTAAGTGTGGAACTTGTTACGTAATGTGTCCAAGATCATGGTTACCTGAAGGAAGAATTAAAAAGGAAACAGGACTTTAGGAGGATTGGATATGCCATTAGGTACTTATAAAGAAGCATTATCTGCAAGATCTACTGAACAAAAAATATTAGACGTATCACAAGATGGAGGAATTGTTTCAGCATTATTATGTTACGCACTCGATGAAGGAATCATTGAAGGTGCTGTTGTTGCTGGAACTCCTGATGAAGATTGGAGACCTATTCCTACTGTTGTAACTTCATCCGATGAAGTAATTGCAGCTGCAGGAACTAAATACTCAATGTCCCCAACATTATCCGTTTTAAAAGAAGCAACCCGTCAATACGGTCTTGAAAAACTCGGTGTAGTTGCAACTCCATGTCAAGTACAAGGTTTAAGAAAAGCTAAAGCTTATCCATTCACAAGATTTGTCGCTGATAAAGTAAAATTAATCATCGGTATCTACTGTATGGAAAACTTCCCTATGGCTTCTCTTGATACTTTTGCTACTGCTAAATTAGGATTTGATGACTTAACTGATGCTACTAAAATGGATATTGGTAAAGGTAAATTCTGGTTAACCAAAGACGGTGAAGACAAAGGATTAGCTATTAAAGAAACCCACGGATACGAACAAGCTGGATGTAACGTATGTCAAGATTACGTTGCTGAATGGGCTGATGTATCTACCGGTTCTGTAGGTTCCCCTGACGGCTGGTCAACTGTTTTAACCAGAACTGACGATGGTGAATCAATATTTAAAGCTGCTGTTGACGCAGGTTTAATTGAAGCAAAACCAATGGACGATGTAAAACCAGGTCTTCCTTTACTTGAAAAATTAGCTAAAGGTAAAAAAGACAAAAATACTGCAGAACGTGAAAGAAGAGCTAAAATGGGACTCAAAATCCCTGCTATATACTAAATCTTCTTTCTTTTTTTCTTTTTTTATTTTAGAATTTTTTAAAATAAGTCAATAAATTATTTTTGTAAATATTAAAAAAATAAGATGAAGAGAATTCTCTTCAATTAAATAGTTGTAACGATACAACCTTCTTTTTCAACAACGATTGTATGTTCTTTTTGACTGACAAAAAAGTCCTTTTTCTCACGAAGTGGTGCATAAGGGTAAATTGCCATCGCCTCTGAAAGTTGTTTTAAAGCAATGTTTCCTTTTCTCTCACCAAATTCGCTTGTAATCCATCTTCCTGAAAATGGAACATATGCATGATTATGTTGAATATACTTTAAAACTCTTTGAGTGCTTTTCATTCTGAAAGGTTTGT
>JAFYOM010000348.1 GCA_017560165.1 Parabacteroides sp.
TATGGAATTCCTTTACCAGAGTTGGAAGAATATGTGAATGTAATGTTGGGAGGTGAAACTGTTAGTGAAGTGTATGACGATGGAAAACGTTTTGATTTGGTAGTAAAAGCTATGCATGAAAGTCGTGCAACCATGGAAGATATTCGAAATATGATGATTGATGCGAATGGGAAAAAGATTCCTTTAAGTCATATTGCAGAAATTCGTTCTGTAACAGGACCGAATACTATCAACCGTGAGAATGTTCAACGTAAGATTGTCATCAGTGGAAATGTCGCGGACCGTGATTTGGGTAGTATAGTGAATGATATCCAAAAAAAGATAGATGAATCAATTCTATTACCGGAAGGATATCATATTGAATATGGTGGACAGTTTGAAAGTGAACAGGCTGCTAGTCGTACGTTATTGTTAACCTCTTTGATGTCTTTGTTAGTCATTTTTATGTTGATCTATCATGAGTTTAAAGATGCAAGAGAAAGTGGTATCATTATGTTGAATTTACCTTTGGCATTGATAGGTGGAGTTTTTATGTTGCGTATGACTTCAGGAGAGGTTAGTATTCCTGCCATTATCGGCTTTATTTCTTTATTTGGTATTGCGACTCGTAATGGAATGTTGCTTATCAGCCATTATAAACATTTGAGAAAGGAAAAGAATATGCCTTTGGCTCAAGCTGTTGTACAAGGTTCTATGGACCGTTTAAATCCAATTCTAATGACTGCATTGAGTTCAGCATTGGCTTTGATACCATTGGCATTGAATGGTGATTTACCGGGAAATGAAATTCAAAGTCCAATGGCTACAGTCATTTTAGGGGGATTATTGACCTCTACATTATTAAATGGATTTATTATCCCTATTGTGTATATATTGATTAATAAAAACGAGAAATAATGAGACGATTCTTATTAATGATTGTATGTGTGATTTCTGTTTGGACAGTAGGTGCACAGAACACATTGGAGGAGGTTCTTCGAAATGTTGAAGTTAATAACAAAGAACTGCAAGCTAATCGTCAGTTCGTAACTGCTCAGAAATTAGAAATAAAGGTCGCTAATAACTTACCAGATCCATCAGTTACTTATTCTCATTTATATGGGAATAAAGAGGGAATGGGTTTTACAGGTGAGTTTATCGCTTCACAAGCTTTTGATTTTCCAACATTGTATGTACAGCGTAATAAACTTTCTAAAATCAAAGGAGAGGCTTGGGATCGACAGAGTGATGAGGTTCGTCAGCAAATTTTGTTACAAGCTAAGGAAATCTGTTTGGATTTGGTTTTATTAAATCAGCAGAAATCTTTGTTAGAAATTCGTAGGCAGAATGCTGAACAATTATCTACGCTTTATGATCAACGATTGAAAAATGGAGATGCTAATATTCTGGAAGTTAATAAGATTAATTTAGAATTATTGAATGTACGTAATGAAGTTCGAATGAATGAGGCTTTACGTATATCCAAATTACAGGAGTTAGCTGTATTGAATGGAGGTGTAGAAATTCAATTTAACGATACGGTTTATATGCAGTTGGAAGTTCCTTCCTCTTTTGTAGATTTAAAACAGGAGGTGATGAGTTTAGATCGTCGCTTGTTGGTTTTACAAAGCGAAAAAGAGGCTTCTCAGAGACAAATTAAAGTCAATAAGAGCAAAGGCCTTCCTTCTTTTAATCTAGGTTATCGTATGAATCCTTCTTCTGGAGGAAACCGATATAATGGATTTTTAGTTGGAGTTAGTATTCCTATTTTTTCTAATCGGAATAATGTCAGACAAGCTAAAGCACAGAGTTTATATGCAGATTTGCAATTAGATAATGCTGAAACTGTAGTTGAACGAGATTTACTTCAGTTATATAACCAAGCCATTGCTTTAAAAACATCTATGGATGAATATAATCAGGTTTTAAAGAACCAAAATAATTTGGTTTTATTGAATAAAGCTATAGAAGCAGGACAAATATCTATGATTGAATATTTTGTGGATGTGACAACTTTGTATGATAGTATGCAGAACTATATGCAGTTACAGAACGAATATCAGAAAATAATGGCTCAGCTTTATAAATTCAAATTATAGTAAAGACTATGTTCTATATAGTAGAGGATTACCTTCGATGTTTTTCAATAGACATCGGAGGTAATCTTTTTTTATAGGTTGTATGTTCTTTCTTTTTGAGAATTCTTTGTATTATTTTAATCTGTTTGTGTTTATATTTGCATCTAGATAATATGTTGAAATATAATAAAATAGATTTTTACTAAAAAGATAAATGTTTATCTAAACTATAATAATCAAATTGTGTAATGAAACAAAGAATGTTGAATCTATTTGTATGGATGTTTGGGTTGTGCTGTTTGGCTCAAACATCTTTAGCTACTGTAGCAAAATGTGTTTTTGATCCTGTACAATATGTAAATCCTTTGATGGGAACACAATCAACCTTTCAACTTTCAACAGGCAATACCTATCCGGCTATTGCACGTCCTTGGGGTATGAATTTTTGGACACCTCAAACTGGTAAAATGGGAGATGGATGGACCTATGTATATACTGCGAATAAGATTCGAGGTTTTAAACAGACGCATCAACCAAGCCCTTGGATTAATGATTATGGGCAATTTGTTATTATGCCAGTTGTTGGTAAGCCTGAATTTGACCAAAATAAACGGGCTAGTTGGTTTTCTCATAAAAGTGAAATTTCTAAACCTTATTATTATGAGGTTTATTTAGCAGATTATGATGTGAAAACGGAATTGACCCCAACAGATAGGGCTGCCATGTTCCGTTTTACTTTCCCAAAGAGTGATCATTCTTATGTTGTGATTGATGCTTTTGATCAAGGGTCCTATATTCAAATAATTCCTGAAGAAAATAAAATTATAGGTTATACGACAAAGAACAGTGGTGGTGTACCTGATAATTTTAAAAATTATTTTGTGATTACTTTTGATAAGCCTTTTACCTATCAAGCAACATTTATAGATGGAGAACTGAAAGAAGGAAATTTTAAAGAGCAAGCAAACCATGTCGGTGCAGTAATTGGTTTTCAAACGAATAAAGGAGAAGTTATTCATGCCAAGGTTGCCTCTTCTTTTATTAGTTTTGAACAAGCCGATATCAATATGAAAGAGTTGGGGGATGATTCGTTTGAAACTCTAGTACAAAAGGGAAAGGATATTTGGAATAAAGAATTAAGTAAAATAGAGGTTGAGGGAGGTACATTAGACCAATACCGAACATTTTATTCTTGTATGTATCGTTCATTATTGTTCCCTCGGAAATTTTATGAGATTGATGCTCAAGGAAATATAATTCATTATAGTCCTTATAATGGACAAGTGTTACCGGGATATATGTTTACAGATACGGGCTTTTGGGATACATTTCGTAGTTTATTCCCTTTCTTAAATTTGATGTATCCGACTATGAGTAAAGAGATGCAAGAGGGATTGATTAATACTTATAAAGAGAGTGGTTTTTTCCCTGAATGGGCTAGTCCGGGGCATCGAGGTTGTATGGTAGGAAACAATTCTGCTTCGGTGTTGGTAGATGCTTATATAAAAGGAATTCATGTAGATGATGTAAAGACTTTATATGAAGGATTAATTCATGGTACAGAACATGTACATCCAATCGTTTCTTCTACCGGTCGCTTAGGACATGAATATTATAATACGTTAGGATATGTTCCCTATGATGTGGATATTAATGAGAATGCAGCTCGTACATTGGAATATGCTTATAATGACTGGTGTATCTATCAAATAGCAAAAGCTTTAGGACGACCTAAAAAGGAGTTGAATTTATATGCCAAAAGAGCGATGAATTATCAAAATCTTTTTGATAGAGAGACAAAATTGATGCGTGGAAAGAATAAGGATGGTAAGTTTATGACTCCTTTTTCTCCTTTAAAATGGGGGGATGCTTTTACGGAAGGGAATAGTTGGCATTATACATGGTCTGTTTTTCATGATCCTCAGGGATTAATCGATTTAATGGGAGGAAAGGATCATTTTGTATTGATGTTGGATTCTGTTTTTTCTGTTCCACCTCTATTTGATGAAAGTTATTATGGACAGGTTATTCATGAAATTAGAGAAATGCAGATTATGAATATGGGAAATTATGCTCATGGGAATCAGCCTATTCAACATATGATTTATTTATATAATTATGCTGGGGAACCTTGGAAGGCTCAATACTGGTTACGTCAGGTTATGAATCGTATGTATATGCCAACTCCGGATGGTTATTGTGGTGATGAAGATAATGGGCAAACATCAGCGTGGTATGTTTTTTCTGCTTTGGGATTTTATCCGGTAGCTCCAGGTACAACACAGTATGTTTTAGGTGCACCTCTTTTTAA
>JAFYOM010000041.1 GCA_017560165.1 Parabacteroides sp.
ATGATTCAGTGGATATTTCTAAACTTAAAATCAAACGATTGGAAATTTCTGAAAATGCTAAACTGACTGCAGATTCATCTGCTTGTGTGGATATAGATTATTTCCCAACAGTAGGGTTCGCCTCTTTGAAAGACCTTTCTTCGACAGCCAATACACGGATTAATTTTTCAAAGCCGGTTCTTTTTACAGTTAGTACCTATCAAGATTATGTTTGGACGGTGACGGTTGAACAAATTATTAATCGAGAGATTGATGTGGTGAACCAGATTGGAGATGCGGTGATTGATGCTTATAGTCGGAAGGCAATTGTTTATGTATCAACAGAGCAGTCTTTGAAAAACTTGACGGTTAATAAAATGAATTTGGGAGGTGAGTATGGAGAAGTGGATCCGGATCCGACTACCATCACCGACTATTCCTCTCCTCGTGAGTTTTATGTTAAACATGCGTGGGAAGATGTTGTGAAGAAATGGACAGTCTATGTCTATCAGCAGGCTAGTAGTTCAACTTCAGCAGAAGTTTTTGCTATGGTAACGAAAGCTACATTAACAGGAAAGATACAAAGTGGAAAGACACCGGTTGTAGAGTATAAAACACAAAATAGTTCCACATGGAACACTTTAGCCGCATCCGCTGTCACTACTTCTGGAACCTCATTTAAGGCACAGTTGACAGGATTAAACCCCAAAACCACCTATCAATATCGAATATCAATGAATGGGACTGTCGGTGATGAACAGACTTTTACAACAGCAGAGGCGGTTCCATTGGAAAATGGTAGTTTTGATAATTGGTCTATTAATGAAAATAATGTAAAATTGTGGCAACCATGGGCAGAGGGAGCTATCTCTTTTTGGGATACCGGTAACCGTGGAGCAACGACAGTCGGCGATAGCAATTCCATGCCAACCTCTGAAACTAGCAATGGATCGGGTAAGGCAGCTTCTTTAGAATCCAAATGGATTGTTATGAAGTTTGCGGCCGGAAATATTTTTACTGGAAGTTATAAGAAAACAGATGGAACCAATGGGGTATTAGATTTTGGTCGTCCATTCAATTCTTTCCCTACCAAACTACGAGTGAACTATAAATATACCAGTGTAATAATCGATAAGGTGGGTGACGACGCTGTGGCACATTTGAAAGGTCGTCCCGATTCTTGTCAGATTTATATTGCCTTAACAGATTGGGATCAACCTTTGGAGATTCGTACGCGTCCGTCTGAACGCCAATTGTTTGACCCGAATGATCCGAAAGTGATTGCATACGGTACGTTGATCAAAGGAGAGACTGTCTCTTCTTGGACACAGGCAGACATTGAACTGAACTATAGGTACACCAACCGTACTCCGAAATATATTTTGATTGTGGCTTCATCCAGTAAATATGGAGATTATTTTACAGGAGGAGTTGGTAGTAAATTATGGTTAGACAATTGTGAATTGATTTATGATTGATAAAGAATGAGATATTTTCCTTTACATATCCTGTTTGGTTTGTTGGCTTTGTTGGGTACAGCTTGTCAACAAGAAATTTTGACGGAATCGACAAAGGGTTGTTTTCAAATTACCTTGTTGGACGATACGGAGGCTACCGATATCTTAACAAAGGCTTCCCCTTTAAAGTTGCCTGCTTTCATAGCGGATGAGTTTCATCTGACTATCACGAAGGAGTCTAATGGGTATGTGTTATATGACGGTGGATATACAAGCGAACCCATTCCGGCATCACCGGACTCTTATATGTTAGAGACAACCTTCGGTGAAAATAGTATCTTAGAAATAAACAATCCCTATTTCGTAGGGAAAAAGACAGGTGTAGAGGTAAAAGCCAATGAACCGACTTTAGTAGAATTGCCTTGTCGATTGGCCAATGCATTGACCTCTGTTCGTTTTGGGGAACAGGATGTAAACCGCTCAAAATTTGATGAACTATATGCTCCGGGTTATGGAGTAAAGATCGTTATTGGTAATTATTTTGCGGTTTTGACTGATAGTTTGAGAGTTGCCTATTATAAGGCTGGGACAAAACCTTCTGATGTATCTCTTTCATTTGTGGGTACGATTAAAGGTAACGGACAAGAGGTGGAATATCCGTTGACTACCGATCTGTTTCCAGTTTTGGGACAGGCTCAATCTTATGTGGCCGGTGCACATATCCGTTTGGTCTTGGATATGGCTCCGATGGCGACCGGATTGATCCCGACAATTGTTTCAGCAGAAGTCGTTCAAGAAACGATTGAAGAGACTTTTCCAATGGAATGGTTACCCAAACCACAAGTAGAGACACGAGGTGATTTTGATAGTGATCATAAGATTTTATTTTACGAAACTGAACAACCTGCCGGAAGTATTAAATTCAATTCGGCTTTAGGTTTACAGGATTTGAAATTTACAATTGACTTTAATGATCCAATCTATCATTCTTTAAATGGAGATTATACCTTAAGTGCATTGACTGAGGCACAAAAACAGGCGTTTGCTGATGCCGGTATTGTTCTACCTGTATTAGATGATACACCGGAGAATGATAGTATTGGTTTTTCAAAAACGTTTACAACAGCGTTGACTTATACTGTGAATAAAGCCAATGTAAAGAAAGAGGTATCGAATGTGATTCGTTTGAATGAAGTCATAGCTAACGGTAAAACCTTGACTCCTACTGTTGAAGGAGAATTGGATTATGAGATAGCCATCAAGAAAGCTCCGAAATTTCGGGTATCAGTAGATGAACGTAATGTTTGGTCGAAGTCGTTTACAGCAGACGTTGTAGAAGTAACCAATGTGGCGGAAGGAGCGGATGCTGATGCGGTCAAAGCTGCAATTGTTTATCAGTATAATAAAGATGGTAAGGGGTGGAATGATTGTAGTGACAGTCCTAATCGTAGCCACATGTTTGAAAGTCATCCGGCAGAAACAGAACGAACGGTATCTGTTCGTGCCATGTTTAGAAACTTCACTTCAAGTAATAGAGCAACAATCGAGTTGGAAGAACCGATACAGTTACCAAATTCGAAAATGGATGAGTGGAGTGATGATAATTATCAAGGAAGTAGATATTCTTATAATCCTTGGTCATCCGGTGATAATTTGAAGTTTTGGGATACTTCTAATCTTTTTACAACACGACATCGAACAAACTCTTCAAGTGCAACTATGGCTAATTACAATGGTATGCCTTCAGTCTCTTATGTTCCTGGACGTTCAGGTTGGGCTGCAGAGATAAGAAGTACAGCTAATGGAAAAGCAAATACAAGATTAGGAAGTTGGCATACTGAACAAAATTATAATAAAGTAGCGGGGGAACTGTACACCGGTACAGCTCATGTAACAACTGGAAGTAATGACGCTAATGCAAGTTCTGATACGCATACCCGTGTAAAAGATGCCGAACATTCTTCCCGTCCGACAGCTTTAAAGTTTTGGTATAAGTATAAACCACATAGTAGTGGTGAGAAATATAGTGTTTTAATAGAAATATTGGATACAGATGGAAATGTGATTGTTTCGAATACCTTGGCAAGAGAAGAGACTGTGACAAATTGGTCAGAAATGACCGTTCCATTGACTTACACAAGTGGTACACTGTATAAAAAATGTGCGTATATTTATGTATTGTTCTGTTCTACAAGTGTAACAGGAACGAATATGAAATATTCTGAGCAGACATGGACTTTATATAAGAATCTGAATGTAAATGATACCTATTCGTTTAGTCCGGCTTATGTAGGCAGTATCTTAACTATCGATGACATTTCATTAATCTATGATAAATAAGATGAAACACTATATTTTATCCATACTATCTCTATGTTTTCTGTTGGTAGGATGTCAACAAGAGGAACTAATGGAGCAGCAGGGAACAGGTTATCTAGCATTGGAGAGTTTGACCGCTAGGGTTGTTGCTAATCAGCCGTTGACGCGTGCCGGATTGGAAGAGGGATTGGGGTTCAAGGTGTTGGATGCAAACAAACAAGAGGTTATCAATTATGCACCGGATGAGGATTATACCTCTCAACGATTTGAGTTAGCAGCCGGTAACTATACATTGGTGGCTTATAATCAAGCCTATTTGGATCAGGCGTATGTGCATTGGACTGACAGTGATTTAGGTGAACCGATTCGATATGTTGAACAGCCTTTTACTATTGAAACGAATAAAACCAATTATTTAAAGGTAGAGGTACCTATGATCAATTTTGCAGTCTGTTTGGAGAGTATACAAGGTGAGGAATACTTTTTATGGTTTGATTTAGTTGTCTCTGCAGGTGAACGATCATTGCAATTAGCAAGAGGAGAAGTAGGTTATTTCCCTCCATCAGCAGTTAATGAAATGGTGTATTATTATATCTCTTATGTAAATGATGATGGAGAGGGGCAAAATGGAAGTGTTCAAACATTGACACCTGTTGCCAATACGCAATATAATTGGATGTATAACATCAAAACAAATACATTACAAGTAAACGAATAGAGGAATGAACTCTTTTATATATAGACATATTCATCTTTGGTTAAGCTTTTTGCTTCTCTTTACCTCCTGTGTGCAAGAGGAGTTACGACAGATTCCGAATGAAGGGGAAGGTATCTTACGGTTGGGGATTACCTCTAAAATGACAGAGCTTTCATCTCCGCAGACGAAAGCAACGCTTACTTTACCAGGTGAGATGATTATTGAGATAACAGGTGATGAAGGGGTACAGACTGAAATAATTGCAATGGATGGAACTTCTGTTAATATGGGAATTACCTTAAAGACAGGAAATTATGCGGTTAGAGCCTATTGCGGAACAAATAATTTGGTACAAACTACTCCCTATTTTGAAAGTGAAAGTAAGTCTGTGACGATTCAGCCATTGCAGTCAACGGATGTTATATTGACGGCTACTGTAAAGAATGCATGGATTGTTCCTGTTGTGAATGATAATTTGAAAAGCCATTATAAGAGTTGGGCTGTGAATCTTACTGTGGAAGAAACTCTGTATCCGTTGATTTCAAATGAAAATGAATCTTTAAACGGTTTGTTTGTGCAGGCAGGAAAGAGCGTTGCTTTGACATTTGATGGAGAAAACATATTGGGTGAGCCTAAAAGTACCTCTTTAAGTACGATACAAACAGAGGCTGCCAAGAAATATGTGATAAACTGTAATCCGGATGTTCCACAGTTTGCGATGGATATCACGGCAAATGCTGTTCATACGAAGGATGGAAATGGTAATCTGAATGGAACAGATGTTACATTTAATGTGAACACGTTTGAAGGTTTGGCTTCGTTGGTTCAGAGTTGGAAAGTTGAGGTCTTATATAATGAAACCGTTATTCGTCGCTATGAAAGTACTTCTGCTCCGGTTGCAGGAAATATTTATACGATGAATGTGATGGATGGTTGGCCATATCTGCCACAAGGTAGTACGCTGTCGGCTTCACTTATCTTGAAAACAGGTGAAGTGGTTACACCAACATTGAGTTTCAATTTACCGAAACCAACCTTTGGAGTGACATTGAGTGCTTATACTTCGTATGATAAGTATGCGGGTACGAATGGCATTGCTAAGAATGTAACAGATGCAAATAATTGTAATGCAGAGACGTTGTACGGAATAAGTGGTGGATTTACCGGATTATCCTTAGATTTGGTTGATAATCTTAACTATGGAACAAAAGAGTTTGCTATTACACTTGATGGATCTGATTTAGGACGTTTCACTGGTACATCTTTTGGGGTTAATTCAGTTTCTTTAGATAATCAAATAGGTTTGTCTTGGGGGAGCCATACACTAAAAGCAACGATGACCTTTGATGGAATAACTGTTTCCAAAACAAATACACATCATATTACCGGGTTGCCGTATAAGGCAGAACCACCAAGAAATATTGGTGACCATCCGTGGACAGAAGATCAATATAATGAAACTATTAGTAAATTCAATTGGAATGAGGATGAACTTGTTTTTTATAGTGATAATTTATCAGGAAAGTATCTAATAGTTGGATCTCCAATGTTTCATTTACCCTTGGATATACCAATAAATCTAGTATTTGCTTCACATAGATGTAAGCATGCAGGCTTAACTTATGAAGTAGAGGCTAATATTCATGATGGAAAAAATTCTGCAACGGTAACAATTCCTAAAAATCAATCAGATTATAAGGATTATGTGGTTAACACGTTAACTCTTTATACAAATGTTCGAAAAATTCGGATTGAAAATGCAAAACATTCTGCATATCGTAAATTAGCAATTAAACATGTAACAATGACTTATCGTTAAAAATGATATGTAAAAATATGAATAGAAGAAAATTTACAAATAAAAAAATACGACAATGAAGAAAACATTATTAATTGGCTTAGCGGCTGTAGTATTAGGTAGCATGACCGCATGCTCCAATATCTTAGAAGAAGAAGGTGTGATTTCTCCATCTGCTAAAAAGGGCTTGTTAACCATTGGCTTAGATACAGATAATGCATTGAATATCATAACTAAAGCAACGGAAAATGTGGATTTTTCCGGGGTGAATAAGAATAACTTCCTTGTTACAGTTACCCCTGCAACCGGAACTACTATTCCTGAAGAAACAACTTTACCAACTGCACCTGGTACATATAAAGTGCCGGTTGGTACTTATAACTTATCAGCAACTTACGGCGATGCGACTCTTAATTTAGCATGGGATAATCCTTGTTTTGCAGGGGCTACAACTTCCGGGGTTGTTGTTGCAGCAAATGGAGTGGCTGCAGATGGTACTATTTCATGTGATTTGACAAATTCAATCATTGATATTGTTGATGCATCTTTTGCTAATTTAAGTTCGAAAGGTATCACTGTGAATTACGTATCGGTTGTAATGAGTGATAACAATAATATTGATAAAGATACTGATTTGTCATCTTTAACACATTATTATTTTTATCATCAACAGAATCAAACCTCTTTAAAAA
>JAFYOM010000349.1 GCA_017560165.1 Parabacteroides sp.
CATTTTCACCACTCGCCTGTAATTGAGAATGAGGGTAATTTGCCAACAAACTATCCCAATAAGGAGTAGGAGTATTAAAGATTACATCGTCTTTACCTTGATCGCCGACACCCCAACCATCAAGAATCATTAAAAGGGCTTTCTTGCTCATGTTTATTTCATTTATAATATATGGTTTATACTTTTCTTATTTTAGCGCAAAGATAATAAATCCAATTATATATTGTTTGTCCCCAAATATTACTTTTGTATAAGAATTATGGAAAAGATTATACAAGATAAAGAGTTAGGAGAAATTCTATTAAGAACAAGTACGAGAGCAAAGCACTATACTTTAAAAATCTCTAAAGGAAAGCTTACTGCAACGATGCCAATCGGCGGAGATGCAACTCGTATGTGGATGTATATCCAAGATAATCGAGAAAAATTACGAAACGCATTATTAAAACATCCTGCCCGTCCTTTAATAGACGAACAGACACAATTACAAACTGCTACATTTCATACCCATATTTTCCGTGCAGATAGCTCCAAATTCGTCATGAAATTAGAGAAAAACATACTCCATATATCTTGTCCAATACAAACTGACTTTGCACAAGAAGAGGTTCAATCTATCTTAAAAGGATTTATTGAAAGAGCACTTAGATATGAAGCCAAACGTTTATTACCCTCCCGATTACACCTATTGGCTCAAAAATATGGTTTTAGTTATTCTCAAGTTAAAATTCTGAATAGTAAAAGCCACTGGGGTAGTTGTACGATCAAACGTCATATAAACCTATCATTATCTTTAATGTTATTACCTTGGCACTTGATAGACTATGTGCTTCTCCATGAATTATGCCATACTATTGAAATGAATCATAGCGAACGATTTTGGAGTATCATGAATCAGGTTACAGATAATAAAGCTATATCTTTAAAAAAAGAGTTGAAAAACTACCACATGTTATAATCACATGAGTAGTTTTTCAACTCCCTAAATCTTTTCTATATCAAAATCAATCAGACTTTAATTGTTTACTTTTCCATACAAGAAAAACGATGAATAGGATAAACGAAGACACTCCTCCTATAATTTGTGAGATTGTAACATCTAAAGCCAACCCTTCCGGAGCAACTAAAATATAAGTTGTACAAACAAAAGTCATAAACAAGGCTGGAATTAAAGTTACGATATAAGGTTTCTTTACTGTCACTAAATAAACAGTCAAAGCCCATAACGTAAATACCGCTAATGTTTGATTACACCAAGCAAAATAGCGCCATATTATATCAAAACCATTTTGATCTTTAAGACTATAAAACAACAAAGCTATGGCAACAATAAATAGAGGGATACAAATCAGTAATCGTTTAGAAATCGTACGCTGTTCTAAATGCAAAAAATCAGCGATAATCAAACGAGCCGATCGAAAAGCGGTATCTCCGGATGTAATCGGAGCAGCAATAACTCCTAACATAGCAAAGATTCCTCCTACTGTTCCTAACCACTCTTTTGTTATATGATCAACCACTACAGCTGCATTACTCTCTCCCATTCCATTCTTTTGAAAGAAACAGGTCGCAGCTGCAGCCCAAATCAAAGCAACAATTCCTTCTGTAATCATGGAGCCATAAAAAATGGGACGAGCATACTTTTCTTTTTTCAAGCAACGGGCCATTAATGGACTTTGCGTAGCATGAAAACCAGAAAGCGCTCCACAAGCAATACTTACAAACATGATAGGGAAGATTGGCAATTGATTAGGATGGGTATTTGATAAACCATCTGTTAATTCCGGCAAATCCGGAAAATGTACAAACAACATTATCATAACACCAATCGCCATAAATAGTAAAGCGATTGCAAACAATGGATATACTTTTCCTATGATTTTATCTATTGGCAATAATGTTGCTAAAACATAATACAAGAAAACGACGATGATCCAAAAAGTTGTATCTAAATGTTTAGGAGTTAAACTTGCTAATAGCCCTGCCGGACCAGCGACAAAAACAGCTCCAACCAATATCATCAAGATTACCGTAAACACACGCATAAACTGTTTGAAGTTCACACCTAAATAACGTCCGATAATCTCTGGTAAACTTTCTCCTTTATTGCGTAAAGACAACATTGCAGCCAAATAATCATGTACTGCACCAGCAAAAATACTTCCTATTACAATCCACAAAAAAGAGGCTGTTCCAAATTTCGCTCCCATGATTGCTCCGAATATAGGGCCTAAACCCGCAATATTCAAGAACTGAATCATAAAAACTTTCCATGAAGACATTGGAATATAGTCTACTCCATCTTGATTCGCATAGGCAGGAGTTATTCGCTGATTCTCAACTCCAAATACTCGTTCTATAAATTTCCCATAAACGAAGTATCCTAGAACCAAAACAATAAGACAACAAACAAATGTAATCATCTAATTTTCTTCTTTTTTATTCGTTTAATAACCTTTTGACAGTTTCAGAAATAGCTCGTCCTTCAGCTTTTCCTGCAAGAGCTTTAGATGCAACACCCATTACCTTACCCATATCTTTCGGACCAGATGCACCTACTTGAGCGATAATCGCTTTTAATTCTACTTCCAATTCTTCTACAGACATCTGTTTAGGCAAATACTTTTCAATTACAGCTACCTGTGCCAATTCTGCATCAGCCAAATCTTGACGTCCTTGTTGTTGATATATAGTAGCAGAATCCTTTCCTTGTTTTACTAACTTTTGCATAATCTTTAAAGCATCTGCATCCGTTAATATATCATTTGCCCCCGGAGCTGTTTTTGCTTCCAAAAAGAATTTCTTTACATTTCTCAATGTTTCCAAAGCAACTTTGTCTTTTGCTTTCATTGCGTTTTTTATGTCTTCACTGACTTTTTCAAATAAGTCCATATTTTCTAAATTTTATTATTTATCAAAAACTAATAATAGTACCACCTTTTTGTTTCTGTTCTTGATTCTTCATCGTAGAACTACTTATATTTTTTTGAGAAGAAGATATTATCAAATTTCCAGCGTTTCGAATCTGCTGTACATCTTTTACAGTCCGTTTATAAGCCGGTTTTTCTTCTATGAAAGCGATTAAATTATCATCATCTAATTCTTCAGTTGTAAGAACCACAATTTCTGTTTTAGGATGAGCATCTATATAATCTCCATAATAACGCTGCATCCATTCATCTTCTTCATCTCTTTTCTTTTTCTCTGCAGCCGCTTTTTCTGCTGCAGCTCGAATTTCTTCATCAGTATTAAGTTCCAGTTGTTCTGTTTTAGTTAAGATATCTTCTAATCCAAAACCTGTAACCAATATCGTTATTTTAATCTTATGTCCTAAACTATCATCATAGCCATGTCCCCATTTTACCTCATATTCAGTCTTAAACTGAGACATAAAGTCGTGAATATCATCCATTTCACTAATACGAAGTTCATCTTCATGACTATAATAAATTACGAATGCAACTCGTTGGGCATTGAATATATTGTTTACATCATTAACCAACGTATTTTCCAATGCTTCATTGATAGCCTGACGCAAACGTCCTTCTCCTTCCCCAAAACCAATACTAATCAAAGCCACACCACTATTACGCATAGTAGTATCTACGTCTGCAAAATCGACATTCTGCTCAAGATTAGTTGTTACAATTTCAGCAATACTCTTTGCTGCAATCGTCAATGTTTCATCTGCCTTCCTATTTGCTTGCGGGATAGGCATATCCGCAAAGTTTCTAAGACGTTCGTTATTGATTACAAGTAAAGAGTCCACATTCTGTGCCATATTTCTCACACCTCTAAGAGCCTTTACAATCTTTGGACGTCCCTCAAACACAAAAGGAATTGTCACAATACCGACTGTCAAAATACCCATATCCTTGGATATTTTAGCAACAACAGGAGCAGCACCTGTACCGGTCCCTCCTCCCATTCCTGCAGTAACAAAAGCCATGCGAGTTCCATCATTCAACATTTTCCGGATATCATCTTCACTCTCAATAGCTGCTCTTTCTCCTACTTCAGGAACATTACCGGAACCTAATCCGTGTGTGGTATTCTGTCCAATTAGAAGTTTATCTGGAACATCAGACTTTTGTAATGCTTGATTATCCGTATTACACAAAACAAAAGAGACATCACGGATACCTTCACGATACATATTGCTTACAGCATTACCACCGCCACCTCCAACACCAATTACTTTAATAATCGTCTGAGGAGCTTTTGCCATATCAAAATCATATATTTTATCTTCCATCTTTATCTAATGTTTAATTATTCTTAGATTAATCAGCCTCTTCATCCAAGATTTCACCTAATTTCCCAGATACTTTATCAAAAAATCCACCAAAAAATCCACCACTTCTTTCTCCAGTCTTATTTCCTCCCTTAGACTTCTCCCCTCCACGTATTGGATTTTTCACTTCAGGCTCAGTTTTCTTAACCTCAATATTTTCTACAGCAACTGGCTCTTGTTCTACAACAGGAGATTCTGCAGGAATAGGTTTAGGTTCTTTTATAGTCACTACCGGTTCAGGAATAACTGCACAATTCTCAGTTCCTTTCAATAACAGAGCTGTAGCAGTTGTATATTCCGGATTATTTGCAATCATTTCTCCATCTTTGATAAAATCTTTACGAACAGAAGCATAACGAACATCCATCTTAAAACGTTCAATAAGCGCTTCTCGCAAATTTTTTAACGTTGAACCATTACCTGCAATTACAAGCTTACAACCTGCATCATTAACCATACCAGCTTCTTCCAAACGAGCATAAATATTTTCAATGATCTCACGACTACGAGCTTCTACCACATTATTTACATCCGAAGACTTCAAACTAGCATGTCTTCCATCAGCTAAATCAACAGGTATTGGACGTGGTTCTTTTTCTTTTTCCCAAATGGCATTACCCTCAGTACGTTTAATCCGCTCTGCTTCTTTTTCTGATATATTATCAAGAGTCATCAAATCTTTTGTTATCAAATGACTTCCCAAAGGAATCACATACATTCCGACCAATTTTCCCGCTTTATACATCGTAACCGAAGTAACACCAGCCCCAAAATCAATTAATGCACTACCATTTTCTTTTTCTGAATCAGTTAAGATCAAATCAGCTAAAGCCAATGGTGAAACTATGACTCCTGCCACTTCAGTCTTTATATGCTCTACCATATTTTTGGTTACCGAATCACGAAGAGCCGGGCGACCTACTATCAATTTATAACGCGCATCAATACGGGAACATGACAATCCAATAGGGTTTGATTCCAACTGATTATCTAAATAATAAACAGGAGAAGCTATATCTAAAACATTTAGCAAATCAGGAGTATATTGCCTACATTCTTTATCTATATCCTGAAGTGTATTCTCTGTTACCACTCCATTCCCTAATAATTTTGAGACAGAATGGTCAATTGTACGAAGAGATTGCCCACCTACACCTACATAAATCTTAGCAATACGTGTTCCTCCTAACTTATTTTCCAGCTTACGAACAAGTCCTACAATCTTATAAGCCGTATCTTTTATATTATATACACATCCTCTCCGAATACAAGTTTCTACCTTTTCTACTTCATAAGCAATAATAGAAAGCTCTCCCGAAGAATTTTTTGTTCCCACCATTCCGACCATGTGAGAAGTTCCTAGGTCGATGGCTACTATAAAGTCTGTGTATGCCATATTTTTATTTTTTAGTACAAACAATCTGATTTTTATATTTTAAATTTATTACGCTATATTTTTCCCAACCTACTTTTGGAATAGCCTTCTCATAAAAAAGTTTGAGTTTATCCAGTTTCCCTTCAAAATTATCAAATGTCCCCAACACGATTCGATGATTTCCTACCCGAGGGATCAATTCTACTTCATTATCAGAATGAATATAAATTTGTTCGATCTGATTATTCCAGAAATCATTTTCTTGTAAAAAGAGAGCAAATTGATATAAATTTCCGACAGCAAATTCTTTCTCTACAAATCCACTTGCAACTGGCACATGAGCAACATAACGTAAACTAATAGGCATTGTAGTACCTAAATTATCTACATAATAGTTACCTTTCGAGCTAATAACACGTAATATCGGTATTTTCTGTTCAACCTCTAATTTGACCAAACCTGAAGGAGTTCTATAAGCTTCAACTTCAGCAATCATCTCATTCTTTAAAAGTTCGTTCTCTATCTGTTCGGTATTAATTTTATCAATCGGTCTGTTTATTGGATTTAAATCTGCCTTTTTTAGAATCTGAATTAAATCACTTTCACTTACAAAATGTTTATCCAAACTATCTAAAACGATAACTTCTAAACCACAGCAATCTTTCCCTCCACGATTTTCCTGGAAGAAAAATGAAACAAACACGATGTAACAAAACAACAATGTCGCTACTACTATAGATATTACTCGAACAACCATTATACTTTTTTATCCAATATTTGTTTAACAGGATCTACCAGTAATTCAATATTCCCAGCTCCAACCATCAAGACCACTTCTAATTGGTTTTGTTCTTTAGTTATCAAATCCAACAGATCTTCTTTTTGAACCATCCGTTTATTTGATATTGTCACAGCATCAAAAATGATCTTTGAAGTAATCCCTGGAATAGGCTCTTCACGCGCAGGATATATATCCAATAAAATCAACTCATCCAACAAAGAAAGACTTGCTGCAAAATCAGAAGCAAAATCACGCGTACGAGAATACAAATGCGGTTGGAAAATTCCCGTAACTTTACGTCCAGCGTACAGCTCTTTTACAGAAAGAATACTTGCTTCTAATTCTGCCGGATGATGTGCATAATCATCTATCAATACAATGTTTTCTTTCTTTAAATGAAAATCAAATCGACGGCGTGGTCCGGCAAAACTTGCCATACCTGTCCTGATTTCCTCCGCAGTAGCCCCATTCAACCAAGCTACAGCAATAGCCGCTACTCCGTTTTCGATATTTACTTTTACCGGTACTCCTAACTGAATATTATCTATACGAACTTCCGGACCAACAAAATCAAAAACAATCTCACCATTTCCAATACGCACATTCTCTGCATAAAAATCCACATCACAAGTTTCTGCTTTGGAATCAAAATCTCGAACACCTGTATACGTGAATAATTTTACGCCTGTTTGTAAACGAGGACTTACCTGAATCCCTTTTTTCATAATAAGGAATCCATCAGGACGAATCAACGATGTAAAATGTTCAAAACTTTCCCGATAAGCTTCCGGTGTACCGTAGATATCCAAATGGTCAGGATCTGCTGATGTTATAACTGCTATATAAGGAGATAACCAATGGAAAGAACGATCAAATTCATCCGCTTCTATCACAGTTAAATCACTATCAGCCGATAACATCAAGTTACTGTCATAATTTTTCAATATCCCCCCTAAAAAAGCATTACAATCCACATGAGACTGTTTCAATAAGTGGGCTACCATAGAAGATGTTGTTGTTTTTCCATGTGTTCCAGCAATACAAAGACCTCGATTACATTTCGTAATTTCTCCTAAAATCCTTGCTCGCTTCATCACTTCAAATCCTTGTGCTCGAAAATAACAAAGCTCTGTATGGGATTCTGGAACAGCAGGGGTATAAACAACCAACGTATCGTTTGGATCTTTACATCCATTTGGGATTAAATCAATATTATCTTCATAATGGATTTCCGCACCTTCCTTATTTAACTGCTCTGTTAACTTAGAAGGTGTTTTATCATAACCGGCAACCTTTTTCCCATTCGCTAAGAAATAACGAATCAAGGCGCTCATTCCAATCCCACCGGCTCCTACAAAATAAACTGCTTTTATAGTATTTATATCCATATTCTGTTGTTATTTTCTATCTCACAAAGATAATTATTTTATTATCTTGACAATCTCATCAACAATACGTTCAGCACTCTGATGTTGAGCTAATAAAGCAATATTTTTACTTAAAGAGTTCAAACGTTCTTCATCATATATAATTTCCAACGCTTTTGAGACCAAATCTTTTTCAGCATCCTTATCTGCCACCATTACAGCTGCATCTTTATTCACGAGTGCCAATGCATTTTTGGTTTGATGGTCTTCTGCTACATTGGGAGAAGGAACCAGAATTACCGGTTTTTCCAACAGACAAAGTTCAGAAATGGAACTAGCTCCTGCACGAGAGATTATCAAATCAGAAGCAGCATAAGCATAGTCCATACGAGTAATAAAATCTGAACACCAAATAGGCATACTCCGATAAGCCTTTAATAATTTTAAAGCCTCTTGTTGATAAGATTTCCCTGTTTGCCAAATCACCTGAACATCAGCATCAGATGCAAATAATTTATCTAAATCTCTTTGAATACTTCGATTTATAGTACGAGCACCTAAACTACCCCCTATGACCAAAATTGTTTTCTTATGAGGCGATAGTCCAAAAAATTGTAAAGCTTCTTCTCGTTTACTCAAAGCATCTGTCAAATCTTGGCGTACAGGATTTCCCGTTACAACGATACGATCTGCAGGAAAAAATTTCTCCATTCCCTCATAAGCTACGCATATCTTATTTGCTTTTTTAGCTAATAATTTATTCGTAACTCCTGCATAAGAATTTTGTTCTTGTATCAATGTAGGTATACCCAAAGAAGCAGCCATCCACAACGTTGGTCCACTGGCATACCCTCCCACACCTACTGCAATATCAGGTTTAAACTCACGTATAGTCTTGCGAGCCAAACACAAACTTTTGAAAAGACGCCCAATTACTCGGATATTATTAAGTAAGTTTGTTCGATCAAATCCACTCACAGGCAATCCTACTATTGAATAACCTGCTGCAGGGACCTTCTCCATCTCCATCCGATCTTCTGCTCCCACAAATAATATTTCAACATTCGGGAAACGCTTTTTCAATGTATTTGCGATTGAGATTGCAGGGAAGATATGTCCTCCCGTACCACCACCACTTATAATAATCCGATACTGTTTCATATTTTAGATTCAGTTATATTTCTTCTTTTGAATGATTGATTGACTCCAAAGACTTTTCCTCTGCGTCAGTTACTCTATTTTCAACCACACTGTCTCCTTCAATACCTGTAGTGATATTTTCCAACGGATGCTTATCCATTTCTTGTTCATTACCCAACAACTTTTCACTATCTACTGAAAGATCCGACTCTTCATCCTCATTTCCCATCTTTGCCCCAAAACGACTAACACTAAGAATAATACCAATGTAAGCACAAGAGATAACCGTAGAAGTACCACCTCTACTAATCAAAGGCAAAGGTTGTCCTGTAACAGGGATTAAATCAACAGCAACAGCCATATTCGTCAAAGCCTGGGTTACGAATAATAAACCACATCCCATCGCTAAATATTTAGGGAAAAGTTTATCACACTTACGAGCAATTAGCCCAACTCTAACAAGTAATGCGATATAAAGCAACAGCACGATAATACCACCTAAAAGCCCCATTTCTTCAATGATAATGGCATAAATAAAATCAGAATAAGCTTGAGGTAAAAAATCTCGTTGTTGTCCATAACCCGGGAATTGCCCCAATACACCTCCACGAGCAATTGCTATTTTAGCATGAACAACCTGATAATCATCATCATCGATATTAACAGCCCTTCCTGGTTCAAATGTAACAGAAGGGGTAGGATCATTAAAACGCTCAATACGTCCTTTCCATGTATGTGCTCGATCTGGGAGATAATCCATAACCCCATCTGGCATAACATATAACAATGCAACCATTAAAGATGCTGCTGCAACCAATATTCCCACAAACTTTAATAACCGAATAAATGAGATTTGCCCCAAAAACATCATCATCAGAACTACTGAAAAGAGTAAAAGAGCTGTAGACCCATTATTCGTAAAAATTAAAGCACATATAATTCCAGCACCAATCAATATATATTTAAACATCTGTTTCTCAGTAAACATATTCTGTTTGCTGAGAATAAAAGCAGTATATCCTATTACAGCCAACTTTGCTATTTCTGAAGGTTGGAAACGTATTCCTAATATTTCCAACCAACGAGGTTCGCCATTCACCACCACTCCAAAATAAGGAGTTATAGCCAATAAAACAGCAGATACGGGAAGAAACACTGTCAATAATGCATAAAACTTACATGGAATATGGTGTAATAAAAGGACCAGTACAAAACCTCCTAATATAAAACTAACATGACGAACAATAGGATCCCAGTGAGTGGCACTTTTATAGGCAAGCGTACTCGTTGCACTATATACCTCTATTACGGAAACCACACAGAGAGCCATGAATATAACCCAGATCACTCGATCCCCTTTAAATAACTTACTCGCCAGATTCATTATTCATCTAATTATAAATTTCGTACACAAGCCTTAAATTGTTCTCCACGATCCTCATAACTTTTGAAAAGGTCAAAACTTGCACAACAAGGAGACAACAACACAGTATCACCTTTCTTTGCTAATTTATAAGCCTTCTCCACACATTCTTCCATTGAGCGTGCATCCTCAATTACAGGAACTTTACCATCAAAAAAATCATGCAACTTTGTATTATCAACTCCTAAAAAGATTAATGTATGAACTTTTTCTTTAACAAG
>JAFYOM010000350.1 GCA_017560165.1 Parabacteroides sp.
ATTTCTCAATGGGGATATGATTTTCGTCCTGCCTATTTACAAATTGCAAATATTCGTCAAGAAATACCTCATGTTCCTGTTTTAGCCTTAACAGCGACTGCCACAACCAAAGTAATTGAAGATATACAAAACAAATTACTTTTTAAAGACAAGCTGGTTCTTAAGAAAAGTTTTTTCCGACCTAATTTATCTTATATTGTTCGCAAAACAGAAGACAAACCTTATACTTTAATTTATATATTACAAAAAGTACAAGGATCAGCCATTATTTACGTCCGAAATCGAAGACAAACAAGAGAAATAGCCTCCCTTTTACAACAAGCAGGGATATCTACGAACTTTTTTCATGCAGGATTAAGTAGAGAAGATAAAACAGCTCGACAACTAGCATGGAAAAACAACCAATGTCGTGTCATGGTTGCAACCAATGCTTTCGGTATGGGTATAGATAAAGCAGATGTTCGATTAGTCATCCACATCCATATGCCCAATAGCTTGGAAGAGTATTTTCAAGAAGCTGGTCGTGCCGGTCGTGATGAACAAAAAGCATATGCGATTGTGCTCTGTTCCAATTCAGATAGTCTAAAACTACAGAAACAATTAAAAGATGAATACCCGGAAAAAAAATTAATAAAAAAAATTTATGGTAAACTCACTGAACAGATTAGTTTGAAAGATGGAGTTAATGATTATTGTATTCCTCATTTTTCTTTAGCGGCATTTTGTGAATCCACATCATTTACCCCTCTCCAAGTCCATCATGCACTAAAACTATTGGATTTATCGGGGTATATCGAATATCAAGAGGAACAATGTGAAACTGAACAATCGGTTATTCCTCAAATCAATTTTATTCATCCAATCATAGAACCAAACAATCTGACCATTCCCTATTCCATTTACGAAGAACGACTCATGAAAGCTGAAAAACGGATAAGGAAAGTCAGAGAATATATTGATAGCGAACGAATTTGCCGAAATCATCTACTACTCTCCTATTTCGGAGAAAGTTATAGAGATGATTGCGGCCATTGCGACGTATGCCTTAGCAAAAACGATTCTGGTTTAACAAATCGAGATTTTAACAAAATCCGTGCCCTACTTATAGAACACCTTTCTCAAAAGAGTTCTATGCCTGTACGGGAACTAACTGAAATATTACCTTTCCCTCAGGAAAAGATTATCAAAGTTATCCGCTTTTTAATCGAACATGAAGACAATCTCTTCCATTTAAAGGGAGATTACATTTATCTAATTCAAAACTTAAACAGGGATTGATCCAAACAACAAATTGGCCACTCCTTCCGCACAACGTTCACCATCTATCGCTGCTGATACAATTCCTCCTGCATAGCCTGCCCCCTCTCCACAAGGGAATAAACCTTTCTTAGTAATATGTTGGAAGCTATCTTTATCTCGTAATATACGAACAGGCGAAGAGGTACGTGTTTCCATCGCAATCATCAATGCCTCATTTGTCATAAATCCTTTGGATATTTTACCGAAATATTGAAAACCATCTCTTAAGCGAGAAGCGATAAAATCTGGGATCCATGTGCCTAACATGGAAGAGGTTAATCCTGGTGTATATGAAGATTCTGGTAAAGTCATAGATTGTTTATTGCGAATAAAATCAGCCATTCTCTGAGCCGGTGCTGTTTGTTTCATTTCCCCATTTTTCCAACATTCTTCTTCCAACAATTCTTGAAGATGCATCAAGGCTAACGGAGATTCAGGATTTATTTGATTCCAACTCGAATGTTGCTGTATAATCTCAGTATAATCTTCCGGACGAATCTCTACAACCATACCGGAATTTGCCCAACGAGATCCTCTATTAGAGGGAGACATCCCATTCACAACCAATTGACGAGGTCCACTTGCTGCGGGAACTACGAACCCTCCGGGACACATACAAAAAGAATAGACTCCACGTCCTCTAACTTGTGTAACAAAACTATATTCTGCAGCAGGCAAATATTGACCTCTTCCTTCCGGATTATGATATTGTATCTGATCTATCAATTTTTGTGGATGTTCTAGACGTACTCCTACCGCAATTCCTTTTGCCTCGATGGGAATAGCCTGCTCTGAAAGATAGCGATAAACATCACGAGCGGAATGTCCTGTTGCTAAAATAACAGGGCCATAAAAAGACTTTCCAACATTCGTTTCGACACCAATCACCTCTTCGTTACGAATAATCAAAGCATCCATACGAGTTTCAAAATGCACTTCTCCACCACTCTGAATGATTTGATTTCTCATATTCTCAATTACACGAGGGAGCTTGTCCGTTCCTATATGCGGATGAGCATCTGCTAAAATAGAAGTACTCGCTCCAAACTGACAAAATACTTGTAAAATCTTATCAACTGAACCACGTTTTTTACTACGAGTATATAACTTTCCATCCGAATAAGCTCCAGCTCCTCCTTCACCAAAACTATAATTGGATTCGCTATCCACCCGTTGTTCACGACTAATCAGAGCGATATCTCTTTTTCGATCACGTACATTTTTTCCTCGTTCAATCACAATCGGACGTAATCCCAATTCTATCAAACGTAATGCCGCAAACAGACCACCCGGTCCAGCTCCTACTACAACTACCGATTGGCAATCCGATACATCTTTATAGTCAATAGATGGATATTCCGGTTCTGTAGGTTCTTCATCAATAAAAACTCGTAATTTTATATTGATATATATCGTACGTTGACGAGCATCAATCGAACGCTTCAATACACGTACAGCTTGAATATGTGGAATCGAATAACCTGTTTCACGAGAAACAACTACTTTTAAAGCTTGTTCGTTAACCGTTTCTCTTGGTAATAAACGAAGTTGTAATTCTTGTATCATTACATTGAAATTCTTTAATACTTAAAGTAAGTAAAATGATTCTCACCCGAACAATTGTCTAAAGGCTTCCTCAACCTTACGTACTTGAATAACCTGTATCTTACATTTTGAGGCATCAAAGCCCTTCAAATTATTATGAGGGATGATTATGCGAGAGAATCCTAACTTTTCAGCTTCCATAATACGCTGTTCAATCCGATTAACCGGACGTATTTCTCCGGATAACCCAACCTCACCGCACATACAAATACCCGGTTCTATAGATATATCAAGACTGGAAGAAAGAACAGCACTGATAACAGCCAAATCAATCGCCGGATCATTTACTCGTAAACCTCCTGCAATATTAAAAAAGACATCTTTTTGGATTAGTTTAAAACCTGCACGTTTTTCTAACACTGCAAGAAGCATATTCATTCGTCTTAAATCAAAACCCGTAGCACTCCGTTGTGGAGTTCCATAAACAGCCGAACTTACTAAAGCTTGCGTTTCAATTAAAAATGGACGAATACCCTCCATTGCGGCAGCAATAGTCACACCACTAAGTCCTTCATGATTTTGAGTCAACAACAGTTCAGAAGGATTGCTCACTTCACGAAGTCCCTCTTGACGCATTTCATAAATACCCAACTCCGCTGTACTACCAAAACGGTTCTTGAGACTTCTCAAAATGCGATACATATAATGCTGATCACCCTCAAATTGTAATACCGTATCAACAATATGCTCTAACACTTTCGGTCCGGCGATACTTCCCTCTTTATTTATATGCCCAATTAACAAAACAGGAACTCCATTTTCTTTGGCATACTTCAAAATAGCGGCACTACATTCCCGAACCTGCGTAACACTTCCAGGTGAAGACTCTACCACCTCCGTATATATCGTTTGGATAGAATCTATTATCAATAAATCCGGTTGAACATTCTTGGCTTGTACAAAAATTTGTTCCAAATTGGTTTCGCAAAGGATTAGACAATTTGAATGAGTATGATTAAGTCTATCCGCACGTAACTTCAATTGTCGGCTACTTTCCTCTCCCGACACATAAAGCGTTTTTAAGTTATGTAGTCCCAATACCGTTTGTAAAACTAATGTCGATTTACCGATACCGGGTTCTCCACCAATTAAAACAAGCGAACCTTTAACTAATCCACCACCTAAAACTCGATTAAACTCCTGATCTCCTAAATCAAGTCTAGATTCCTCTTCTGCTGTAATATCTCGAAGCAAAACCGGACGCATCGTATGTGTATCAGACAAACCATATATCGCTCTTTTATTTGCCGGTTCTTTAGTCACAATCTCTTCCACATACGTATTCCATGAACCACATGATGGACATTTTCCAATCCATTTTGGAGAATCAGCCCCACAATTAGAACAGACATATATTGTTTTCGCTTTTGCCATTATCTTTCCCTTTTATCCGAAAAAATCCAAGGTCAATTGTTTCTTTTCTGCTTCCAGTTTTCTGAGATAACGCTTACCTTGAGGAGTAAGTATTTCCATTTTATCGAAACGAGTACGAATAACGGTTATTACAGTATAAGAAATGTTGACAACCTTACCTAATTCATTCATCTTCCGTTGTATCTCTAAAATACAATCAATACACATTCCGCTTTTAAAGACAATTTTTTCATCAAACATATCTTTCTTAAACTCATCGTCACTCATATAAAAATCAATTGTCTCCCCTCCTTTATTATAAATTCCTTTCCAACGGAATCGTGCATCACTCAATACCGGAGATATTATTTCAATCGTAGCTTTGTTATCTTTAATCGGAGATAATTCGTCCGAACGTAGTATATACTGTGTAAATTGTTCTCTCTTTACCTCCAATGAACCAGAACGACTACGATTCATACTATTCAACTCTCGTAACGTAAACTTTGTTACTTTGGGATATCCACGTACAACTTCATAAAAGTTGGATTTGTTTTTACAAATACGGGGCGAAGCACTCATTAATTTCACAAAATCCCGAGAGACAGTTATTCCCTGCTGCTTCTTTTTCAAATTCAAACGAAGAGAAGCAATCTCCTGTTGCAAATGTTCTTCATTTTCCATCGTAAAAAACATGACAGGAGCCCCTTCTACAGACAATGATGGACGCGTCCATATTTGCATAAACAAATTCAAAAGAATAGAAATTAGACGACTATTCTCTCCTGCGACTGACCATATTTCACGAAATCCTTCTTCATATTGATAAGATTCACTGTATATTGTCATTTTTATATCCAACATATCAGCCAACGAACGAAGTAAAGTCAAAACCTCCTTCTCGGCACGATGCTTTATCATCGCATCCATATAGTTAGATTTATCATTAAAATAAAACCGCAGTTCAAGTTTGTTGTCAAATTTCATCATGGATAGTTGAATTTAAGATTATGCAGACAATTACGTTGTCTTTGGCTTACGATCAAAGAACGGATTCTTAGAAGCAGCACTTACAGGAATAGCCATCACACATTTACAACCATCCAATATTCCTAATCGTTGAGCTGCCAATCCAGCACTAAACATTACACGTGTATCTAAACGCCAATCAGCAGCAGTTGCACATGCTGAACCGATAGCAATTCCTAAATCGACTGAATTGATTGCACAAGGTACAGCAAATGGCTTACCTTCACAGGTTGAGAAACCACAATGTCCGCAATTCAATCCCTGTACCCGTTGGCGAGTGCCTAACAACAAAACTGCTTCTGCTTGAAGAATATTATCAGCATCTCTTAAAAAGAATTTCATTCCAGTCTCTTCCGAAACCTTAATCATCTCTTCAGACAAACGCTTAATATCTTCATCTGTCACCATTGCCAATTCTATAATATCAATACCTTTTCCTTTTGGTGCAGTTCGAGCAGCAATCATCATCTGACGTACTGCCTGTAACACTGATTCATGTCTTATTTCTCTTTCGTTTTGTATCATAATGCAATAAGTTTAATCAGAACAAAGATAATATAATACTTAGAGTTTCATGCCCACTAAACAAAAATTCCATCATCATGAAACAAAAATTCCCTGCTGATGTATTTCAAATCACATCAACAGGGAATCTCTATCAAATTAACTGTCTAAAAAAGAAATTAGCAACCACCGCCTAATGCACGGTAAAGCAATATTTTCTTTCTACAAACATCTGTCACAATCTCAATACGTTCCAATTCGCTATCCAAATAACGTTCATCTGCAGAAAGTACTTCCAAAAAACCGATATAATTCAATTTAAAAAGTTCAGTTGCATTCGTTACAGAACGACGATGAGCACCGGTTTCTATCTCCTTCAATCGAACACGTTCTTGCTGACTTAAACTTGCAGTATAAAGATTTAATACTTCTGTATAAGCATTCAACGCTGTTTCATGATATTGATATAAAGCTATTTTTTGAGCTGAACGAGCCTCATTCCACATTGCTTTAATCTTTCCTTG
>JAFYOM010000351.1 GCA_017560165.1 Parabacteroides sp.
AGTAAGCGTCCAAAAATGACGTGTCTAACAAAAACGATGCTTTTGAGCACCTATTTAGATAGGTACACCATTTTGAAGGACTATTTTTAATGATTATTAATTTAAAATGTAAATCTTAGCAGGAGTTAAATTCTGCCAGTCGGTTCTTCCCAAAGAGACTTCTTTCAGGAAGTTTTTAATATATTCCCTTGCAGACAAACCAAGTTGTTTGCAAGTTTCTATAATCGTATGGAAGATTGCAGATGCTTTAGCACCAGCCTCACTGCAAAAGAACAAAGAGTTCTTGCGCTCCAATGTCATGGGGCGTATGCATCGTTCTGCCAACGAGTTATCTATTGTATAATTGCCATCATTGCGATAACGGAACAATTGTTCCCAAAATGTATGCATATAATTGATAGCTTTCTGCATCAAATCACCTTTGGCTACTTTATCAAAATATAGATGATAATCCAACTTATTTCGAAGATCCGTTATCACTTGATTGACGTTATCGCTGTTCCTTTCATCTTTTATTTCTCCAGCGGTCAATCCCTGTTTCCTATATTTTTTCTCTTGATTATATAACCAACCAATCTTGTCGAGAAAATATTTGGCTCTTGAATCCATGCCCTGTTCATAAGCATATTTGAACTTCGCTCTCACATGAGCCATACAACATAAGTGCTCTATATCATGAAGACCGTCGTCCAAGTACATATAGACATTGTAACCATCAGATTGTAAGGAATGAATCTTAGCATCAACCAAAAACTCACGAAGAACATTGCGATTACGTTTGCCTTCATCATAGAAGAATATAACAGTCTTAGCTGCTTTATTGGCAAGACACCACATGTAATGTTTCTTATGTCCAAAGCGGCTTTGATAGCGGCACCAGGTTTCATCCACATTTACATTAGCACCTTCATGCAAGGCTTCTTCCTTCATGGAAGGTATAAGTTTATTCAACTTATCAGCCATCTTGCCATACCAGTTGATTAAGGTCTGACGACTGACGGACATCTTCATTTCAGCCATACGGGCCATTTCACGATAGGCTGGAGTCGACAATTGATAACGGTTAAAGGCCAATGTTGAAAGTAAGTTACCGGTAGCATGAGTACCATGAAAACGTTCATTATAAACAGATGAATCCTTATCATCTTTCATTGGGAAGTAGTTCGTTATGATACGACCATCCGACGTTTTATATGTTACTTCCTCAAAATCATGTTCGACAATCAAATTTATGCTGTCAAACACCTTACGAATACTTTTCTTCAAAATGATGGCATCAGAAGGTATTTGATTCATATCACATCGATGCAAAACCTGGTAGTCAGCAGACATTTTGGAGTTACTACAGCCCTTACTGGATATACGATTCTGTTCACGCTTCATGGAGGAAGATGCATCAATTGATTCAGATTCCATGGAAGTATTTATAATTACCGCTGTCCCATCAAAATCGTCCTTGTCATCATCGCGACCACTCACTTCTTCCTTTTTTACAATCCCTTTCTGACTGGAACTACCAAAACGATGCTTCTTAGATATACGAGAAGATGCCTCCAAATTAGCAATCTTAAGAGCTTGTTCACGGTTTAGACGCAAAGCATCATTCAACTGATTCGTCAAGGAAAGAACCAAAGCATTCAGACGCTTCTGTTCAGAAGCATTCTCGGCAATCGTTGCATTGGCACGTTGAAGTTCCTCCTTAATTTCTTCCAATTGCGTGAAAAGGAACTGAATGAATTTGCTCATCTCATCGGGACTCATACCTTATATTTTTTCGACATGAAAATATAGACATCTCCATTATGAGGATCTCGATGATAACGAGAACGGATAATCTCTGAAATACGGGGAGCCTTACATCTCATATCATGAAAGTGCGGAAGATAATAGAAATGCTTCAAACCTGATATAGTCAACATAAACCCTCCAATTTATCCACCAATTGTTTCAAATCCGAGTAGCTTAAATTTCTCTTACGAATTTGGAGGCCATCACGAGTTTGGATAATTACCATTATCTGGCCTTTGTTCGTAGGTTTATTTTCTGTTTCTTCCCGGTTCTTTTCTTTAACAACGCTCTCCTCTGGCGGAACGCCGTCGATTTGAACTGGAACTATTTTCCTGTGTGTCTTACGAAACCAATTTTTAAATTGAGTGTATGGAACACCTTGACTGGCACAAAAGGAATTTATCGAAATTCCTTTGGGTTCCCCCTCAGTCTTGTAAAGGAACCACAGTTTTTCAAAATCACTATTGCTATACATAATTCTAAGTTTTGATTTATGATGCAAAAGTATTTTGAAGGAATGTATCAGTCAATACGCTATTTTTGGACGCTTACTATTTATAAGGATTGAGAATATCAATAATATAACAAGCTATGACATGCGTCATAAACACGAACAATGTGTGAACCATCTTGCCTTATGTGTATTTTAAAAGCAAAATGAAAGTCTTCATATATCATTTCATGATATTGATTTGCAATCCAATCTTTTTTTAATCTAGCTAAAGGATATATTTTAGCATATTGTCCTAAACTATCAATAGCGGCATATAATCGCTCCATCTTATGGATTATCACCTCTTCATCTAATGTTATGTATTTAGAACGTGCAGCTTCATAAAAAGAGAGAATCTGTTCATGGACACGATTATCAATATAAACTTCCATTATTTAAAATTTGGAAAATCTTTATGAATGCGTTCCATTATTCGCCGTTTAGATTCCTCTAATGTCATACAATTCCTTTGTAATTCTTCATCTGATATAAAGGATATTTCTGCTGAAGAATAAGCAGCTTTATGATAAGAAGCAATAGGTTCATTAATTATAGGCTGCAATGTATTTTCTTGTTCCGTATATATTTTCATCGTTCCTGGTTTTTTAATATATCTTTGTCTTTTAATACAAAGAAACAAATTATTTCGGAATGTTCCTATTATTCCAATATTTAAATGCCCAGGTTACCTCGGTTACTCTACCATGAGGCAATCTTCCATGACATAATTCCGATACCAGTTGTTATACGCGCTATCTTTCAGTGGATGTACCCATAACTGGAGGTAGTCTAAACCTCGTTTGGATATACGATGTTTGAGACATAGCTTTTCAAGTTGGGTATAATGGATATTATGCATGATAATCGGGAATGGATAGTTCTGGATTTGAAGTACAGCCGGTTCCTCCTCTTCATGAGTCAACTGTTCCAAGAGATAGGCTGATCGGTCGAATGCTGCCCAATAGGGACCGACACTATACAAATGAATCCGATCTTCATTGAGTTGCTCTCTTTTTAAGATGAGCTTCAACTCTTTGGAGAAAAGTTCATCGAGCTTTTCAAACATATTGTTTGCCATAAATAGCCACTTTTCTGTTATTTCAGTATTTCCAAATAGCCTCCCGAATATTCATCTATCACTACGGCTGCAACTCCTTGCACCTGCACCACTACCTGTTTTTTACGTTTGTTTTTTACTCGGACAAATGTGCCTTCAACGCCATCGAACGTACTTCCGACGATTCTTACCGGAGTGCCCTTTTCTAAATTGACCTCATCGGGTGCCAAATAAACCAGATGTTCATTGAGGGTTTCACAAACCGCAATAAACTGTTGCATCTGATATTCCGGTACGATAATGGGGGTATTCTTTCCTCCTTCAAGAATAGTTTTATATTGGAGAAACTCTACGCCGGTCTTCAATGTCTGAATACGACTTTTGGTGGTATATGCAAAAAGAAGATTACTGATTGCCGGTACTAATTTCCGAATCTTTCCCTGTCTCTTATCTTTCACCATCTCATACCGCATGGGTACAAAACATTGGACAGATTGACTTTCTAAATAGGTTTTAGCTTTAAGTTCCCGACCAAAGGTGGCACTCATCGCAAACCAGACAGGTTCTTCTGTTCTAAATTCAAGTGGTTTTTCGTCAACAAGCATCAGCTTTTTTTCACATACAGACATTCTCTTGGCTCCTTGAAACTTCTCTATACACTCTCTGTTTCAAGCTCTTACGACATTTGTAAACACTCATTAACACAAACATGAGGCTTCGTTTTTTCGTTGTGTTTATACACAATTACCAATCAATCTTCTTTGAGAAGATTGATTGGTAATGTATTTACTGTATGACAAATAGTTAATAGGGGGGTATTGGTATAGCTAAACAAAAACAACAAAGTCATAATGATTCCCTTATTTTTAGAGAAAATGAAGGTTTTTATAATATATTATTGCTATCTTTGTTGCACTAATACATCTTCTCAAAGAAGATGAAGATATGATTTTGAACGTTTAAAGCCGATTATATCTGTAAAAGGAGTCTCTCGACTCCTTTATTTGTTTATACCTTTACAATAATCTCAAAATCTTTCGATTGGCTTTATCTATCACCTCGGTTTTCAAAGAAGCCAAATAAATTTGTGTAGTCTTTTCTGAATCATGCCCCATTCCCTCACTGATGACCGATACCGGAATTCCCTCTTCATGCGCAATGCTCGCCCAAGAGTGACGAGCACAATACATCGTAAGGGGCTGATGTAAGCCTAATTCTTTTCCTATCTCTTTCAAATGGCGATTGATCAAAAAGAGTGCATTTTGATATTGTCTTCGAGGGTTCTCATCCGGTTCTTTGATAATCGAAAAAAGATAAGGCGAAGACTGTTCCGCACCGTATGTTTTCAGAATCTCCAACATACAAGGTTCCCAGTGAATAGTCAGCGGTTGATTGGTTTTCTTTCTTCGGTAAAACAGCCTATCTCCTTTCAGGCTTCTCTTTTGCAGATAGGCTATATCCACAAACGACATTCCTCGCGTATAAAAGCTGAACATAAACATATCACGGGCAAACTGTCGAGAGGGATTACAGCTACAATCCAACGCTTTCAAGCGTTTAATCAATCGCAAAGAGATGGCTCGTTTGGAGGTCTTTTCAATAGATGTAAACACCCGTTTAAACGGCTTTTTGTCCACAATCAGTTCCTCATCAACTGCTCGATTGTAGACCGCTCGCAGATGTTTCAGATAAAAAGAGAGGGTATTGGGTGACAATCCGTTACGCTTAAGATAATTTTCATACGCCACCATCATTCCACTGTCGACATCCGCAAGGTTCACATCCATATCGGCTCTGAACCGCCTAAAACTATTCAGGGTTGTAGAATAGGTTTCGCTGGTTCTATATTGCCCTTGCCTCCAATAAGCCACAATCATCTTTTCCATATAGCAAAAAAGTGTCGGGCTTGATGATTGCTTTTGAAATTCTGCCACAAGACGGTCGACCGTAATGGTGGTATTTGAACAGAGGAGCAGACTGACTATTTTTTCAAAACGTGCCTTATCGCATTGAACTGTCCGGCGTATAGATTCGAGGTAATCGGTACGGGCCGATGGAGACTTGATAACTAATTCTTCTTTCTTCGGATTCCATTCGTCTGATAAGATCTGAAACGGGGTTACGACTTGCCTTATTTTCCTTTTGTAAATGATTTGATAGAACAAACGTCCCTCTTTTCCTTCAATAGCAGAAGGTCTGAATTTTAATTTCATTGATACCATAATAGATGTTTTAATCACTCAAAACTAAAATTCTACCCTTGCTTTTGGAGGTATGAGAAAATTACATATATAGTAAATTAAAATTACTTGGGAAGTAATTTCAATTAGCCGGGACCTATTTCAAAATAAGTCCCAACTAATTTTGAAGAATCAAAAAAGGCTGTTTCACCCTTGAAAATAGTTTTTTCTCTACTCTCTCAATAAACGAATAGAAATTTCTTTTTGGTTATCGACTGGGATAAACCTCAATGACATAGTCTCCATGAGCAGTCGTTTTCAACTGTTTATCCTTTACTTTAATCACCACATCTAACAAATTATTCGTATTCAATACCTAAGCCTCTTCCATTCAAAGCCTTCCAATTTTATAAAAAACTCAAAAACATTTTATCTTCTACTTTTTTTCTTTTTCTTTGCAAAAACCTATCAAAGAACAAATCTTGGTTGGTTTTAATATGATATAACTAAAATCCTAAAGCTATGGGAAAATTCATGAATCCCTTTACTGATGTGGGCTTTAAGCATCTATTCGGTAGAGAAGTAAGTAAAGACTTACTGTTGGAGTTGTTACGAGTCATCTTGGGTGATGAGCGTAGTGTGAAACGTATCAGTCTCTTGAACAAAGAGAAAATACCAAAGTCTTTAAACCAAAAGGTAATCATCTACGACATTCTTTGTGAAGACGAAGACGGAACGAAATTCATCGTGGAGATACAGAATCAGTATCAGGATTATTTCTTAGATAGGGCTTTGTATTATCTATGTCGGATGATTGACGAACAAGGGTTAAGAGGCTCTGTTTGGAATTATGAGATTTATCCGGTTTACGGCATCTTTTTCTTAAACTTCAAGATTGTCCCATTAACGAAGTTTCGAACCGATGTGATTTTGGCCGATCGAGAAACAGGTAAAATGGTAAACGGTAAAATGCGGCATATCTATTTAAGTTTGCCCTACTTTACGAAGAGAGAAGAAGAATGTGAAACCGATTTTGATCGTTGGATGTATCTATTGAAGAATATGGATAGTTTTGAGAAAATACCGGAATATGCCCCGAAGTCTGTGTTTGGCAAGATTTTGGAGGTGGCAGATGTAGCCTCGTTGAATGAAGAGGAGCGTTGGGAATATGACCAAGCGCTTAAACATTACAGAGACTACAACAACACATTACATACCAGCTATCGACAAGGCAAAGAAGAGGGAGAAGCCATCGGTTTGGCTAAAGGACTTGCAGAGGGAGAAGCTATCGGTTTGACAAAAGTACTTCGTAATATGCAAGCCATGGGGATGAACATGGCTACAATGGCTCAGATAACTAAATTGTCGGAGGAGGAAGTTAAAATCTTTCTACAAAAAGAATAGATAAAGAGTCTATCAAACAATAAGAAAGGATGTGCGAATCACACCCTTTCTTATTATTCGTAAAAGAGGTTTACACTAACTAAACCAAACTTTGACCTTTATTCCCATGATAATCGGATGTTAATTTCTCTTTGGTTATCGACTGGGATAAACTGAGGAGCAAATCCTTTCTTGAAAACTTCCAATGTATCGGTCGGATAAACCTCTATGACATAGTCTCCATGAGCAGTCGTTTTCACCTGTTTATCCTTCACTTTAATCACCACATCTGCCAAAAGATTTGCTTGTACATCACGCACCTCACCTTTAACCTTCATTGGAGAATTATTCGTGACATCCCTTTTTCCCTTTTCTATAGCCTGTTTCATCTGAAATGTCGGGATTACTTTCATCTGATCTTTCTGAACGGTAATCTTTTTCTTCAAACGAATATCAACCGACGAGCTACCAATCTGCAACTCAAATTCACCCGGTTCAACTACCCGTTGCATATCCTTGTTATATAAAGCCAGTTCGGATACCGGGATGGCAATCTGAACCTTTTTAGTTTCACCTTTCTTCAACCAGACTTTTGCAAAACCTTTCAACTCTTTAACAGGAGTCACAATGCTGGAAACCACATCACGCACATAAATCTGAGGGACTTCGTAGCCATCTCTATCTCCGGTATTGGTTATCGACAAAGTGACATGGATCGTATCGGTAGGTTGATAATCTGTTTTAGAAAGTTCCACTGACTGATAATCAAACTGCGTATAGCTAAGTCCATGACCAAATGGCCATAATGAGACCGGCTTATCAAAAACATAATCTTTTCCCGGCTTATTAATTGTACCCGGAGAACGATAATATCCTTTATCTGTCGGTAAATAGTTGTAATAACAGGGCATATTTCCCGTACTACGTGGGAATGAATAGTTCAATTTGCCTGAAGGATTTATCTTGCCAAAAAGAACATCCGCCAACGCTTCTCCTCCCTGTTCACCGGGATACCATTGTACCAATACACTCGGAATATGCTCTTGAATCCAAGGTATCGCAAAAGGTTTACCGGCCAAAAGTACGACAACTGTTGGTTTACCTGTTTGATATACAGCCTTTACCAACTCTTCCTGTACACCCGTCAGTTCTATTTGCGACAAGTCAAATCCCTCTCCACAAGTCGCATTGCTATAATCACGCGCCAAAGAGGCACTGGCCGAACCAATTACTACAATGTTTACATCGCTTTCCGATGCAACTTTCACTGCCTGAGAAATGCCGGAACGATCATCCGTTACCCAATCACACCCTTGGGCATAATTTATTTTAATCTGATTTCCATATCTCGCCCGAAGAGCAGCCAACAAAGTAATACCGTCCTTATTGTCTCTACTCCAGGTATAATCCCCAAACTGCACTTGATCGGCATTCGGACCGATAATCGCCATTGACTTGATCTGTTTCAAATCTAAGGGTAACAGTTCTGCTTCATTTTTTAACAAGACAATCGACTCTTCGGCAATCTTACGAGCCAATTCGACATGTTCCTGACGATGTACCTTCTTATCATAGGTTGTCACTGTCGGCAACTCATACTCAAATAAACCCATCGCGAACTTTGCTTTCAAGATGCGGGCAACCGCTCTATCAATGAACTTCATATCCACATAGCCTTGTTCCACCAAATGTGTCAATTCGATATAGCAGTCGTCTGAAGCCTCCGCATCCAAACCAGCCATCAATGCTGCGATAGCTGCCTCTGCTTTCGTGGATACACTCTTATGGAAATACCTCAACATCCCAATTGCTCCCCAATCGGAATAGACATATCCCTGAAATCCCCATTGATTCCGTAAAATGTCAGTCATCAGATAGGAAGAGGATGAGTTTGGTTGATAGTTCCATGAGTTATAGGAAGACATAACCGCCCAAGGAGTGGCCTTCTTAATCACCTCTTCAAACGGTTTCAGATAAACTGTCAACACTTCTCTTTCCCCACAAGAGACAGAAGCCAAGTTCAAACCGCCTTGTGGTCCCCCATGTGCACCAAAGTGTTTGATCATCGGAGAAATTTGATGTTCCAAATAACCTTTGACTTGGGCAACACCTAGTTGGGCATTCAAGAAGGGATCTTCACTGAAACACTCTTCTACCCTTCCCCATCGCAAATCCCTGCACACATCCAATACCGGACTCAACGTTTGGGTAATTCCTTGTGCTTTCAACTCTTCAGAAATAGCACTTGTCATTTCGTAAGCCAACGCAGTATTAAAGGTACTACCTAATGCTATCGCCTGTGGGAAAATGGTTGAACCATCATGCACCGAACCATGTAATGACTCAGATACCGTAAAAATCGGGATTCCCAAACGGGTATGATTCCGTACATGCGTCTGTACTTCATTCATAAACTGAAGACATTCTTTACCCGATAAGGTAATAGCTTCAATGAATCCCATACCACCCCCTTTGAGTAAAACCTCCAGTTTCTGTTTATCCAACTTACCATCTGTCATGACGTTATATACATGAATATGACGCATCTGTGCCACCTTTTCCTGCAGAGTCATCTGTTCCAACAAACAAGAGACTCTTGTATCAATGGGTAGTGAACGATCCAAATAGCGTTTATCTTGAGCCACTAAACCAAAAGTCAACATCAAAGACAAAGCAACTACTCCAAACTTTTTCATCTTCATTCTTTTCTTGAAAAATAAATAACCGCCCGACAAGATATGTACGGACGGTTACCTTACTTATTATTGAGTTCTTACTCTACTGTAAACTTAAAGATACAATGGCTGAAATAGGTTTCACCCGGTCGCAAAACTGCAGATGGCCATTCCGGTTTATTAGGTGTATCCGGGAACTTCTGTGTTTCCAAACAAACAGAAGCTCGTTCATTATAGACAATACCATTCTTTCCGGTCAACGTACCATCCAAGAAGTTTCCGGCATAACATTGAACACCCGGTTCGTTGGTATAAACGCTCAAAACAATACCACTTTCCGGCGACTTCAAGATTGCACAAGGTTTGTTTATATCCCCTTTAGTATTCAATACCCAGTTATGATCATAGCCTTTACCATTTTTCAATTGAACGAAGTCATACTCATTGATACGTGCTCCTACCTCTGTCGGCGTTCTGAAATCCATCGGTGTACCTTCCACCGGAAGAATTTCGCCTGTAGTCATAAATGTACTATCAACCGGCGTATAAGAATCGGCATCAATCATCAACAGATGTTTAGCATTGCTTGCCGCATTTCCATCTAAATTGAAATATGAATGGTTGGTCATATTCACGATTGTCGGTTTATCTGTTTCTGCAGAATACTTCAAATCAATCGCATTATCATCCGTCAATGTCATCACTACCTTACACTGTACATTTCCCGGGAAGCCCTCTTCACCATCTTTACACAAATAACTTAATTCCAACACTTGGTCGTTGGGTTGTACGGCATCAAACACCTGGTATTGGAATCCTTTCGGTCCACCATGCAAACAATGTCCGAAATTGTTTTGAGGCAACTGATAATCGACACCATCCAATGTAAATTTACCCTGATTGATACGGTTGGCATATTGTCCGATAGTCGCACCAAAATCTGTCGGATAGGTCATATAATCTTGTACATTGTCAAATCCTAATACGACGTCACGCATCAAACCTCTTTTATCCGGAGCCATGATACTAACAATTCGTCCACCGAAATTCGTCACACAGACCTCCATTCCTTTTTGGTTTTTCAAGACATACAATCCGGTGGTCTTTCCATCTACCTCAGCCACAAAATTCGATGCTTGCAATCCAGACAAGGTTACCTCTTCTTTCTTTTCTGCACATGACAACAGACATAGTGCCATGACAGCCATACAAAGTTTCTTCATATTATGTAAAAAAATTAATACTTTTAGATATGTAGGCAAATATAGTATTTATTCGTACATTTGTCCAGATTTTTAGAATAAAATGAAACAATATTTAGATTTACTCAATCGAGTTCTCACTGAAGGTGTAAAGAAAGAGGACCGGACAGGAACCGGTACGTATAGTATATTTGGCCATCAGATGCGCTTCAATTTAGAGGAGGGATTTCCGCTGTTGACAACCAAAAAGCTACATCTGAAATCCATCATTTATGAGTTGCTATGGTTCTTACAAGGAGATACCAATGTCAAATATTTACAGGAGCATGGTGTACGTATCTGGAACGAATGGGCTGATCCGGACGGCAGCTTAGGTCCGATTTATGGATTCCAATGGCGTTCATGGCCGGACTATAAAGGAGGAAGTATCGACCAGATCAGTGAAGCGGTTGAAACCATCAAACACAATCCGGACTCCAGACGTATCATTGTCAGTGCATGGAATGTGGGTGACTTGGAAAATATGAACCTACCCCCTTGTCATGCCTTCTTCCAATTTTACGTTGCAAACGGACGATTAAGCCTTCAGTTGTATCAACGTAGTGCCGACATCTTCTTGGGAGTACCTTTCAATATTGCTTCATACGCTCTCTTATTACAGATGATGGCACAAGTAACCGGTTTGAAAGCGGGAGACTTTGTTCATACATTAGGAGATGCACATATCTACACCAACCATTTGGAGCAGGTTAAACTCCAATTGACACGTGAACCTCGTTCACTTCCACGTATGATTATCAATCCGAAGGTCAAGGATATCTTCAGTTTCCAATATGAGGACTTCCAACTAACAGACTATGATCCACATCCACATATCAAAGGGATTGTAGCCGTATAAAAACAGAGTAAAGAACAGCAAGTAAAAATCAAACGATCAGTTTATGTCTACTATTTCAATCATTGCCGCTGTAGCAGAAGACAATGCAATTGGGAAAAATCAAGAACTACTTTGGCGTATGCCGGCAGACATGAAACGTTTCAAAGAGTTGACAACAGGTCATACCGTTATTATGGGACGAAAGACTTTCGAATCTCTTCCCAACGGTGGACTTCCCAACCGTAAGAACGTTGTACTAACCAGTATGCCGGAAGCTAATTTCATTGGCTGCTTCGCTTGTGAATCAATAAACGAAGCATTGGAACTATGCGAGAAAGAAGAACAGATCTTTCTAATAGGGGGTTCCTTGGTGTACAAATTAGGATTAGATTTTGCAGATAAGATGTATCTCACCCGTGTCCACACAAACTTTCCGGATGCAGATGCCTTCTTCCCGGATGTCAACTGGGAGGAATGGGAAGAGATCGAACGTCAGGAATTCCAGGCAGACGAAAAGAATCCGTATGCCTATACATTTTTGACTTATATCCGCAAAAAATAAGATTTACCGATCTTTAACAGTCCATTCACAACTTTTTGCTCTTACTTTGCATCTAAAGAAACAAAGACCATTTGTTTAACACGTAAAATCCATAGAGATGAAGGTAAGAGCTTTTATTTTGATTATCATACACTGTTTCATTTTCACGCTCTTTCAGGCGCATACCCTCCAAGCCCAAAATAGAGCCAAACATATCCAATCCCAAATCACTCAGATTAAAGAGCAGTTAGAAAAAGACAGTGATAGATTACCTGAAGTCATCCAAGAGATAGAAGCTTCGATACCATCTTGTTCGGATTCCATAGAGATGGCCATCCTTCACTCCATGATTGCCGAAATGTATGACCAATATTTCGACCGTAATCGCTACACTATCAGCAGACGTTCCGAATTAAAAGATTATATTCCCTCGAATATTCGGGAATGGAGTACGAATTTGTTTGAAGAGAAGATTAAACAAACACTTGAGTTATCCCTTCGGCCGGCCTCTCTCTTACAACAGACCCCGCTCAGCCGCTATAACCTCATCCTTGAAAAAGGGGAAGATACCCCATTGCTTCGTCCAACCCTATACGACTTTTTGGTTCACCGAGCAATAGAGATCCATCCCTCCATCCAATGGTATGATGAATGGTTGAGATTCAGACGAAGTCAACCTGAGAGACAGGCTCTTTTTTTTGCCGAATTAGCCTACTGGGAATTCAGTCACAACCATAAAATCATCTCAACGGAAAACTATCGTCAAAAATTAGACAGTTTATTCACTCAATACAAAGAGGAAGCTTATGTCGCAGAAGTACGTATCCAGCAACTACAATTATTGAAACAAGAACAATATCAAGGCAGTCAAGCCCATCAAGATTCAGCACGTGCTGCCATCTATTCACTTTGCAAAGAGAGCCTTACCGAGTATCCGTCATATAACCGTATCACCATCTTTCAAAACCAACTCAATGAGATGGAAAAAGCCTCTCTGCATGCGTTGGTCAAAAACAATGTCTATCCCGGAAAAGAGCAGGTCTTTCATGTTTACTATACAAACATCACACACCTGACCATTCGAATCTACCAAAGCCTACGAAAAGCTGAATATGCTTTGACTAAAGATAAGAACAATCCACACACACGAGGTAAACTTGTCAAAGAGGAAAGGTACACCTTATCACTCCCTAATACCTACACCCAGGTAGATACCTTCCTGACAATACCGATGGAAGAATTAGGACTGTATGAATATGAAATAAGCACCTCCAATCAAGAGCTATCCATTTCGAGCTGTTTCAGTGTAAGCCGCTTGGCTCTTATCGCCCGCAATCTGAATCAGACAACCGAATTTCTTGTCACTGATATAGAGAGCGGAAAGCCGATAGAGGGGGCAACGGTCATTACCTATACAAATAATCACTTTGAGCAGCTAGCCCAGAAACAGACTGACCCATTCGGATTAGCCTCTTTCCCAGCTATAAAGAGAAACCTAGCCGTTCGCCCGATTTTCCAAAAGGACACAGCATCTATGGTCTCCGATTTCTATTTCATCACAGGAAGGAGCAATGCCGATCAACAAGAGACTGTTGAGCTTGCCCTATTCACAGATAGAGGTATCTACCGTCCCGGACAGACGATCTACTTCAAAGGGATAGCCTACGTGCAGAACAATGACCATCCACATGTCGCAGCAGCACGTTCTTATACCGTCTCCCTTTTGGATACCCAGTATAAAACCCTATCTAAAAAGACATTCCAGACCAATCAATTTGGTTCATTTGATGGATCTCTTACACTACCCAAACAGGCTCCCAACGGGACCTATACGATAGATACAGGAAAAGATCGAATCAGTATTCGGGTAGAAAGCTATAAACGTCCGACCTTCCAAGTTCAGATTCTTCCAATCACAGAAGAGACTGCATTTGATCAACCCCTTCAAATCAAAGGGAAAGCCGAAATGTTTTCAGGAGTTGCATTGCAATCGGGTAAAATCAATTGGAGCATCTCGCCCTCATACTTTTGGGGAGATCATTACTATCCTTTCATCCCTCAATATTCAAACACCCAATCAGCCAGTGGGACTGCTGAAGTGGATCATAAAGGGAATTTCACCATTCCTTTTACGCCTCAGAGTCCTCAGCATCATCCGAACCACCCCGTATTCTTCAGCTATCGTGTACGTGTATCATTAACCGACAGCAAAGGGGAGACCCAAGAGGCCGACTATCTCTTTACGGTTGGTAATAGAGGCTTTTTACTGGATCTCCGAATTCCTCATCAAACAATGGATAGAGAGGAGGCACGAGCAATTGTGCATGCTCAAACGGCCAATGGTAAGAAAATCAGCATAAAAGGAAAGTACAACCTATATTCCTTATCAGAAGAGCCAACGATTACCGACAATCCGAATCAAAAATCCTATCGTGTCAACCAGCTTTTAACAACCGGTATCTTTGTAAGTGGAGAAGAGTTTCCGACAAAACTGTTCCAACCATTTCCTGCAGGGCGTTATCGTTTGGAGGTGGAAGCGATCGACAACCAAGGCCAAAAGATTACCAATTACAAAGATTTCATCTTATATACCAAAGAGGATAAACGTCCGCCGGTCTTCATGCACACCTGGGTCGTAAAACAACAGACCACCTGTATCCCAGGAGAAACAGCAGAAGTCATCTTTGGCACATCAGAGATAAACGCCTATGTGCTTTATGAAAGATTCTCGACCAAACAGGAATGTGTCGAACGTAAATTGCTTCGTTTCAATAATGAGAATCGCTCTTTTCAAATTCCATTTAAAGAGACGGATGGAGAGGGATTTTCAGTCTCTTTTTCCTTTGTCAAAGAGGGAAAACTCTATACAGAAAAGATTCTGATTCATCGTCGCCAACCCAATCAAAAATTGCATATCCACACCGAAACATTCCGGAATCATCTGTTACCCGGAAGCCAGGAATATTGGAAGTTCCGTATAACCGATTCTGACTCGACCACGGTCTTCTCAGAGGTTTTAGCAAGTATGTACGATGCCTCATTAGATGTATTGGAACCCTTCAGATGGTACTTCACCACTTATAAACAAAGTTCATGGAAAGTACCCTATTTCAGAAGTGGAAGAGCTTTCAGTAAAAACACCCTATCAGAAAAGGTATTACCCAAACTGCTTTCGGTTTATGAATTTAAATTCGACCGGTTGGACTGGCAAGAGGCATTAGACATGGAACGATTCATCTTTTCGATAGGTGATGACAGAAGAGCCTTAGCAATGAAGAATGACGTTCTCAGAGAAGCAGAGGTGGAAGCCACCTCATACAACAGCCAATCGGTTCAAGAGGAGACAGTGGAAAATAAACCGACCACACCCCCACACTCTTTACGTGAGAATTTTGCTGAAACGGCCTTTTTCTATCCGGCTTTAGTCTCCAATGAAAAGGGAGAAGTGACATTCGGATTTACCCTGCCGGAAAGTAATACCACTTGGAAACTGCAACTGCTTGCACATACCCAAGATTTGAAACAGGGGTATCTGTCCAAAGAGGTGATCACCAGTAAACCATTCATGATCACCCCACACCTTCCGCGTTTCTTACGCCAAGGAGACAAAGTGAGTATTACAGCTCAAATCAGTAACCAATCCGAAGAGAAGATACAGGGGAAAGCCACTTTGGAGTTATTTGATCCAACAACCAACAAAATCATAGACACTCTTTCGGTTTCACCTCAATCATTCTCTTTACCAACCGACAGTACAATCACCGTCAGTTGGACATTAGAAGTTCCCCAAATCAAACATGGAGTTGTTGGTTGCCGCATCTTTGCAGTTGGTGACAAATGGTACGATGGTGAGCAACATCTAATCCCGATTCTTTCTGATCAAATTTTGATAACAGAGAGTACACCATTCTCGCTATTTGAAAAAGAGAAAGAGGTGATTCAGTCACCTTCAACAAAGGGTATTCAACCATTCCGTAGCACCTTGGAATTAACAGCCAATCCGATATGGTATGCCCTCCAAGCACTACCCGAAATCAGCCAACCAAAAGATGACAATATCCTCTCTTGGTTTGCCTCCTATTATAGTAATACATTGGCTTATCACATCGTCTCTTCGCATCCACATATCCAACAAATGATCCGTCAATGGGAGGCAGAAGGTAAGACAACCACTTCCCTTTATGCTCAATTAGAGAAAAACGAAGAGCTCAAAACACTTTTGTTACAAGAGACTCCTTGGGTTTTAGATGCAGAAAACGAGACTGAACAGATACAACGTCTATCTCTTCTGCTAGATCCGAACCGAGCCAAAGAGCTACAACAAAGGGCTATGCACCATATCCTTGAACAACAAACCCAACAAGGAGGATGGGGATGGTTTAAAGGTCTACAACCCAGCCTAACCTTTACACTCTATCTATTAAAGGGGATGGGACAGTTGACCGATTTACAAGCAATCGAGTATGACCAAGCAGAAAAAGAGATGCAGATAAAGGCTATTCGCTATTTAGATCAGCAGATTCAATCAGTATATAAAAGAATTCAACAAGAGTCTCATAATAAAAAGTTTATTTTTTCTCCGGAGATCATTGAATATCTGTATGTTCGCACTCTCTACCGAGACATTCCGGAAGAGGGAGAATCTCGTGAAGCAATCCATTATTTCACACGCTTAGCCAAGGAACAATGGAGAAATCAATCCTTATACGGAAAAGGAGCCATTGGCTGGGTCATGCTACGTAACGGAGAGAAAGAGGTGGCCAACCAAATCCTAAATTGGTTTCGAAAAAATGCTACTGTTTCAGTAGATAAAGGGATGTATTGGGCTAATAACCGAAGAGCAGAACATTTCTTTTTATCTGCACCAATTAATACCCATTGTCTCTTGATGACTCTTTTCTACGAAATGGGATCTTCTCAACAGGAATACAATCAGATGAAACAATGGCTTTTGAGTCAAAAACAGACTCAGATATGGGAATCAGCTCCTGCCACTTGTCAAGCAATTTATGTTCTTTTATCGACCGGAGACGATTGGTCTAGCACTTCAAACAACTGTTCGGTTCAATGGGGTAATCAGACTTATCACTCTAACGAAAGTACCTCTATTACAGGATACCTTAAAATCGTTCATAACGAAAGCAAGGAAAAGGATTCTACAAACAGCACAATTTCAATCACCAAAGAGGGGAACGCTCCCGCATGGGGCGCTGTCTATCGACAATCTTTCCAAAACATGGATCAGATTAAAGAGCAAAAGGGAATCTTAAATGTAGAGAAAAAACTCTTCGTCGAAAAAAAAGAGGGAGGAGAAACACAACTTCATCCCATTACTTCCCAAAAACCGCTGCAAGTAGGCGATAAAGTGATTGTCCGATTTACGATCCATACAGATAGAAACATGGAATATGTCGTTCTAAAAGATTTACGGGCAGGCTGTTTTGAACCGGCCGAACAACAATCCGGAGTAAGGTATCAAAGCGGTATTAGTTATTATCAATCACCGACAGATCTGTCTGAAAACTTTTTCTTTGACCTTCTTCCTCAAGGGACTTACATCTTGGAATATCCGGTCTATGTTTCCCGAAGTGGAGAATACGCTAACGGAATCAGTACCATCCAATGTCTATATGTTCCGGAATTTATCTCTCATACAAAAGGGGAAAAGATAAGGATTTATTAAAACATAGAATCATCAATCATTCATTTAATATCGTATCTTTGTCGAATCAAATAAAAGAAATACAACGATGAAACAGATTATTTTTATTTTCATGGCAATTTTGTTGGCTACAGGAATAGCTTCTGCTCAAAAAGGTAAAGCTGTCATTTCAGCCGAAGTCACTTCTCACGATTTTGGAACAATCAAAGAGGCTGATGGAGATGTATCTTGTACATTTACCATTAAAAATGCAGGAGATGGTCCATTGGTTTTGACACGTGTGATTGCTTCTTGCGGTTGTACCACTCCGGAATGGACCAAAGAGCCTATTGCTCCAGGTAAAACAGGCGATATCAAGATTACGTATAACCCCAAAGGGAGACCGGGTACTTTTCTCAAAACCATCTCTATTTATAGCAATGGAAAAACCGGCAATTTCATCTTAATGATACGAGGAGAGGTAGAAGGAGCCAAATAAATCGAATATACCAACATGAAAAATACAAGAAAGCTGATCTTTATCTTAACCTGTATACTATTTACCCTAAATGGTATACAGGCTCAAAATAAGGCCGTCATAAGTACAGACCAACTCATACATGATTTCGGCACCATAGGTGAAGCCGATGGATTGGCCAGTCATACATTTACCATCAAAAACACAGGGGATGGTCCATTGGTTATTACTCGGATTACAGCTTCTTGTGGTTGTACTCAGCCGGAATGGAGCAAAGAGCCTATTGCTCCTGGAAAAACCGGAAAGATAAAAGTCACTTACAACCCGAAGGGACGCCCGGGACCTTTCTACAAAACCATCTCTATTTACAGTAACGGAAAGAAAGGAAGTTTTTCTTTAGGTATAAAAGGAACAGTTACCCCTAAAGAGTTACAACCGGTATTTTCTTATCCTTACAATATCGGAGATCTCAAACTTGAGAACAAAAACATCTTCTTCAACACAGTACGTCCAGGAGAAACTGTTGGATATAAAATTCATGTAATCAATGAAGGTAAGACTTCGATGAACATTCACATAGGAAAAGTACCTGCCTATCTGAATATAGTGGCCACTCCATCCCAATTAGCTCCAGAGGAGGTAGGAGAAATTACGGTCTTACTGGAGGCGAAGTCTGTCAAACAAAAAGGACGTCTCACGACTGAAATACCTATTACGGTCCAGAGTATCGGTCAAAAGAAAGGGGTAGTTGATCAATTACGCTTAGCAGCTAATTTGGTAGATGACTTCAGCAAATACAGTGCTACAGAAAAAGCTCAAGCACCTATTGCTACATTATCCGGTACTTTACTGGATTTTGGTAAGTTGCCAAACAAAAGCAGTATCATTCCTTTGGTCGGTGGAAAAATCAGTGGAACCATCGACATCACCAATACAGGAAAATCGCCCTTAATCATCCATAGTGCAACATGTGATGATAAGCGAATCGATGTTTCCGGAGGGAAAAAAGAGATTAAACCGGGAGAAACGGCCACAATCAAGGTTTCTATTCGCCCGAAAGAGATCAAAACAAAATTAGAGACATTGATCAACATCGTATGTAACGACCCGAATGGTCCGGTACGATTGGTAAAAGTCACAGCAGTAAAATAACAAGACACAATGGAACATCCTGAAAACGACAAACTATACAAAGGATTAAAGGTCAACGAGGGGGTTACCGACGTTCCGACTATCAATCCTTATTTCAAAAAAAGAATCAAACGGAAAGAATATAGTCCGTCTGAATATGTAGAAGGGATACTGAAAGGAAATATCACCATACTCAGTCAGGCTGTCACCTTGGTGGAGAGTTCCAAGTATGAACACCAACAGACAGCCCAAGAGATCATTGAAAAATGTTTGCCTCATGCCGGTCAATCGGTTCGTATCGGTATTACCGGAGTACCGGGAGCTGGAAAAAGTACCTCCATCGATGCATTCGGTATGCATCTGATTAAGGAGGGTAAAAAGTTGGCCGTATTAGCCATCGACCCCAGTAGCGAGCGAACCAAAGGGAGTATCCTTGGAGACAAAACCCGTATGGAGGCCCTTTCACGTGAGAAGAATGCGTTCATCCGCCCTTCACCTTCTGCCGGTTCATTGGGTGGAGTAGCCCGTAAAACACGTGAAACGATTGTCCTTTGCGAAGCGGCAGGATTTGACACGATATTTGTTGAAACCGTAGGGGTCGGCCAAAGCGAAACAGCTGTCCACTCCATGGTCGATTTCTTCCTATTGATTCAACTTGCCGGAACAGGAGATGAATTACAAGGAATCAAACGCGGAATCATGGAAATGGCAGATGGTATCATCATCAATAAGGCAGATGGAGATAACATCGAGAAAGCGAAGTTGGCTGCTGCACAATTTCGGAATGCCCTTCACCTCTTCCCAGCCGCAGAATCAGGTTGGTTCCCAAAGGTATTGACCTACTCCGGTTATTACAATTTAGGGATTAAAGAGATTTGGGATATGGTCAACGAGTATATCGCATTTACACAAAAAAATGGTTATTTCGATTACAAACGTAACGAACAGGCCAAATATTGGATGTATGAAAGTATCAATGATACCCTTCGCGAAACATTCTACCATAATCCGGCTGTTGAACAGATGCTTCAACTCACCGAGCAACAGGTTTTACGTAATGAGATAAGTTCTTTTGTTGCCGCCAAACGAATGATGGATCTGTTTTTGAACAATCTATCCAATACTTAACGAACAAACAAGTCTTACAATAAATACATGCTTTTTATGAAAAAAACAGTTTCAATAGCGGTATTCTTCTCCGTTTTATTTCTGTTTGTGACCTGTCAGACAGATCCTGTTCAACAAAAAGTGTCTTCTGTTTTAAAGGAGCTAACAGTAGAAGAAAAGATCGATCTACTCTGTGCTAAAGCACCAGCAATCGAACGTCTTTCAATGCCGGCTTACGACTGGTGGAGTGAATGTCTCCATGGAGTGGCTCGTGCAGGAAAAGCAACAGTCTTTCCTAAACCAATCGCTTTAGGCTCTATGTGGGATACTGAATTGCTCAATGAAATAGCAATCGCCATTTCGGATGAAGCCAGAGCCAAATATCATGCGGCTTTAGCTGATAAAGGCTATACCAACCGATACGAAGGATTAACATTCTTTTCTCCGACATTAAATATCGCCCGTGATCCTCGTTGGGGACGAACCTCTGAATGTTATAGTGAAGATCCTCTTTTAACTTCTCAAATGGGGGTTGCTTTTATCAAAGGTTTACAAAGCGAAAAAGATGGACATCTCAAATTGGTTGCAACATCTAAACACTTCGTTGCAAACAACGAGGAAAACCGCCGAAATGACGGTTCAGCCGATGTAGATGAATTATCATTAAGAGAATATTACCTTCCGGCATTCGAAGCTAGCGTAAAAGAGGGAGAGGTAGCCTCAGTGATGCCTGCTTATAATGCGTTGAACGGCATACCTTGTAGTGCCAACAACTTCCTTTTAGAAGATGTATTGCGTAAAGAATGGGGATTTAAAGGCGTAACCATTTCTGACGGATCGGCAATCGAAAAGATTTACACGCATCATAAATATAAATCTAATTTAGCAGAAGCTTCTGCAACTGCTCTTTTAGCAGGTTGTAATATGTCTTTACGTGACGAATATCGCCAGGGCTTACGAGATGCCTTTGCTCAAAAGCTTATCCAAGAAAAGGATTTAGACGAAGCAGTAAAGAATGTCTTAGAATTACGTGTTCGTTTAGGGATGTTTGACACTTTTACCTCTCCTTATTCTGATATTCCAATGAGTGTAGTAGAATGTGAAAAGCATCGTGAGTTAGCTCAGAAGGCAGCAGAGAAATCCATCATTTTATTGAAAAACAATGGTATATTGCCAATAAAATATGAGAATAAGAAAATCGCTTTGATTGGTAATGCATTCAACAAAGTCTATTACGGTGATTACAGCGGTATTCCTGACCACAACCCGACTCTTTTTGAAATCATCAAAAATGAGATCGGTGACAAAGCCAACCTTAAATGGGTCAGCGACTTTGCAGAAGAGGAAGAGGTTATTCCGTCTAATTGTTTCTTACGTGAAGCGAAATATGAATATGAAGGCCGATTAGGTTTAACCGGTGAATATTTCAACAATCCAAATTTGGAAGGTGATGTACATTTCAAACAGCACGATTTGACATTGGACATTTCGACTGACAGAAAAGAGTTTGCAACCAATACAACCGGTATTTCAGCCAAATGGCATTCCGCTTTGATCGCTCCGGAAACCGGATTGTACAAAATACACTTCAAAGGAGCAGGCAATTGGAAACTATATCTAAATGGTAAATTAGTTGCTGACACCCAAGTGAAACATGGTGAAAAATCGGTTGTAAACGTACAGTTAGAAGCCAAAAAAGAAAACCGTATAGAGATTGAAGCACGTAATATGCAGAAGAACGGACATTACTCACTTTGTTGGGAAACTCCTAAAAACAAACAGACTATTTCACCGGAACAGGCTGCTGCTTCATCTGATTTGGCTATCGTATTCATGCGTGACGATAGAGCTTCCGAAGGAAAAGACCGTACCACATTGGCTATGACTGAACACCAACAGTCGTTCATCGAAAAGATTATCAAAGCCAATCCAAATACAATTGTCATCATTGGAGCTAGTGCACCATTGTTACTTAAAGAGGTTGCTGAAAAATCGGCTGCATTAGTAAACATTTGGATCGGAGGTCAAGGAGAAGCTCCTGCTCTTTCTAATATCCTATTAGGAAAGGTTAATCCTTCCGGAAAAACTCCGGTAACTTTTGTTGTTAACGAACAAGAACTTCCGGCTTTGGATGACTATAATATTAAAAATGGTAGAAGTTATCAATATTTCAAAGGAGAAGTACTATTCCCATTCGGATATGGTTTGAGTTATACCACTTTTGATTATAGCAAACCTTCTATAAAGAATCAGAAAATATCTGCTAAGGATTGTCTAACTGTCACTACATCTATTACCAATACAGGAGACATGGATGGAGAAGAGGTTATCCAGTATTACGTTTCTTCACCTGTTTGGAATGATCTACAACGTAAATTGGTTGCCTTTAAACGAGTTTCAGTTCCTAAAGGAGAAACAGTAGAAGTAAGTCTAGACATTCCGACTTCAAGATTAAGACGTTGGTCTGAAAATCAAAAAGCATGGCACATCATTCCTGGAGAATATGAGCTACATGTTGTTCCGAACTCACAAGCTTCCAACAGTTGTGCCTTCCAAGTACAATAAAAAGAGATAAACAACGCCAGTTCAAATAACAGGCGAACAAAAAAAGGATGGGCAACCGATTAAACGGATTGCCCATCCTTTTTTATTTTACTTTCAACGGATTCTTTTTTAAATAGAAGAAACCCGAAGTGTATTCAGTAGATTACGATTGATTGGTTTATCATTCTTAATCGCTTTAGAGAACGGAACATAAACAATCTCATCATTCTGAATTCCCATCATCACATTACGTTGATCATCCAACAACGCCTCTACAGCAGCAACCCCCATGCGAGTAGCCAAAATACGGTCTTGTGCTGTAGGTGAACCTCCACGCTGTAAATGTCCTAAAATGGAAACACGTACATCAAACTGTGGATATTCTTTCTTCACACGTTCTGCAACTCCCATAGCACCACCGGTTACTTCACTTTCTGCTACCAATACGATACTACTGTTTTTAGATTTACGGAAACCCGCTTCAATCATTTCTGCCAACTGGTCTTTTTCCATTGAAATTTCCGGAATAATAGCAGCTTCTGCTCCCGAAGCAATTGCTCCGTTCATCGCTAAAAAGCCGGCATCACGTCCCATCACCTCAATAAAAAACAGACGTTCGTGTGATGTAGCTGTGTCACGAATCTTATCCACACATTCCATAATCGTATTCAACGCCGTATCGTAACCGATCGTCACATCTGTTCCATACAGGTCATTATCAATCGTACCCGGCAATCCTACAATTGGAATATTAAATTCTTGCGCCAACACACGTGCACCGGTCAAAGTTCCATCTCCACCAATGACAACCAACGCATCAATTCCATGCTCTTTCAATCTTTCGTAAGCTTGCTGACGACCTTCCGGTGTCTTAAATTCCATACAACGAGCTGTTTTAAGGATTGTTCCACCACGTTGTATGATATTACTTACATTCTGTGTTTTGAAATCAACAATTTCATTGGTTATTAACCCTTTATATCCTCGATAAATACCTTTAACAGACATTCCGTTATAGATTGCCGAACGTGTTACGGCACGAATCGCTGCATTCATACCGGGCGCATCACCTCCGGAAGTTAAAATGCCAATACACTTAACTGCAGACATAGTATATTCTTTTTATTTATATTGTTCTAAGATCATTATATTTCTACACATTCAATTCACGAATGCGAACAGCAACCTCCTCCATCAGCCATTTAGGAGTAGAAGTTGCACCACAAACTCCTACACTCTTAACATCTTTAGGAAGTAGTTCTGTTATTTCTCCGGCATCAGAGATAAATACGGTATTCGGATTCGCTTTTCTACACTCTTCCAACAACATTTTGCCGTTAGAACTTTTCTTTCCTGCCACAAAATAGATCCAATCATGTTTGGAGGCAAACGCTTTGATATTAGGTAATCGGTTTGCGACCTGTCGGCAGATGGTATCAAAATACTCAAATGTAACCTGTTCGGATATACGTTTCTTTATTTCGGATACAACCTCCCAAAAACCATCCAATGATTTAGTGGTTTGCGAAAAAAGACAGATATTCTGATTAAAGTCCAAACGTTCCAAATCTTCTACCTTTTCTATGACAATCGCTGTACCATCCGTCTGTCCGACCAAGCCATTGACCTCCGCATGTCCCTTCTTGCCATAAATAACAATCTGTGTTTGGTTGTCACGAGTTGCTTGATACCATTTATGAATCTTCCGTTGCAGCTGTAATACAACCGGACAGGTAGCATCCACTATTGTTATATCGTTTTGCCGAGCCAACTCGTAGGTTGCAGGAGGTTCTCCATGTGCACGCAACAAAACCTTTTTTCCTTTTAACAACCGAAACTCTTCATGTTCAATCGTACGCAGACCTAAAGCTTCCAAACGTTCCACTTCCAAGCTGTTATGCACGATATCACCTAAACAATACAATGTATCGGTATTGTTCAATTCCCGTTCAGCACTTTCGATTGCAGTCACTACTCCAAAACAGAAACCAGATCCCTTATCTATCTCGACTTCTATCATAGTTCATTCTTTGAGACAACACGATTATACTGTTCCAACAGCCAAGCCTTCTGCTCTGGAATTGTCATATAAGAATTATCCAATTCCAACGCATCTTCAGCCTTTCGAAGCGGACTCTCTGCTCGATTCATATCGATATAATCTCGTTTCTTAACGTTTTCAAGTACCTCTTCAAAAGAGGTTTGCTCTCCTTTGGCATTCAACTCATCCAAGCGACGTTGGGCACGCACTTCCGCACTGGCAGTTACATAAATTTTCAATTCTGCTTCCGGAAAAACAACCGTTCCGATATCACGGCCGTCCATCACAATTCCTTTTGCCTTTCCCATCTCCTGCTGTTTGGTAACCATCGCACGACGAACAAATCCCAATGCGGCAATCGGGCTCACCCAATTAGCCACCTCCATTCCTCGAATCTCCTTTTCCACCTTTATTCCATTTAAATAGGTATCAGGACGTCCGGTCTCTGGATTAAAAACAAAAGAGATTTCAATATCATCCATGGCTGCCTGCAACTTTTCTTCGTCAATACGATTATCTGCGAAGAATCCATGTTGCAAGCTATACAAAGTCACCGCCCGATACATCGCGCCTGTATCAATGTAAGTATAACCCAATTCTTTAGCTAAATCCTTAGCCATCGTACTCTTCCCGGTCGAAGAGACTCCATCTATGGCAATTATTATCTTTTTCATAATCCTTTTCGTTATAATGCAGACAGCAAATATACAATAAAAACTCTTTCTCATCAGCATGAGAGACTTTTCCCATCAGATAGAGAGTCCAAAAAAGTTGAAAATAGTTCTTAGAATTCAGAAAGTGTAGTAGAGAGACTCAACATGAAAGAAAGAGCAGAAGGATGGTATTTAGCTACCGAGACCCCTACATCAAACATTTTAATACGAATACCTGCCCCTCCTGAGAAACCTGCCAAAGCATTTCCTCCTTGTAATTTCATATCCAGCGCAGTCTTCGGGTTATAACCAATACCTAACCAAAAATTATCCGAAGGGATATAATCTACCCCTATCACCCAATGCTTGATAAAAGACTTAAAGAAATTATCCTCCTTATACTCAATGTTGCTATCATCTATGTGATTTATTTTCCACTTATTTAAATACATTGCAGTCAAAGAAAAACGAATCGGAGCATGAGTCATACGTTTAGAAATCCCCACTTGGATATCCCACGGCATCTTCTGTCGTTTATCTTCATACGCTTTTAATTGTGCACCTATATTTTTTAATGTAAAGCCAAAAGAGAAACCTTTTTCCGAATTATAATAGCTCAACCCTGCATCAATAGCCATCCCCATAGAGGTATAATCTCCGATACTTGAATAGAGGAACTTCATCGATACACCTCCACGCCACCGTTCAGACAGATCATACGAGAAAAATCCGTTTACACTAATATCTTTAGCCGTAAAATCACCCGTAGGCAATCCCTCTTCCGACATTCCACGAATATTCCCTTGACTAAAAAAAGAGGCTCCAACTCCCCAAGCGGCCTTTTCTTTAATTGCTTTGGTAAAAAGAGCGTTACCCACATTAATGTCTGCAATGTAATTCAGATAATTCAGGTTAAGCATCTGGTCCATTTCTGTCCCTAAAAGAGCCGGATTATGATAGATCAAAGAAGGATCTCGCTCTACTAAAGAGACCGTATTCCCTCCTAAAGCATTGGCTCTGGCAGAAGATGGATAACGTAAGAACGTATATCCTGTATCACCGGTCTGAGCAGAGACAACTTGCAAAAAGAAAGAACAGAAAAGTATAATGAACCAATTTCTCATATTCCAAATCTTAATAGAGCACAAAGATAAATAAATATATATATTCCAATATCAGAAACGAAATTTTACGAAAAAAGGTATATGGCGTACTCAAAAAAATAAAAAAATGCATAGTATTTCAAATGAATCGTTTTGTATTTGAAAATATTCCGTATATTTGTCGCAGAAGAAAAACACATTTTTAAATATTTAGTATATGGAAATTAAGAAATCACCGAAAGCGGACTTGGAAAAAGGCAAGACGTTAGGTATCCTTATGGGTATGATCGTCGGACTTGCAGTCTTGTTCGTGGGCTTCGAATGGAGCGAGCGTGAAATCACAATTGCCCAAGACAGTGGCGTTGCTGATATCATCGCGGAAGAGGAAATTGAAATTACGAGACCGGAGGATACGCCCCCTCCACCACCGCCACCACCACCAGCACCAGCTGCTATTGAAGAGTTGAATGTTGTGGAAGATGACGTTAAGTTGGACGACATCGAAATCTCATCAGAAGACGATGCTAGCCAAGCACAGCAAGAAGCTTATGTACCGCCTGCAGTGGTTGAAGAAGAAGAAGAATCAGAACAACAGATTTTTACCGTTGTAGAAACAATGCCTGAATTCCCAGGTGGTATGGGTGCGTTGATGCAATATTTGGCTAAATCAATCAAATATCCGGTTATCGCACAAGAAAATGGTATCCAAGGTCGTGTAACTTGTACATTCGTCATCAACAAAGACGGTTCTATCGTAGATGCACAAGTATTACGTGGTATTGACCCTTCTTTGGATAAAGAAGCGCTTCGCGTGATCAATGCGATGCCGAAATGGTCACCAGGTAAACAACGTGGTAAACCAGTACGTGTTAAATATACCGTTCCTGTAACATTCAGACTACAGTAATAACATGTAAATATACCGAGAAGGCTGCTTTCATGCAGCCTTTTCTTTTTAAAATTCTATTCTATGTTTTCTTTCAATGATATTCTTCAGAAAATTGAGCAAGAGATTGCTCAACTTCAATTTACTTATCCACCCAAAAGTTTATACGAACCTATTGAATATACGTTAGCATTAGGAGGGAAAAGAATTCGTCCGGCATTAACTTTAATGGCATGTAATTTATATAATGAAGAGATAGAAGCCGCAATCAAACCCGCATTAGGTCTTGAAGTATTCCATAACTTCACTTTATTACATGACGATCTCATGGACGAAGCAGACAAAAGAAGAAACAAACCTACTGTTCATAAAGTATGGAACGCTAACACTGCCATCCTATCCGGAGACGCCATGCTTATTGCAGCCTATCAACTTATAGGAGAAACACAACCTGAATCATTAAAAGAGATATTGAATTTATTCACCATTACAGCCCTTGAAATCTGTGGTGGTCAACAATACGACATGGAGTTTGAATCACGCTCTGATGTAACAGAAGAAGAATACATTGAAATGATTCGATTAAAAACTGCAGTACTGCTTGCTTGTGCTTTGAAAATGGGTGCCATTGTTGCTCATGCGCCTCAAGCTGATGCTGATGCTCTTTATCAATTTGGAATTAATATTGGTTTGGCATTCCAATTACAAGATGACCTATTAGATGTTTATGGAGATCCCGCTACATTTGGAAAGAATATAGGTGGAGATATTCTTTGTAATAAAAAGACATTCATGTTGATCAATGCTTTCAGATTAGCATCCGAACAACAAAAAGAGATATTAAACCAATGGATTAACCAGGAGACATTCAATCCCGCAGAGAAAATCACAGCAGTCACAAGCATTTACAACGAGTTACATTTAAAAGAATTATCAGAAAAGAAAATACAAGACTATTACGACCAGGCTATGAAGAACTTAGCTTCACTTAGCATTCCTAAGGAAAGATTAAACATCCTAAAAGAGGTCTGTGAACGTTTAATGAATCGTCAATCTTAATATGCAACTAATCGACACACATAGCCACCTCTATTTAGAAGAGTTTGATTCTGATCGAGAAATTTTAATATCTGAAGCACAAGCATCCGGAATCGAAATGTTACTACTTCCAAATGTAGATGTAGAGACAATTGATCGGATGCACATGTTGTGCGACCAGCATCCTGAGTTCACATGCTCGATGATGGGATTGCATCCAACCAGCGTAAAAGCCAATTACACGGATGATTTAAAAACGATTGAATCATGGCTTGGGAAACGTAATTATTGTGGCATTGGAGAAATAGGAATTGATTTGTATTGGGACAAAACCTATCTCAAAGAACAAAAAGAGGTATTCGAAGAACAACTTCGATGGAGTATTGATTTAAATCTGCCGGTTGCCATACATACCAGAGACGCTTTTCCTGAAGTATTTGATTCTTTACATAAAATAGGTCCGGAAAAGCTATCCGGAGTTTTCCATAGCTTTACAGGAGACGAAAAGGTTTTGGAGGAGATAAAGAAATTCCCCCATTTTAAAATTGGAATTAACGGAGTAATCACATTCAAAAATTCAAAACTTTCAGAAGTGATTAAACAAACAGACATCCATCACATCGTTTTGGAAACAGATGCTCCCTATCTTTCACCGGTCCCTTATCGAGGTAAAAGAAATGAACCGACCTATATATGGAAAACAGCTGAAAAAATCGCACAGATTTATAATTTAACATTGGAAGAGGTTGTAAATACGACTAAAAAAAATGCGCTAAAACTTTTTAAAATCACAAATAAAGGTTTGTAAAAAGAAATTTCGTCTCAGACGCAAAATTTATGCGCCAGATATTGTAATATGTCAATTAAAAACTATAGATTTGTGCACTGAAACGTTTGCATTTGCAATTTTTTTCGTAATTTGCACCCGTTTTAGAGAAGAGGCGGTTAGTGCTTGGAGAGATGCTCGAGTGGTTGAAGAGGCACGCCTGGAAAGCGTGTAAACCCCTAAAGGGTTTCGCGGGTTCGAATCCCGCTCTCTCCGCTTATACCATGAATAAAAATAGATAATAATATTAAAAACAAATAAGAGAATTATTAATCTTAAAAATTAAACACACAATGAAAAAGTATTTTGCAAAAACATTCATGAGTTTATGTGCTCTTGGAATTTCTTCTGTAGCATTCGCGCAAGAAGCTGCTGAAACCGCAGTAGAAGGTGGTTTGTATCAAGCTCTAAAAACAAAGTTCATCGAAGGTGGTGCTGACTTTATGTCTTTGGTTGCTATCGCTTTGATTTTCGGTTTGGCTTTCTGCTTGGAAAGAATCATCTACTTAAACTTGGCTGAAACTAATTCTTCTAAGTTATTAAAAGGTATCGAAGAAGCTTTGGATAAAGGTGATGTAGAAGGTGCAAAAGCTATCGCTCGTGACACAAGAGGTCCTATCGCATCTATCGCTTATCAAGGTTTGATGAGAATTGATCAAGGTATTGATGTAGTAGAAAAATCTGTTATTTCTTACGGTGGTGTACAAGGTGGTCTTTTGGAAAAGAACATGTCTTGGATTACATTGTTTATCGCTATGGCTCCGTCTTTAGGATTCTTGGGTACTGTAATCGGTATGATCATGGCGTTCGATAAAATTGAACAAGTTGGTGATATCAGCCCGACCGTTGTAGCAGGTGGTATGAAAGTGGCTTTGATTACAACTGTAGGTGGTTTGATCGTTGCTTTGATTCTTCAGATTTTCTATAACTATTTGTTAAGCAAATTGGAAGCTATCTTGAACCAAATGGAAGATGCTTCAATCTCTTTGTTAGACTTAGTTATCAAATACAACCTTAAATTCAAAAAATAATAGACAATTATGGCAGTTACTAAGATAAGAAAAATATCTAGTTGGACATTATTGATATGCTCTATTGTCAGTATTGTCGTTCTAGGTATGTTTTACACAGGAGGAGCTGTAGATCCTGCTGCTGAAATGCTAGAACCTGTTCATACAGGTTTGCTGATCGACTGGACATCAGCATTGTTCTTTGCAACAGTATTAAGTACTGTAGTGTTTGCTGCATGGCAGTTCCTTTCTTCTTTAAAAGCAGATCCTAAAGGTGCTATCATGTCTTTGGTTTCTTTGATTTTGTTTGCTGGATTGTTATTCATCACTTATACAATGGGTGATCCTACTCCTATTGAAGGTATGAATTCAGAAGCACAAGCATATAACACTGCAGGTTGGTTAAAAACAACAGACATGTGGATTATGACTACAATCATTTTGATGGGATTAATCGTTGCATGTGTTGTTTGGGGCTCTTTGAAAAAAATGCTTAATAAATAATAGTAATAAAGAACTGATTAAACAAGAAAGAAATGGGTAAGAAAAGAAAGACACCGGGTATCAATGGATCTTCTTCAGCCGATATTGCTTTCATGTTGCTTATCTTCTTCCTTATTACTACATCAATGGATACAGATAAAGGTTTAGCAAGACGTTTGCCACCTCCTGTACCTAAAGATCAAAAGAAGCAAGACGTAGATATCAATAAGAGAAACCTATTGGTTGTATTGATCAATAGTAATAACGAAATCCTTTGTGGAGATCAATTTGTTGATATCAAGCAATTGAAAGATAAGGTAAAAGAGTTCATTGACAATCCGTATAACGACGCTAACAAACCTGAAAAGGTAGAAGAAGATGTTCCTTTCTTCGGTAAAATCATGACAGCAAAGAAACACGTTATTTCTTTACAAAATGACCGTGGTACAGAATATCAAGCTTATATCAGCGTTCAGAACGAATTAGCTAAAGCATACAATGAATTGCGTGATGATCTTTCTAAGAAGAAATTCGGAATGGCATTCGCAGAATTAGATGAAGAACAACAAAAGGCTGTGCAACAGGTTTATCCACAAAAGATTTCTGAAGCAGAACCTAAAAATTATGGAGGTAAATAAGTAATGGGAAAGTTTACTAAAGCGGGTGGACGTGAAATGCCCGAATTGAATACGTCATCATTACCTGACTTGGTGTTTGCCTTCTTGTTCTTTATCATGATGGTAACATCTATGCGTGAAGTAACTTTGATGGTACAATTCCGTGCTCCTCAAGCAACAGAGCTTCAGAAGTTGGAAAAGAAATCATTGGTAACCTTCATATATGTAGGAAAGCCTAATCAAGAATTTCAGGCAAAAATGGGTACAGAAGCTCGTTTGCAGTTAAATGATAAATTTGCTGAACCTTCTGAAATCCAGGATTACATTGCTCAGGAAAAATCAAGTATGAATGAAGAAGATCAGCCGTTTATGACTGTATCAATCAAAGCCGATAGTGAAACTAAAATGGGTTTGATTACAGACGTAAAACAAGCACTTCGTGAAGCATACGCATTGAAGATTAGTTATTCTGCTCGTCAAGCAGTTGAATAAACTTCATACATAAAAGATAAAAGGCGGGGATTTTATAAT
>JAFYOM010000352.1 GCA_017560165.1 Parabacteroides sp.
GAACTTGTTTCTTACCACCTCCTGGTTCTTGGTATTTTACTTTTCTTAAATCAACATCTTCAGCATCCTGTACTACAACTGCTGGACGATAATCACGTTCTTTTGCTGTCAATTTTACGTTATCAAATACAATTCCTTTTGCATGACGGATATAAAAGCCCCAAGCAGGCAACTCTCTGAACTGAGAGAATTCAGGATATGCATTTCTCATTTCAGGAATACTATCTAAATCAGCTGCAGCCAATCCTCTATATGCATAATTAGCATTACCTCCACCCGGATAAACGATTTCGATATTCTGTAGAGTTACGTTAGTAATATCATTTCCATCTTCCAATCCGACAATACTTGCAGGAGAAATATTACGAGGATTATATTCATTTTCAGGTCCTTCATAAGTATATCCCTTATCAGGTTTTTCTGCTGGAATCTCTGCATACATGTTACGGATTGTGATATTATTCATTGAACCTACCGGTCTTTGATTACGTTGACAAATACGTAAATAAATTGCATTTCCTGTATTATATGCATATAGGCTATCCACCAATATATTTTCAACTAAACCACCATCCGGTGTAGCAATTGTAAATGCAGAACGGAAAGTATCATATACCTTATTATTAATAATACGTATATCTTTATATCCACCTAAAGACATTGTTCCAAATTTAATACCGCTTGCACTTGAACGAACCACACAGTTACGAATTTCAATATCTTCACAGATAGCATTCGGGTCATGAGATTTCAAGCAGATACCATCATCTGTTGCATCAACGAAGCAATTTGTAATACGTACATGCTTACAGTCACCTACATCCAAACCATCATTGTTCCAAAATTCTTTACTATCAACTGTAATACCATCAATAGTCAAATATTCACAATGATCATAGAATTGTACCCAGTCACTGGTATTCTTTATCGTAATACCTTTGATGGTAATGTTCTTACATTTGTTAATATAGATACCTAAAGGACGTCTTTGAGCCGGACGGTCTAATTTCAAATCATCCTTCAACAATCCTTTATGAATCTGATCAATTACATTGTAAGCCAACTCTCTACCCTGAGAATCGATCACACCTTTTCCTATAATTCCAATATTTTCTTGTCCATCAGCATGAATGAAACTTGAAAATACAGGACGTTCCATGATGTTGTAATCATATGGGTTGGTAGAACCCAATAAAATAGCACCTTCATTTAATACAATGGTTACATTTGATTTCAAATGAATCGTACCTGTTAAGTAGCGTCCCACATTGAAAACCAAACGACCACCACCCTCTTCATGAATAAAATCAATTGCTCTCTGTATTGCAGTCGTATTCAGAGTTGCCCCATTCGACTTAATACCAAACATTGACGCTAAATAATCTTTTGCAGAAATCTGCAAAGATGAAAATAGAGCCAACAGTATAAACAAACTTCTAAACTTATACATCATAAAAAATTTAATAATTAATATAAAGTAACTGGTCCCAACATACCCATAGACTGGATAGGCTGTTCTCTTCTTCCACCTATAAATTTCTGAGCCATCTTACTATCTTTCAAAGTTCTAACATAATTACCCATAATGGTAGTTACTCGAACTTCAACGTCATTTTCTCCCTTATTAACGACTCCTGATAAATCATAAATACGATTACCAAACCATTTGACGCCACAAGCTTTACCATTCACATAAAGTTCGTTTACACCCCAAATCTTACCTAAGTTTAGAATCGCACGTTTCGGATCTGCAACTTGAATTTTTGTACGATACACCACTTCACCCATAAAGTTTACAAATTCTGTATCTTTCAAGTCCTTCAAAGCTGGCATTTCCATCTTCTTCGTCCAATTTTCTCTTGAATGCTTCAATTCGACAGACCAATTACCAACAGTTATCATATTAGAAGCTGAACGAGGAAGCGGTTTCCATTCTTCACCTCTTCTTTCCTTATTAAAGACGATCAAATATGTTTCTGCTGGACCTAAATCTAAATGGAATACTCCATTATTTAATTTGATCTTATATTTCTTACCGGTATCAATATCCCAAATCCAACCTTGACGTCCTCTTGTAATCTCTTCTGGGAATTTCAAATCCGTTTGTCTGCCTTCATGCATATGTGCATTCACGAACAAGAACAAATCACTCTTATCATCTTTACGATAACGGTTATGCAACAAGAAGCGATCCGGTTGTGAGATTTTTACATAATTCGGTAAATTATAACGGTTCAAAACATCTTGATACCATTCCAAATATTTACCATCGCTTGGTTTTTCCAAAAGGATAAAACGATCAGCAAATTTCTGTAACTTACTACACCAGTCTTGAATTTCTTTATCTCGTTTCTGATAATCTTTCAATCCTAATGATTTTTCCGGATATTTACCGATACAGAATACACGTCCACCGGTTGAAACAAAATCATATAATTTAGATAAAGTTTCAGGAGTTGTACTTGTTACTTCGATTAAGAATAATGTACCATATTGCTTCTTACCATAACATAGTTTACCATTCTTTACAGTCGCATCTTTCAATACAATCTCTGTAACATAGTCAGCACCACCACCTGTTTTATGGATAGCTTCCCAAATCAATGAAGTATAAGGAATGTTTAATTTTTCAGGGAATGGATCTGTTTGTACACCCATTTCACCCCACATATCATAGTTGGCAGGAAGTAATGCGATATCTGTACACATATCGGCATGCTGCAATTGAGAAGACAGACGAGCACGATAGTTATTCAAATATTTAAAATAAGGCCACCATGAGTTATTTTCATTATAATAAGATCCATATTGAATCCATCCTGGGAATGGTGCTTCAGGTGGTGAATAATTGAATCCATGCCATATAGAGTGAGTCGTACCAGAGATAGCACTCATATCTGAACCGATCTTCAACAATTCTAATGTCGTATTAAATACCAAATAGGTATTTGTCATTTCTTCTGCACTAATCAAACGTTTACCCATTAAATGAGCTGCAGAAGAGACATATTTATTAATCATGGTATAACCACGACCACGGCGATAGTCTTCATCACCCATCTCTTCTCCGATCTTATGACGTAACCAGTTAGTAGTCCAAGATTCTCCTTCTGGAATATCATAGCCTAAACTACTTTCCAATGGGAAGAAGCCACGTCCGTATGCCTGTGCACGTGATTTCACATCCAACTCACTACACCATTTCAAATAGATCTTAGTAAAACGTTCGTAATAAAGTTCTGCTTTTGTCAATTCAAAATCAAAACGTACACGGCGAGTTTCTTCTTCAAATTTAGGAGTTTTCTTCGCACCATATTTATCGTCAACAACTGCACCTAAACGACCTACCTTAAACATGATAAAAGGCATCCAAGGCATCAGTTCATAACCACGACGTTTTTTAAATTCTTCTGCAAAATCAGCAGTCCAGTTACAACCTTCCAATTCCATACTGTCAGTAAAGAAAGCACGAAGATGTTTAGATAACGGACCGGTCTTTTTCTGAATTGTATCAGACATGTTTTGCAAATATTTATAAACGGCTTTTTCGTCCATGTGGTTCAAGATAGGACCTGCAGCACCCGGAGCACCGTTAATTACACTTGCAAAGGAGTCATAACGTACCAAAGCATAGAAAACATGTTTGCCTTCAGGAACATCCACACGAATGACTTCATCTTTCATTTTAGAAGAAAGATCAATTGCTTGATCCAAGTTGTCCATAGGATCTGGAACCAACTTCAAAGAAACCAACTCACATGTACGAGATGGGTTTGGATCAGTTACACCTGGATCGACTTTATGAAATATATTAAACTGAGAAGTTTCAAATACAGAATTTCCTTCTAATGGCTCAGCATAAAGAATCATTACCTGTGCACGTTCATCACGTTCCAAAGTTTCTGCTCCAAATGGCCAACCAGAACCCACGATTAGGTCACAAGTCATATCTAACTTCTTTGCCTCATCAAAGACAACAAGTAACATATCAATCCATTCATCACTCAACCAAGTTAATGATTTTTTACCAACTGCATCTGCTCCACCTGGGAATGAAATAGGATTTATTTCTACACCACCGATACCGGCTTCTTTCAATAAATGTAGTTCTCGAATTAACTCTTTTGCTTCTACTTTATCTCCATTCCACCACCAACGAACGAATGGTCTGTAACAAGATGCTGGATCACTGAATGAAGATACAACATTATTAGATACACTTACAGCCGCAGGATTATTTCCCGCGAAAACAATACGATTAGTTCCTACAAAACAAGTAGTACCCAACAATAGACTTTGCTTAATAAATTGTCGTCTTTGCATGATTACATGATATTAGATAATTTAGCTAACAAAAGTATTAATAAAAAAGGATTATTCCCTATATTTTTTAAAGTTTTCACAAAATATTCAAAAAAAGCAACCATAAAAAAAAGAGGATATATCTCTGATAGACATACCCTCTTTCCTTTATTTACTCTTTCAAAGTATTACAAGCCGAATGCAGTTACCAAATCATCCACCTGCTTGTCTGTCATACCTTCTGGTTCTGAACCTGCCAAACGAGCGCTAAAGTAAATTTGAGCTGATTTACTTAATGTATCAATAGCATCGAAACATTCGATCAAGTCTTCACCTACTGCCAAGATACCATGTTTTTCCCAGAATACTACATCGTGTTTATCCAACTGTTTGATAGTTGCACGAGCCAAA
>JAFYOM010000353.1 GCA_017560165.1 Parabacteroides sp.
GCTATTATTTCTCCTTTACGAAAAGGAAATTCTTCAGGAGTTAGAGATAAATTTACATGAAAACTTTCTTGTTCGTATTGTTTGTCTTTTACATATTGAGCGATAGAAGGTATGAATTGTTGTAAATGGCCATAAACGGTTGTTGTTCCATCAGGATGTGTTAGATAAAGTGCGTTCCCATATCCCCATGGACTAACAGATATTCGTGATATATAGCCATCTTGTACTGCATGTACAGCTTTTCCTTCTACTCCTTGCGTTTTGAAATCAATGCCGGAATGAAAGTGATTATTGCGTAATTCTCCAAAATTTCCACTTAATAATATGGGGAAGTCAAACGGCTGTCTGAGTTGTTGAGCTTGTATAGTGGATAAACAAAAAGCAAATATGGCTAAAAATAATTTGTACATAATTTGTAGTATTAAAAAACAAAGATAGTGAATTATTCAGATAGTTGAAAGTCTACGATAATGGGGAGATGATCACTATATCCGCCTTCATATTTGAATCCATAATAACTGCGAAAAGGACGTTTCCCATACCATGTGTTATCTTCTTTAAGAAGAAAAGTAGGGCTGAATGTTTGTAGTGTTTGGGGAAGAACTTGAATTAATGATTGTCCATTGCATAGGGTAGAGGAAAGTATGAATTGATCTAATTGACTCCATTCTCCTTGATACTTATGACTGCCAATTTTATCCTTTTTAGAGAATAAATTGTATAATTGAAGAGGTAACTTTTGAATGGGTACGTTTGGGCGGGTTATTGGATAGGAGCCGGATGGCCATGAAGTTGGAAATGGGTTAGCATTCAAGATTGTTCGAATACTAATGTTTTCAGGAGTATCATTAAAATCTCCCATGATCAAAATATGAGGGGTAGGATGTAGTATATGGATGGAATCGCATAAGTGTCGAAGTGTTTGTGCTGCATCCATTCGTATAGCTTCACTCTCTTTTTCTCCTCCATAACGAGATGGAAAGTGGCAAATAAAAAGATCTAATCGATCTCCTGTTATAATCTTTCCCCATACATGTAGTATATTACGGGTCGCTTTAGGTAATGCTGACATGAAACGGATAGGATATTCGTGGTGCCCTAAATATTGGAATTGATCTCTTTGATAGAGTAGTGCTACGTTTATTCCACGATTATCCTGGCCATGAGTGATGCAATATTGGTAATGCTGGTGTCGTAAAGGGGTTCGATGTAACAAATGATATAGTACAGAGTCATTTTCCACTTCACAGAGACCAATCAAAGCAGGTGTATTCCATTCTCCGGCAGCGGTGATTACTTTAGCTATTTGCTGTATTTTATGATAATATCTTTGGGGTGTCCAATGACGGCTTCCTGTCGGTGTAAATTCTTCGTCTGAGGTCTGTGGATTGTCTGTCGTATCAAAAAGATTTTCGACATTGTAGCACATGACTCTAAATGTTGTTTGGCTTTGTATATCAAACAGACAAAAGAGTAGAATAAAAAATATGATAGTTAAGGTTTTGATCATCTTTTATTTTTCTACGTTTTCTTTAGGTGCAAATTCATAAGCTCCGATATCCGGACCATCGTTTGTAAGTCGATTGATTCCATATCGGTCTATAGGATATTGTTGGGTGACAAAAATATCTGCTTCTCCAACGCCCAATGTTGTGGTTGTATCCGGTCGGAAATCAAAGGTATATTTGTTTTTCTCATTTCCTTTTTGTCGGTAGGCCGGACTTTCATTTGTAAACAATACATGCTTAAATTGTTCGTTGTTTTCTCCCATAGATTTGAGAATACAATGATTAAACAAATAATTAAAAGAACCAGCTTCATCGATAGAAAGGTTTAACTCTCCTTTGTACATCTCATTTCCGGCATCAAAACTACCATCAATGATACAGTTGTCAAACGTCGCATCTACGGAGAATATGTCATTGTTCGCATTGTTTGCAATGGTAAGACAGACTGATTCTCGTTTTTTCAATGTCATAAAATTGGCAAGAGTACAATGAATAAAATGATATTTACCCCCAATAAGAATAGCGATACCCCCTCCAGCATTACTCAATTCTGTATTGTTGACCTCTATATGGCAATTGAATGCAGTGAAAAGGTTGTTCCCCATATTGGTGATTTGGGAATTATTAAGCTTTAATTTGGGTATATCTGCTGTCGATTGTTCGAATGTAAGCCCGGTTGTTCCGTTTTTAATAATTACATGATCCATAAAGTTGTGGAAACTTTGTGGGTGGAAGAAGATACCACCCCATTGGGATGGAGTTTGATCGTAGGGAAGTATATCTTCTAAAATAAAATCCAAGCGATCCCCTCTGAATTGAATCGGTTTATCGAAAGTACCTTGTGCATACAATGTTCCATAGACTATGACTTTGGCTTTGTCATGCATATAAAATGTCGCTCCTGGACGAATCGTTAGTTTGCAGTCTTGTGAGATAACTAAACTGTCATAAATCAAATAAGGACGTTCTGCCGTAAAGGAGGTGTCAGCTGTTATGATTAATCCATTTTTATACAAATGAACATTTTGTCCGTAAGCTTCCAGGCGAACAGATTGCTTGATACCATTAGTCGTACAAACGATAGAGTCTTCTACTAATAAAGGCTGGTTACTTGCGTTTGGATTAACTGTCACTTCTACAAATACATAAATACTATCTTTTGCCGGTATTCTTATGTCGTGAAAAAGATCCCCTTTACGACCATCTACATTGATGCGAAATCCGGTTTCTTCACCACTGGCCAACATGATTTCATTGATGAGTAGGGGTTGATTATTGTGATTGTAGATCATGAAATGTTTCGTAGCAGACCCTATGGTGGTAAAGATTGTATCAAATGATATCGTGTCGACAGAGAAACTGATACGGTGATTAGGATTGGTAGAATAATTTTCATCCAATCCGTCACATGATAACAGGTTGAATAAGATACAAAATAGTATGAGTAATGGAGCGGTTAATCGTTTCATGTTTATAATTGTTTCGTTGTTTCGGTAAACCAGTATTTACCGGATGAATTATGTCAATGATAAAACAAATTTAGTATAAATAAGTTTTTAGGTATTAACATAAAAAAGGAGGAAAACCTTCTTTAGAATGTTTTTCCTCCTTTTAAAACGCAAAATATATCTTTTTATTTTGCAGGGATGCTCTTTAATAGTTCAAGAAGATGTGACCACCATAAATCAACGGTATCAATCTTTATACGTTCGTTTGGAGAGTGAACGTCACGCAATGTAGGACCAAATGAAATCATATCTAAATGTGGGTATTTTTCAAGGAATAATCCACATTCCAAACCTGCATGGATTGCCATGATTTTGGCTTCTTTATTGAATAACTTTTTATAACTTTCTTGGGCTACCTTCAATATTTTAGAATTTGGATTAGGGGCCCATCCCGGATAACCATCGCCATGCTTAACTTCTGCTCCAGCCAATTTGAAAGTAGAAGCTACTTGGTTTGCAATCATGTTTTTGCATGATTCGATAGAGCTACGCTGGCTTGTTCCAACAATAATCGTGTTATCCGGAGCCATTTTTACAGAAGCCAAGTTGGTAGAAGTTTCAACCAAACCTTCAATATCATGGCTCATACCCATTACTCCATGTGGACATGCATGTAATGCCCAGATAAGTCTGTTTTTACATTCTTCATTGATAGAAGTTTCCGGTTGTTCTGTTGATTCCATGATGATACGAACATTTGGATCAACATGCTTCAATTCATTTTCAATATCTGCAGTGAAGTTATTTAATAAAATACGAGCAGTTTCTTTGTCCTTAGAAGCTACACCAATCACAGCTTGCGCTTCACGAGCGATTGCGTTACGCAAGTTTCCACCATTGATAGAACATAAAGTGAAATCAACCTGTGCTCCTAATAAATAAAGGAAGCGAACTAAAATTTTGTTAGCGTTACCTAAACCTTTATGAATTTCACCGCCAGAGTGTCCACCATTCAAACCTTTGATGTTAATAGCTAAATAAACCAAGTTTGCGTCAGTTGGTTGTGGCTCGTAGTGGAAAATAGCTTGTGTATCTTTACCTCCTGCACATCCCATGAAGATTTCTCCTTCATCTTCGCTATCAAGGTTTAAAAGAATATCTCCAGTCATGAATCCCTCTTTTAGAGCTTTAGCTCCAGTTAATCCGGTTTCTTCGTCTACAGTGAAAAGACATTCGATAGGACCATGTTCAATATCGTTAGAGGCCAAAAGTGCTAATTCGGCAGCCATACCGATACCATTGTCTGCTCCTAATGTTGTACCTTTTGCACCTAACCATTCGCCATCTACAATAGTTTCAATCGGATCGTTTTCAAAGTCGTGTACGGTATCGTTGTTTTTTTCACATACCATATCCATATGAGATTGTAAAATGACAGTCGGTAGATTTTCTTTTCCTGGAGTAGCAGGTTTAGACATTAAAATGTTACCAGCTTCGTCTACTTTAATTGGAATATTATACTCTTGAGCAAATGATTTTAGATACTCGATAATTTTGCCCTCTTTTTTAGATGGACGAGGAACTTGTGTAATCTGGTGGAAAAATTTCCAAACGATTTGAGGTTTTAATTCTGTTATGTTCATAATGCTGTAATGTATTATAGATATTACTTTATGTTAATTCTACGGCTAAAATACGAGTTTAGTTTGAAAAAAAGTACAATAAATTGCTCAAAACGTACTTTCTAATCACTTAAACTCTTATATTTGCGCCCACAAATATAGAGAAAATGCTTACAACGTTATTGGTTACAATCATAATTCTTGTTATTTGCGTCGTATTACTGAGTGTAAAAGTGATATTTAAGAAGAACGGAAGGTTCCCAAATACTCATATAGAAGGTAATGCGGCTTTGAGAAAAAAAGGAATCTGTTGTGCAAAAACGCAACATAAACGAGATAGTAAGCAGAAGAATCTATATGATAGATTAAGGGAAATAGAAGAATAAAATAATAAA
>JAFYOM010000354.1 GCA_017560165.1 Parabacteroides sp.
AGCAACTTATATCACATTAAAGAATGAGAAGCCTTATGATTGGGAGAAGATTATGTCCGGAGCAGATAATAAAGACGAGATAGCACGATTGCTTTATCATTGTGGATCAGCCGTTCGGATGAAGTACGGAGCAGATGCTTCGAGTGCATATATGGCAGACATAAGAGAGGGGCTTATCAATAATTTTTCTTATAGGCATGATTCGTTAAAACATTATGTAAAACTATACGATGAAACAACAAGTGAAAATTCGTTTACTCGACATGCTTATTCAGATGAGGAATGGAGTAATCTAATTTTAAATGAATTAAAACAGGGACGTCCAACCATTTCTTCTTTTAATTTTAATTATTCTCAACATGCTTTGAATGTCGATGGTTTTGATGGAATAAATGCTTTTCATTTAAATTATGGTTGGGGAGGAGCATCGAATGGCTATTATATACTGGACCATTTTTTGGGAGAGGATTTGCAGACTGATCCAAATTCACAATTTAAGACAGATAGAGATTACTTTGTAAATTTGGTAATAGGAATGATACCTGTAGAGCAATCTTCCACCGATATAGAGTCAGTAGCCCAATCATTGGAAACTCCGCTTCAAGTGGTGGGTTCTCTACTTCGTTTGAAATCTCCGGAAAAGGGTATTTGTCGAGTGTATGACTTATCTGGAGCATTGCTTCAAACGGCTCCGATAGTGTCAGGCGATAATGAAATCCTTTTAAAGACCAAAGGACTCTGTATCCTCTCCATCGACTGCAACGGCAAAGTCGCCTCCCACAAAATCCATGTGAAGGAGTAACGTCGCTTTTATAAGTTTGAAATGATTGTGCATATAAATTAAATCGCTATATTTGTTGCATATCCTCTCCCTAAAAGGAGAGGATAGAAGTAACTTAATTATTCATTAAAATACCAGAACAATCACTATGAAAGAAATGAAGTTTATCGATCCGAAATCGGATTATGGCTTTAAGGTGCTGTTTGGCACAGTTGCAAACAAAGAGTTGACAATCGGTTTCCTAAACAGTCTCTTGGACAAACAAATCAAGGACATTACGTTTCAGAATGTCGAGATGTTGGGAGAGAACAGCGGAAACACGAAAGTAATTTTTGACCTGTTTTGCGAAACGGAAGATGGAGAATGTTTCATCGTAGAGATCCAGAAGAAAAAGCAACAGTATTTTTCAGATAGGGTTTTGTATTATGCCTCTTTTGTCATCCAGCGACAGGCACAGATGGAACGGAAACGTATCCAAACAGTATTCGGAAAAGGGAAGAAGCGTTGGGAATACCGGTTTAGCAAAGTATATGTAGTCTGCTTCTTGGATTTCATCATGGATACCCGTTATCCTGAAAAATACCGTTGGGACATTGTCCGCATGGATCGAGAGTTGAAGGAACCGTTCAGTGAAACACTGAATGAAATCTATTTGGAGCTGCCGAAGTTCAAATTGGACTTTTCGGCTTGTGATACACCTTATAAACGATTTTTGTACATATTAAATCATGTAGAGATTATGGGAGAGATACCAAAACATATTTGGGAAAATGATAACTTTCTGAAAAAGTTAAAGAGTGCTGTTGAGGTAGAACGGATGAGTTTGGATGAACGATTAGCCTACGAATTGAGTTTATCGGTTGAACGAGATTGGTATGCCTGCATGGAATATCGCTATGAGGAGGGTGTTGAGAAAGGAAAACAGGAAGGCCTTATAAAAGGAAAGCAAGAGGGGAAACTTGAAGGTTTATACCAAACTGCTACCAATCTGAAAAAGAGTGGTATTGATTTACAAACAATTGCAGATTGTACCGGTCTGACCTTGGAAGAGGTAGAAAAGTTATAAGAGAAAATCCATGTGAAGGAGTAAAAATGGGAAACCGTTGCATATTGTTTATAAAAAGATAAAAAAAGAGACATCATAAAGATGTCTCTTCTTCAAACTAAATGATAAAAATAAAAGTTATGTTGGAAAGTGTTTTTATTCCTTAGTTTTATAATCCAGCTCGATTGTACGGTAATCGTTCAATACGTAGGATTTGTATTTGATTTTTAGTTTGACTGTTTGTCCTTTGGTATCAGGTAAGTTATCCAATTTGAAAGATACTAAGCTGGAGGCTTCTACTACCGGTTCGTCATTGTATGCGTTGTGCTTAAGTTCCAATTCGTATGGGTCAGCACTGTTGACGGGAACTAAATTGATGAAATGTTTGATGTTGCCAATACCTCTCCAAATAATAAAGTCGAACGTAATGTATCCATCTTCAATCCATACACCTTTAGGATCCCAAATGCTGGATCCATTCAGTGCTAACATGCTTGTTCCGTAGTAATTGTCATTTTCTGTACCCAAATCAGGAGCAATCGACTTTGTTAAAATAGTGTCTAAGTGCATGATATTAACAGAGTAATCGTATCCTGCTGTTTGAGTTTCAGAATATTTATATGTAATAAGGGCACGTGTTTCTTTGGGCATTTCAAATGCATCATGATTCAATGGATATAAAGTGGTGGTATCATTGAGCTGCATGTAAAAAGAGTGATCATCTAAGGGCTTCACTGTGACAATGGCAAGATCGCTGTCTGCCCAAATCTGTTCATATTCATTCTGCTCATCATTCAAACAGGAGTAAAAAACTGAGGAACTCATGATAAGTCCCAATAGTAGCATCATACTTTTCAACTTCTTCATAAAATGTTTCATTAATTATTTATAATCTTGTTTCTATATTGCAAGATGAAAAATAAGTATGAAACGCTGCAATGAGAATAGTTAAAATATATTAATATTTAAAAGATTGGATAATGAGTGAAGCTGTTCGTTGAGAGGCACCGGGTTTGCCTAATAACTGAATAATTTCGTCGTATCCTTGAATCATTTGGCTTCGATACTCGTGATCATGCAAGATACGTCCTAATTCTGTTTCTATCTGTTTGCGAGAGAAACGAGCTCCAAAAAGTTCTTGTACGACTTCACGACCGGCGATTAAGTTGACCAATGAGATGTAGGGGATATGGAAGAAATGTCGGAATATAAAGCTTGCGATTTTGCCGGCTACCACATAGTAACATACCACTTGTGGAACACGGAAAAGTGACGTTTCTAATGTCGCTGTTCCTGATGTGACTAATGCAACATCGCTGTGTTGTAATAACGGATAGGTCTTTCCGAAAATAATTTTTACAGATTGCTCTTGGATGAATTGTTGATAGTATTCCGGCTCTATACCGGGAGCACCTGCTATGATTGCTTGATGTGTGGGAAAAGCGGCTGCTACTTCCAGCATGGTAGGCAGATTGTCCTTGATTTCTTGTCGACGACTGCCTGCTAAAAGAGCCAATATCGGACGTTTATCCAATCCCTCTTCTTCTCTGAGATTGATTGGGGATACAGCCTGTTTTTCTTTAAAAGATGAAACAGAATCTACAGATGGATTTCCGACATAATCAACCGGATAGTTCAACTTCTGAAAAAAATCCACTTCAAAAGGGAGAATACAGAACATCCGATCTACATACCGACGAAAGTCTTTGATCCGATATTGTTTCCAAGCCCAAATCTTTGGAGATATATAATAATAAACCGGGATATTCAGCTGAGTTTTTACATACTTGGCAATCTTCAGATTAAATCCCGGATAATCAATTAAGATCACAACGTCCGGTTGATAACGTTTGATCTCTTCTTGGCATATTCTCATATTGTGAAAGATGGTCCGTAGATTTAGCAATACAGGTATAAACCCCATAAAGGCCATCTCTCTGTAGTGCTTAATCAGCGTACCTCCTACGGCTTGCATTAAGTCTCCCCCAAAGAAACGAAAATCCACATTGGGATCTTGTTCTTTTAAAGCAGACATCAGATTGGAAGCGTGTAAATCTCCCGATGCTTCACCGGCTATGAGAAAATATTTCATATCTTAAAGATTAAATCCTTCTTCGTTTTGAAGTTGGGTTAGAAAATCATAATCGGTAACATCTATCTTGCAAGGGACAAGAGTGGCATATCCATTATCTAAAGCAAGTGTGTCGTTTTCCGGATGGATTGGTTCCGCATTAACAAATGCACCGGTCAACCAAAAGACCACTTCGCCTGTTGCGTTTTCAGATCGTTTAAATTCATTTGTCCATCGCCCGGCCGCTTGCCGACAAAGCTTTAAGCCTTTTACTTGTGGAATGATAGGTACATTTAAGTTTAGGTATGTGCCTGTAGGTAACCCATTTTGAATAACCCATTTGGCTAATGAATGACCTAAACGACAACATTCCGTAAAGTCTGCATCGGGTTGATGGTCTAGCGATGAGATACCAATAGAAGGGATTCCAAATATACATCCTTCTGCCGCTGCTCCCATTGTTCCGGAATATTGTACACAGATGGCATGGTTACCCCCATGATTGATGCCTGAAACAAGTAAGCTCGGTTGGCGATCCAAGATTTCATTGATGGCCAGTTTTACACAATCGACCGGTGTCCCTGTACAGCTATACACCTTTAACCCGGGTTCTTCCTTGATTAGTTTATATTTAATAGGGATAAGCGAAGTGATGGCACTACTCATACCTGAACGTGCTCCATCGGGTGCAAAGACAATGATGTCTCCTAGGTCACGTAAACTTTTAGTAATTTCATTTATTCCTTTGGCATAAACACCATCATCGTTGGTTATAAGGATGAGCGGTCTTTTGTTCATTTTGTTTATATATTATGTTTGGACAAATATAAGGATTCTTTTTTGGGTATAAAAACTTAAAAATACTTACCTTTGTATTTAAATTTAATAAAATTAAAAGAATGAAGAAATATGTATGGATTTGCATAGCCATTTGTTTATCAGTTGCAGGTTATGCACAGAAAAAGAATTTTTCTTACAAATTTTATGGACAGGTACGCGGTGATCTATTTTATAACTCTCGTGCAAACACCGAGAACGTAGATGGTCTTTTCTATTTGTATCCGAAAGATCATAAGTACGATGCGGATGGTAAAGATTTGAATGCTTCTCCTAATGGCAGTTTCTATTTGCTTTATTCTCGTTTAGGTTTAGATCTTACCGGTCCTAAAATTGGTAATGCCAACTCTTCTGCGAAGTTAGAAGTAGACTTCCGTGGTTCTGGAAGTAATTGGGCTTTGATTCGTATCCGCCATGCTTATATTAACTTGGATTGGGGTAAGTCTGCTGTATTAGTTGGACAGACTTGGCATCCTTTGTTTGGTGATGTCTCTCCACAGATGTTAAATCTTAGTACAGGTGCTCCTTTTCAGCCTTTTAACCGTAGTCCGCAGATTCGTTATCGCTATACTTCCGGAGGTGGTTTGCAATTGACAGGATCTGTTTTATGGCAATTACAATATTTGTCAACCGGTCCTAATGGAAAGAGCGAAGAATATATTAAGAATGGTTGTGTTCCTGAAGTTTATGTCGGTATTGACTATAAGAAAAATGGTTGGATTGCCGGTGCAGGGATGGAAGTGTTATCATTGAAACCGCGCACTCAATCTGTCGTAAATCAACAGACATATAAGGTGAATGAACGTGTTAATTCCCTCTCTTTCGAAGCTCATGCTAAATATGTTGGAAATGACTGGGTTATTGCTGCTAAATCATTATTGGCTTCAAACCTAACGCAATGTTCTATGATTGGTGGTTATGCTGTATCGGGTATCAATACTCGTACAGGAGAACAAGAATATACGCCTTATCGTCACTCAATGACTTGGTTGAATGTTGTTTATGGTAAGAAATGGAAACCGGGTATTTTTGTTGGTTATATGAAAAACTTAGGTACAGGGAAAGATATTGCCGGTTCTACTTATGGTATTGGATTGGATTTAGATCAGTTAGTAACTACAAATATTCAACTTTCTTATAACTTGCCTCATTGGAAATTAGGTGTAGAATATACTCCTTCTGTGGCTTGGTATGGTGATATGAATGCGAAGAATGGTAAAATAGAAAATACTCATTCGATAACAAATCACCGTGTTTTAGGGGTTGTTATGTATATGTTTTAAAAATTGATTTTTGTTTTCGGGGCGAATAGGTCTAATGGAGAGGAATCTTTGTATAGATGTATTCGCCTCGATTTTTTAGCATCTGAATGATATGAAACGGATTGTTTTTTTACTTTTCTTCCTTTGGGGAACATTGGGAATACTTTCGGCTCAACAGTTAAATGTTCAAGAGCTAACGTGTGAGTATATGAAGAATCCAATAGGAATAGATACTAAAACTCCTTTATTGAGTTGGAAAATCAGCTCTTCTGATAGAGGCCAATTTCAATCAGCTTATGAGATTGTGGTGGCTACTGATAAGCATAGTTTGGAAACAGGAAAGGGTATCTTTTGGAAAAGTGGAAAAGTGAAAAGTTCAGACAATACTCATATTCGTTACACCGGAAAGCATTTAAAATCCTTTACTCGTTATTATTGGAAAGTTCGTATTTATAATCAAGATGGAGTAGTCTCTGACTGGAGTGAACCTGCCTATTGGGAAACAGCGATGTTGTTTGCTTCGGATTGGAAGGCACAGTGGATTGGAGATGGATCAGTCTCTCCGGAAAAAGAAGAGGATTTTTATAAAGATGATCCTGCGCCGCTGTTTAGAAAAAAATTTACTCTCTCTAAATCCTTAAAAGAGGCTCGTCTATATATTGCTGGATTAGGCTATTATGAAGCAAGTCTGAATGGCGAAAAAGTCGGAGATCATTGGCTGGACCCGGGATGGACAAACTATGGAAAACAGATATTATATACTACTTATGATGTGACAACTCAGTTACAACGAGGTGAAAATGTGTTGGGGGTTGTCTTAGGAAATGGTTTCTTCAATCCGTTGCCATTACGTATTTTTGAACCTTTACGTGAAAGATTATATATCGGCCGTCCTTGTCTTAAAGCACAACTGCGTTTGGTTTATGAGGATGGTTCTATTGAAACAATCATTACAGACCAAAATTGGAAAACAACTCAAGGCCCTATTCTGCGAAATAATGTTTATTTGGGAGAATGGTATGATGCACGGAAAGAGGTAAAAGGGTGGGATGCGATCTCCGGAGATGATACGCAATGGAAATCTGCTACGTTGTTGGATAGTATTCCTACAGGTGTGTTGACAGCTCAAATACAACCGGCTATCCGAGCAACCCAAATAATAAAACCAAAACAGATGACTGAAACACGTCCCGGAGAGTTCATCTTTGATATGGGGCAAAATTTTGGAGGGGTTATTCGTTTGAAGGTGAAAGGACCTAAAGGAACAACCATTAAAATTCGTTATGGAGAAGATGTCTATTCAGATAAAAGTTTGAATGTGATGACTTCTGTTGCCGGTCAACGAAAGAAATTTTGGAATGCAGACTGGAGTCAACCCGGACAACCACAGACCTCTTGGCAGGAGGATCGTTATACGTTGAAAGGAGAGGGGGTAGAGGTTTGGTCTCCACGTTTTACTTTTCATGGTTTTCGATATGTAGAGATTACCGGATGGCCGGGTCGTCCGACTTTAGAGGATATTGAAGGGATCCGTTTAAATGCAGATTTGGACAGAACCGGATTTTTCTTGTGTTCGGAACCGATGCTTAATAAGTTGGATACGGTATTGGATTATACTTTTAAGAGTAATGTCTTTAGTGTACAGTCCGATTGTCCGGCTCGTGAGAAATTTGGATATGGAGGAGATATTGTGGGAGTTGCTCGAACATTCTGCTGGTATTATGATATGGAGAACTTCTATCGGAAGGTTGTACGGGATTTTGCCAATGATCAACGTCCTTTGGGAGGGATGACAGAAACGGCTCCATATAATGGTTTGGATGTGGATGGTTTGGGTGATGAGTCCGGACCTATCGGGTGGCAGTTGGCCTTTGCTTTCGTGCAGAAACAGTTGTATGAATATTATGGAGATAAGGAGATTATTAAGACTTATTATCCTGCTTTTTTGAAACAGGTACAATTTATATCTGCGAATGCAAAAGATCACATGATAGAGAAGTGTATCAATGATCATGAAAGTCTGGAAGAAAGAATTCCGGCATTGTTTGCTACCGCTCATTATTATCATCATGTTCAGCTATTGGTTGAATTTGCTCAAATTCTTGGCAAACAGAAGGATGTAGAGCAGTACACGCAATTGGCTGAGCAAATCCGAAAAGCTTTTATTAATCGCTTTGTTTGTACAGGGGATGGAGTTGTGGGTAATGGAACACAAGCAGCCCAAGCGTTTGCTTTGTATTACGGATTATTGCCGGAAGGTGAGAAAGAGGCTGTTTTTAAAGCTCTTTTGCTGTCTATAGAAAAACAACATGGACATATTGCTTCCGGTATTTTTGGAGTACCGGCTATTTTAACGGTCTTGCGTGAGCAGAATCGTAATGATGTAGCCTATGAGATGGTCACAAAGGAAACTTTTCCCGGATGGGGACATATGTTGAAATCCGGAGCCACGACTTTATGGGAAACTTGGAAGTATTCTGATCAGGTGTATTCACATAATCATCCGATGTTTGGAAGTGTGGGAGAGTGGATGTATCAATCCTTAGGTGGGATCAATGCGACTGCTCCCGGATTTAAGGAGATTATGATAAAACCTCAACCTGCAGATAGCTTGAATTGGGTAAATTGTCGATATCGTTCCATGAATGGAGATATTGTGAGTAATTGGAAGCAGGAGGATAACGCTTTTTGTTTAGAGGTACAGATTCCGGTCAATTCTAAGGCTGTTGTATGTATTCCTTCTTCTCCTTCTTCACGAATAACAGAAAATGGTACTCCGGTATCAGCTTTGAAAGATATCAAAGTGCTGGATTATAAAGATGGATATACCTTATTGGAAATAGGTTCCGGAAATTATCATTTTGAGAGCCGATAAAGTTAAGAGAGAATCGTTAGGATAATAAAAAAGCGAACTTCACATCAGAGTGAGGTTCGCTTTTTTTTGTTGGGATATCTCTTTTATCCGATATTTTTAACTTTCAAAAGATATTCTGCAATTTGAACTGCATTCAAAGCTGCTCCCTTCTTGATCTGATCACTCACTGTCCAGAATGTCAATCCATTCGGATTAGCAATGTCTTTGCGGATACGACCTACATACACAGGGTCTTTACCTGCAATGAATAGAGGCATTGGGTAATCTTTGTTTGCCGGTTCATCTTGTAGGATGACACCTTCAGCTTCAGCAAACGCTTGACGAGCTTCTTCTACACTGATTGGACGTTCTGTCTCTACCCAAGTAGCTTCGCTGTGAGCACGCATAACCGGAACACGTACGCAAGTAGCACTTACTTCGATGTCAGAGTGCATAATCTTACGTGTTTCGTTATACATCTTCATCTCCTCTTTGGTGTAACCATTGTCAGTGAAAACATCTACGTGAGGAATGATGTTGTATGCCAATTGGTAAGCGAACTTTTCTACAGTAGGTTCTTCACCCTTTAATAGTTGTTCGTATTGTTTGACCAATTCAGCCATAGCAGTTGCTCCTGCACCGCTGGCAGCCTGATAGGTTGAAACATGTACACGTTTGATGTGTGATAAGTTTTCAATGGCTTTCAATGCCACTACCATTTGGATAGTTGTACAATTCGGGTTGGCAATAATACCACGTGGGCGGTTCAACGCATCTTCTGGGTTTACTTCAGGTACAACCAATGGAACGTCATTATCCATACGGAATGCACTTGAATTATCAATCATGACTGTTCCATGTTTGGTAATTGTTTCGGCAAATTCGACAGAAGTACCACCACCGGCAGAAACAAATGCAACATCGATTCCTTGGAAATCATCATTGTGCTTTAGTTCCTTTACGGTATATTGTTTATCGCGAAATGTATAAATACGTCCGGCACTACGAGATGAGCCAAAAAGTACTAACTCATCAATCGGGAAGTTTCTTTCATCAAGTACGCGTAGGAATTCTTGTCCTACAGCTCCACTTACTCCAACAATTGCTACTTTCATTTTGAGCACTAATTTATTTGTTTATTGAAAAAATTTATACCTTTACTGAGTCATTGAAAGTGTAGTTCTTCTTATACTTCAATGCTTTGGGGTGCAAATATATATAAATTATAAAAAAACCGTATAGCTATGAAACAATTTATTCTTTTAATCTTTATTTTACTTCCTTTTTGTGTATTCTCTCAAATTTATGACACCTTTGATGAATCGTTGCCGGATGATTCTGTAGATTTAACATTTGAATCTATGGATGAGGAAACTGCTACATATCCTCAAGGTGTGATATGGATCAATGAGATTATGGCTGATCCTAAAGGGTTAACCCAATTACCGGAAACAGAATATGTAGAGTTGTTTAACACATCCGATGAGTCTATCTCTTTATCCGGTTGGCAGTTTGTTTATGGGGGCTCTCCTAAACGGATTGATATATTCACTATTCCGGCCAAAGGATATGCCGTTTTATATCGTACGGGAAGAGAAATCTGGATGGAGGCTTCTGCGATTGCAATACCGATGGATAAATTCCCAAATGCGTTGGCTAATGCCGGAAAGGATTTACAATTGCTGGATCCAACCGGGAATCTTATCGATCAGGTAACCTATGCAAAAGCAACCCCCGGTAGATCATGGGAACGGAATGATGATGGGTGGTCTCTTTGTTTAGATGTTCGAGGAGGAACTCCCGGTGCAAAGAATTCTTCTGATGAAAAAGAAGAGGAGGAGGAAGAGCTTCCGGATGAACCTGAAAAACCGAGTGAACCGAATGAAACTTTACCCGTTGATAGGGTTATGCCGGGAGAGATTGTTTTAAATGAATTGTTGCCTAATCCTTATACAGGAGGAAGTGAGTATGTCGAATTATATAATCGTTCGGAAAAGAGTCTCTCTGTCGCAAATTTATCTTTGGCGATTCGAAAATCAGATGGAACATTGAATACGCGGTACGCCTTATCTGCTGTTACCGAACCGATAGAGGCGGGGGGATATCTCTTGTTGTCCAAGAATATAGAAAGTGTAACTGCCTTTTATGATATTTTTAATCCCTCCGCTTTATGGCAAATTTCCAAATTACCGATATTAGCCAATACGGCTTCTACATTAGTCCTGTTTCGAACAGACGATGGTGAGGTGATTGATGAGGTTTCCTATTCTTCTAAATGGCATTCCTATTCGATCAGAAATGAGAAGGGGGTTGCTTTGGAACGGATTGATCCGGATGGTGAAACTCAAAATAGGGAGAATTGGACTTCTGCAGCTGAGGCGGTTGGCTATGGAACACCGGGGTATCAGAATTCTCAATATATGAATCATCAGCATGAGGGAACGACCGGTATCGAAAAACCGATATGGGTCTATGAAACAGAAGATTACCGAATTGCTTATCGGTTTGACAGACCGGGGTATTATGGACGGGCTTATGTTTACAATACTTCCGGAATCCGAGTCGCAGAGATTTTGAATCACGAATTGTTAGGAACAAGTGGTGAGTTGGTTTGGAATGGCTCTTCGCTGAGTGGTTTGCCCTTACATCCCGGTGTATATATCTTTTATGCCGAAATCTATCATGAAGAAGGTGGGGTTGTGAAGCGATATAAAAAGGTTTTCTTGATCAGATAGCTTTTTGAAGTCTGGGTTGAAAAAACATCTGAAGTCTATAGCATATTTAATCAATAGACTTCGGATGTTGTATGGATGAACGATGTCTGTAAGGTGCTCATTGTGGGTAAACAGCCTTATACCAGCTTATCCTGTTTTTATACCAGTCAAAAATCGTTGTTAGCTTTTCTTGAGGAACATATATGTTTAACCCACTACACTGATTTATGGGATAACTATAATTCAAATAGGCAAAATAGGCTTTTGAAGTATGGGCTTCATAAAGAATCACCTGATTGAGTGCGTGTGTAAAACGGGTAAATTGCTCTTCGGTTGCCAATTGACGAATAAAATCTTGAAAATCATAAAGCATACCCGGACTATTCTGTAGAAATTCCAGACGTTGTATTTGTGAAAGATTAATAGCATATAGATCACTCTCTGTTTTATCAGCTAAGATTTCACGAACGATCTCAGCCAGATTATCCAAACCACTTGTTCGGGTAAGTGAGATCGTTGCCGTTTGATAATCTCCACTCTTTTGATTGTAATAATCATAGAATGTTTTACCGATAAGATCCAATTGGAGATTCTCCTCAAACATTTGCGGAATCATTTGGGTATAGGGATAACCTTCTCCCAAAATTTCTGTTGCAGAGGCCAGGATATAGTTGGCTTTATGACGAAGTTCATACATACATTCGACATTGGCCATATAGCAAGCATCGAATAGGATAAACTCAAAAAGATTGTTCGGGAGTCCTTGAGCCAACTCATCTATTTCCATCCAATTACTACCATTTTGTCCAAATGCTTTTGTCATCTTTCGATAGTCTGCAGGAAGCCAGGCTGTCCCGTGACTCCATAGGAGTAATCCATAACTTTCTGCCGGATAGAGGCTGACGACATCTTGTATGACCTGTCGCATCTCACTCGGATTGACCGGATTCAGGCCGATGTAATCTTTGATATGAAACTTATTGGCGATGCCGTTTTCCTCCTTTATCTGGAGTAATTCCGGTTCGGTATTACGAGGCGCATGTAGGATAATCAGATTTCCTCCATTTAAATTCTCTTTTGTTATTCCGGAAATCATCTCATCAATATCCTGATAGGAATAATTGTCCAAGCTATTGTTGGCTATCATATAAACCAATAGAGTACGTTTAGGGATCGGTTGAGGTTCCTCATTCTGTCCCTTTGTACAGCTCAAACATCCGATAAGAAGGATAATGAGTGATGCTATCAGTTTTATTTGCTTCATGTTTTAGAGTTTTACTTTTTTACTTTTCCCTTTGTTCTCATTATGGAAACGATCCACCGCTGTAACGACATACTGATATTTTCGTGAACCATCTTCATAAGGCAATAGATAATGTGTGTCTCTTGTGATGGCCACAATCTTAGATGGATCATTTAAGTTTACGGTTTCATTTCCTTCAAAACGATAAATGACAAAATAGTGAGCTAACTCCGGATTGCTTGGACTTTGTTCAGCCTTCCAATGTAAGATATATCCATCAGCCGTCCATTCGGCTTTTAACTTCTTAACCTCTTTGGGGGCACGATCGTGCATGTGTGTATAGGCCGGGATTAGAGCCGGGTATTTATGATAATGCTGTTTCAAGCTATCGGTAACCCCCTTGTTGTTCCAAAGAATCTCATTCGCCGGCCAGAAACAGTTACCGCTAATCTTCGATAGAGAGCGTTCGTAAAGCATTTTGCGAGTCAGTTGATCTGCTTTCATCGTGCGAGCAACATCTTGTCCGATATAGAGCGGACGGTTATATGCATTTTTATTCCACCATTTTATAAGGGTGATATAGTCTGCGGCAGAATGGCCAATCTCCCAATAGATTTGAGGCATATTGTAATCAATCCATCCCTCTTTGACCCAATGGGTTACGTCAGCATAAAGGTCGTCATAATTCTGCAATCCGTTGGTCGCACTACCTGATCCGTCAGGAGTACTTTTTTGGTTACGGTAAATACCAAAAGGACTGATACCGAAACGCACCCAAGGTTTTGTCAAAAGGATGGTACGTTTGATCTCTTGAATTAATTTATTCACGTTATTTCTTCTCCAATCGGCTCGTTGGCTTCTCTTATACCCCATTTTTAAACCATATTGTTGGAAGCTATTGTCGTCAGGGAAGGAAACTCCCGGGACCGGATAGGGATAGAAATAGTCATCCATGTGGATGGCATCCACATCATAACGGTGAACAATATCACGTACTACACGGCAGATAAACTCCCGACATTCCGGTAGACCCGGGTCAAAAAGAATCTGTTTGTTATACGTAACAAACCATTCCGGATGTTTATGATACACATGGTTCTTGGCGAAGCGTGTGTTCCCGGCTGTACTTGCCCGATAGGGGTTCAGCCAAGCATGAAATTCCATGTTTCGCTTATGACATTCTTCGATTAAGAATTTCATCACATCGAAATTGCCGGCAGGTGCAAGTCCCTGTTCGCCGGTATAAAAACGGCTCCACGGTTCGAGTTTGGATTGGTAAAAAGCATCAGCTTCCGGGCGGACCTGGAAGATAATGGCATTGATACCACAGGCTTGAAGATAATTCAACTTACGGATAAAATCTTTTCGCATTTGAGCCGGAGTCATACTCTTATATTCCCCTTGGAAAGCGGTTTGAATCCAGGCACCTCGAAATTCTCGTTTGGTATTCTCTTTTATCGGTTGTGAGGAGCCCTGTTGAGAGTTGTGTTGAGTTGTTTTACAAGAGGTCACCATGCATAAGAGCATGATGGCAAGCAGGTGAAGGTATTTTGTTGCCATAAAGTCAGCCTATTTATATTTTTGATTATTTCAGAAATACTTACATATAATTTGAGACAAAGATACGATAAGAAAATGAGAACTTTCCTACATTTGCATTTCAATTGAAGGAAAATGATATGTCCGAAAACAATTCTATATACATAAAGGGTGCTCGAATCAACAATTTAAAGAATATTGATGTCGAGATACCTCGAGATAAACTGGTAGTCATTACCGGGCTTTCCGGTAGTGGTAAATCCTCTTTGGCCTTTGATACGTTGTATGCTGAAGGACAGCGACGTTATGTGGAGAGCCTTTCGGCTTATGCCCGTCAGTTTTTAGGACGTATGAGCAAGCCGGAATGTGATTACATCAAAGGAATCCCACCGGCTATAGCCATTGAGCAGAAGGTCAATACACGTAACCCTCGTTCAACAGTCGGTACATCGACCGAAATATATGAATACCTGCGTCTGCTTTATGCTCGAATAGGGAAGACGATTTCTCCTATCTCGGGTACAGAGGTCAAGAAGCATCAGGTAAGTGATGTGGTCAAGGAGGTTTTAGCCTATCCGATGGGAACCCGTTTTGCTGTATATGCTCCGGTCATATTACCTGAAGGGCGGAGTATGAAGGAGCAGCTGGAGATTCTTCAAAAAGAGGGATATACCCGTTTGTCGATAGAGGAGACGGTCTACCGAATGAATGAGGTGCTGGCAGATGAAACCCTGTTGGCCTCTCCTCAGATTGAATTGTTGATAGACCGATTGGCGGTGTCTGAGGATAAGACATTGAAGAGTCGTTTGGCCGATTCGGCGGAGACTGCCTTCTTTGAAGGACATGATACCTGTATCGTCCGTATATACACCTCGGAAGGGACAGTCGTAAAAGAATATTCCAAGAAGTTTGAGGCTGATGGCATGACATTCGAAGAACCGACCGATATGATGTTCAGCTTCAATAACCCGATAGGAGCCTGTCCGACCTGTGAGGGGTTTGGAAAGGTCTTGGGGATCGATGAAAATTTGGTGATACCCGATAAGAGCCTATCCATCTATCAAGGGGCCGTTGTCTGTTGGAAAGGAGAGGTGATGGGTGAGTGGTTAAGAGATTTTATTGTCCATAGCGAACGATATAAGTTTCCGATTCACCGTCCCTATTATGACTTGACACAGGAGCAGAAAGATTTGCTTTGGCATGGGGCACCGGGGGTCAATGGTATTGATGACTTCTTTAAGTTTGTCGGGGAGAACCTTTATAAAATTCAATATCGGGTGATGCAGGCGCGATACAGAGGGAAGACCACCTGTCCGACCTGTAAAGGATCCCGTTTGCGTCCGGAGGCTCTTTATGTCAAAGTAGGCGGAAAAAACATAGCCGAGGTGGTCTCTCTTCCGATCACAGAGGCCAAGGCCTTTTTCGACCGGCTGGAATTGGACGAGACGGAGGCTGCGATTGCCAAGCGTCTGTTGACGGAGATCATGAATCGCTTGCAATTCCTTTTGGATGTCGGGTTAGGTTATTTGACATTGGACCGATTGTCCTCCACCTTGTCAGGAGGAGAGAGCCAGCGTATCAATCTTGCCACTTCGCTGGGGAGTAGTTTAGTTGGGTCGTTATATATCTTAGATGAGCCAAGTATCGGGCTACATTCACGTGATACGGAACTGCTGATAAAGGTCTTGCGCCAATTACAGGCATTGGGTAATACGGTTGTGATAGTGGAACATGATGAAGACATTATCCGGGCAGCCGATTACATCATCGATATAGGTCCGAAGGCCGGACGTTTGGGAGGCGAAGTGGTGTATCAGGGAGAGGTAAGCCGCTTAACATCCGATAGTCAGAGCCATACGGTTCGTTTTCTTACCGGCGAAGATCGGATAGAGTTACCTCCGTTCCGCCGTTTATGGAACAACTATATAGAGGTTAAGGGGGCACGAAAGAACAATTTAAAGGGGATTGATGTCAAATTTCCATTAAATGTGATGACCGTAGTTACAGGAGTGAGTGGTTCCGGTAAAAGCTCTTTGGTAAGAGATATCTTCTATGAAGGGGTGAAGCATCATTTGGATGATGCCGCTCGTTTGATGGTCGATTGCTCCGGTTTGGAGGGCGATATGCATCTGATAAAGAACATCGAGTTTGTGGATCAGAACTCCATTGGAAAAAGCTCACGTTCTAATCCGGTGACATACATCGGGGCGTATGATGAGATCCGTAAGCTCTATGGAGAGCAGCCACTCTCGAAGCAGATGGGCTACTCTGCGGCATACTTCTCATTCAATAAAGAGGGAGGCCGTTGTGAGGAGTGTAAGGGAGAAGGAAAGATTACGGTAGAGATGCAGTTCATGGCGGATATCACACTCGAATGTGAAGTGTGTAAGGGAAAGCGGTTCAAGCAGGATGTGTTGGATGTCGAATATCACGGCGTGAATATCTATGATGTGTTGGAGATGACCGTCAATCAAGCCATCGAGTTCTTTGAGCAATATCCGGGTAGTCAGGAAAAGAAGATCATAAAGAAGCTCAAACCTTTGCAGGAGGTCGGTTTGGGATATATCAAATTAGGACAGACCTCTTCGACACTCTCAGGCGGAGAGAACCAGCGTGTGAAGTTGGCCTATTATTTAGGGCAAGAGAAGCAAGAGGCTACCCTTTTTGTCTTCGATGAGCCGACGACCGGGTTGCATTTCCATGATATAAAGACCCTGTTAAAAGCCTTTCAAGCATTGATTCAGAAGGGGCATACAGTGGTGATCATTGAGCACAATATGGAGGTCATAAAATGTGCGGACTATGTGATTGATTTAGGTCCCGAAGGAGGGAAGGAAGGCGGCCATTTGGTTTGCACCGGTACCCCCGAGGAGATAGCCGCCTGCCCTGACTCATATACCGGTCGATTCTTGAAACGACTTAAATCTTATTAAAGACAAACCGGCACGTTTCGTTTGCTAAATCCTTTTGGCGCATTTCCCAGTGTGGTGGAGGGTTCTGTGAAGGTTCCGGCCACCAGAAGCCTTGGGAGCTATAAGAGAGGATCGCCCCTTGAGGGTCCATACGGAAGGTCGCAAAGCCGATGTCACCATAGAAGGTAGAAGGAAGTTCCACGACGGGGACCATTCTTTCCGGCTTACGAGGACGAAGAATGTAGGCACTCTTATTCCAGATATGAAGATGACCGCAGATGAAACCAGCCACGATGGGCGATTGGGTGATCAACTCCTTCAAAGCAGGCAAATCGCCCAGCGGGTGATGAGCGCCTAAGAAGACCGGTCGTTTGCTTTCCGCCAAGAAGCGGCTAAGCCATTCTAGCTGAGCTTCGCCCAGCTCTCCGGAGACCTCTGTCTTTTGGCGAGGTGCAAGTCCGGGCAGTTCACACAAGGTGTCCAACATCACAAAGTCGGCATACGGTAGCTCCACCACCGAAACCGCTCTGCCGGGAACCTTCGTCGTTTGTTCATATTCCGGGAAGACCTTAAAGAAGGTCGCTCTACGGTCATGGTTACCCAACCCCAATGTAATTTGGATACCGGCCTCTTCTAACGGTTGGAGTAACTCTTTGGCATAGATATAATCCTCTTCCAAACCATAATCCCATGCCACATCCCCGAATATAAGCACATGAGCCGGTAGCGGGTTTAGAGATAAAATCTGATCGACATGCTGTTTAAGAGAGATTGGATTGTTAGGATAATGGAGGGATTTGCCTCCTTCCAATTCTCCGCAAATATGGATGTCAGAAAGGAATACAGTTAGATTGGGGTCTATCTCTTTTCGTGACCCTTTTGAGGGACTACAAGCGATAGGAGACAAGGCCACTGCCCCTAAAGCGAATAAAGCCCCCGTAAATTCTCTTCTATTCATTTGGTCTGCTGTTTTAAGATTAACATACCCTACAAAGGTCGTAAAAAAACAATAGCATTCCGTATAAATACCGTTGAAAATAAAAATATCCAAGAAGGATTCTTGTCGGATGGGTAAAATACTGTACTTTTGTGAATAAACAATTAATCATAAAAAAGAAGATATGGCTCAGTATAAACGTATTCTATTGAAGTTAAGCGGTGAGTCGCTTATGGGAGGTAAACAATATGGTATAGACGAAGTACGTCTGAATGAATATGCAGAACAGATCAAAGAGATCGCTGAGATGGGCGTTCAGATCGGTATCGTAATCGGTGGAGGTAATATCTTCCGTGGGTTGAGTGGCGCATCCAAAGGTTTTGACCGTGTGAAGGGCGACCAGATGGGTATGTTGGCAACCGTTATCAATAGCTTGGCATTAAGTTCGGCATTGGTGGCACACGGTGTGAAGGCAAAGGTGTTGACAGCCATTCGTATGGAGCCGATAGGTGAGTTCTATAATAAATGGCGTGCGATTGAATTGTTGGAACAGGGCAATGTAGTCATCATGTCAGGAGGTACAGGTAACCCGTTCTTTACAACCGATACAGGCTCCTCTTTGCGAGGCATCGAGATCGAAGCCGATGTGATGTTGAAGGGAACCCGTGTGGATGGTATCTATACTGCCGATCCGGAAAAAGATCCGACAGCAACGAAGTTCTCAGACATTACGTATGATGAGATCTATCATCGTGGCTTGAAGGTGATGGACTTGACTGCAACCACTATGTGTAAGGAAAACAACCTTCCGATCATTGTGTTTGATATGGATACAAATGGTAATTTGAAGAAGGTGATGAGTGGTGAAAATATCGGAACATTGGTTCACAATTGATATTTTGTTAAAAGAAAATCAGTCAAATCGTTTGTTTGATAAGAAAACTTTACTATTTTTGCCCAACTTATAATAAAGATAAAAGATATTTATGGCAGATATAAAACAATACGTGAAGGGTGCAGAAGAGAAGATGACCTTTGCAATTGAATATTTAGATGAGCAGTTGTCTCGCATTCGTGCAGGTAAGGCTAATCCGAAGATTTTGGATTGCGTAAGAGTTATGTATTATGGTGCTCCTGTTCCTTTGACCAATGTTGCTACTGTTACTATTCCAGATGCAAGAACTATCATGATTACTCCTTGGGAAAAGAAGATTATTCGTGATATTGAAAAGGGTATTTTGGATTCAGAAGTAGGTATCACTCCGGAAAACAACGGAGAGGTTATTCGTTTAGGTATTCCGCCATTGACCGAAGAACGTCGTAAACAATTGGCAAAACAATGTAAGCAGGAGGCTGAAAATGCCAAAGTAAGTATACGTAACGCTCGTCGTGAAGCAATCGAACAATTGAAGAAAAGTATCAAAACTGACGGAACTCCGGAAGATGTAGAAAAAGATGCAGAAGCGGATGTTCAGAAAGTTCATGATAAATATGTAAAGAAAGTGGACGAACTTTATGCAGTCAAAGAAAGGGAAATAATGACTGTCTAGACCTTTTTAAGCATTTTTAAATAAGCCGCAAGGGGCTTTTCTACCAGAGTGATGACCTCAAATCCTCGAAGAAGGTAGAGGCCCCTTGTTTTTTGTATAAATACTGTTCAGATGAAAGGATTGGTTATCAAAAATACCGGAAGTTGGTACACTGTTCGCACTGCCGAGAATGGAGATATAGAGAGTAAGATTAAAGGCAATTTCCGTTTGAAAGAGATACGGACCACGAACCCTGTGGCTGTAGGTGACCGGGTAGAGATTCAAATCAACTCCGAAGGGACAGCTTTTATCACGAAGATCGAGGATCGCCGGAATTACATCATACGCCGTGCTTCGAACCTCTCCAAGCAGGCACATATTATCGCAGCCAATGTCGATATGGCATTGCTGATCGTAACCGTCAATTACCCCATTACAACCACCATTTTTATCGACCGTTTTTTGGCGACAGCTGAGGCCTATCAGATTCCGGTCAAGTTGGTGTTTAACAAGATCGACCGCTATAAAGAGGATGATCGTGAACTACTGGAAGGATTGATTCACCTTTATACAACCATCGGCTACCCATGCTCCAAGCTATGTGCCCGTACGGGTGAGGGGTTGGACGATTTGAAGGCCGACCTACAGGGAAAGATCACGCTCCTTTCGGGCCATTCAGGTGTGGGGAAATCGACCCTCATCAATCAGCTGATACCGGGGATAAATCTGCGTACAGGCGACATCTCCGAATATCACAATAAGGGGATGCATACGACCACCTTCTCTGAGATGATAGCACTACCCGAAGGAGGATACCTGATTGATACACCGGGAATCAAAGGGTTTGGAACGATTGAGATGGAGGGAGCAGAGATTGCCCATTATTTCCCGGAGATATTCAGACATTCTGCCGATTGCCGTTTCAACAACTGTACGCATCGCCACGAGCCCGGTTGTGCCGTTCTTCAAGCAGTCAAAGAGTACTACATCAGCGAATCCCGCTATCGGAGTTACCTGAACATCATGGAGGACAAATGGGAAGGTAAGTATCGCGAAGAATATTGATGAATTGTAATTGTCATTATAGTCATTTGTCACTCTTGCTTAAGAGTTATGCATAATAAAAGAGACCGTCCAACAGATTTGAACGGTCTCTTTGTATTTGATCTAAAATTCTTAGCTGAATTAATAATCATAAGTCTTGATGTACGAACTTGAGATGATTTCGCCCATCTTATCTGCATAAGCTTTTTTAATTTTTATCTGTCCTTTCCAAGTCGGATGATTTATTTTATGCTTTTGATAAACAGCATCACATGCAGCGATAACCTCTGTATCTTTTGCTGTGTATGAACCATTTGTTGTTCCTCCAAATACACTTTTAATCGCTGTTGTATAGTCACTTATAGCAAATGTTGCTCCTAAATCTGATCCTGTAATATTACCTTCTGCAATATAACAAATAAAGTTTTCATTGTCATCATCATTTGAACAAGAGTTAAAACTCAATGCCATTACCATCATGCATACGATGGCCATAAGGTTTTTTAAAGATTTTTCTACTTTCATAATTTTAATATTTAAAGAATTAATAAATACTCACTCACTCACTCTTTTTCTTATAAGAAAAAGATATGTCATGCGAAAGTAGAAAAAATTCCATATATATATATATATATGGGAAAAATAAATATTTTTGTGTTTTTAAATAAGATGAACTAACTAATTATTAAATTCAAACATTATGAAATCAATTAAATTCTTTTTGGCAATGTTACTAATGGGCGTTGCTTTCGTAAGTTGTAGTAACGACGATGACGATCCTAAAACTGATGATCAACCAACCTATGCAAAATATGATATAACCATTACTTCTGCTGATGGCGCTGAGGATCAGAAGAAAGTTATGAATACATTTGTAACTACTCCATCAGATAATCAAGGAAATTATTCAACCAAGAATATTTCTCCTACCGCTTCATGGAATGCAAAAAGTGTTCCTTATGCTCTTCCATATAGTGGTTATATAAAAGTAGTACAAGAGGTTAAGGAAAATGCTGATTTAACACAGAAGAGCGAGTATAAGGTAGGTCTTAAGATCGATTTAAAAGTATATAGCACAGGTTCTGATCAAGATGATATACACGATTTTAAGGAGTTCAATGAAAATACTGTTTATGAAATTGAAGCCGATAATATAAGAAAGGCCTATCCGGATACACTAACTTTAAACTTCTCGATTGATGCGAAGGGAGTTGTTTCAATAGAGAAGGTCCAAAACTAGATATTTCCTATCATAAATTAATGAAAACAAGCATTTATATCTCATTGATTACTGCCATAAGTTTGTTAACAGCTTGTGGCAGTAATGATTTAGAAGACAAGCAACCCTACATCCCTCAGAGCCCCGATTATGCTCAGGAGAAAGTGTGGTTCAATGTCTTGAATGATACAAACAACAGCAGTGCCGATGTGTTTTATATCCCATCGACATGGGAGTTCGATTGGACTACTGATGATGGTCGTGTGTGTCATTATGCTGACGTAAGTAACCAACAACACCTTGATAATATGGCTAAAGAGATGCGTAAGACATCGGCATATATGGCCGAAGGTCGTAACTACTATTCTCCCTATTATCGTCATATAACACTTGATACGTGGGCAACTCTTAATGAAGACACGATTGCACGACGCTACAACAGTGTCTCTTTTGTGGATATTCAGAATGCCTTCAACCACTTCTTAAACAACTTCAACAATGGCCGTCCGTTTATCTTGGCAGGCTTCAGTCAAGGTGGAAAGTCGGTTGTCGAGCTGATGAAGACAATGCCGGCAGAGGTACGCGAACGAATGGTTGCAGCCTATGTGTTGGGTTACAAGGTGACGCCCGACGATGTGGCCGCTGCTCCATGGATACTACCGGCCCGTGACTCACTGGATACCGGTGTGACCATCTGTTATAATTCCGTATCAGATGTGAAGTACACCAAGCCACTTATAAGCACACCCAATGTGATGAGTATTAATCCGGTAAACTGGCGAACAGATTCCACTCCAGCCATCCTTCAGGATACGATCACCGTAACGCTAAACACAACCTATAATGTCTTGGTGCTTGAAGGGTTTGATGGCAGCTATTTACCCAACATTCTGGATATGTTGAATGTGGGTGATTACCATGGTATCGAACCTTGGGTATATAGTGAGTGTCTGAGAAAGAACTTCAAACAACGAATAGATTCATTTATTCATTAGTCTCCAAAAATTCTTTGACAAAACGACTGTGACTTATGAATTGTAATTGTCATTTGTCATGATTGTCACGATCTCTTAAAAACTGATCCCGACGGATATCCCGGGGGTGTATGCCATTTTTGAGGGGTTTGGATTTGTTGTCCACCCCAAAGCTTGAAAATATTTATGTTTTTGCCATTCGGGGGCAACTTGTAAGAGGGAATATTTGACTGGTTGATATCTGAAGAATTTAAGTTTTTGCTTTTATGGAGAAAAAAAGAATCTCTATACACGGGCTGTTGTTGCCCGTATATAGAGAAAGAAAGCATCCAAAATCCAAGAATCAAAAGAATTTTGTATTTCATGTTCTTAACCAATCACCTTATTATTAGCCATACTATTTAAAAACAAATAAAAACAAATTTGTTTGAATTATAAAACCGATATGGATCGAGATTATACCGCCGGAAGGCTCATCCCGGTAATCTTCCGATAGAGATCCAACGCATAGACATCTGTCATCCCGGAGATGTAATCGAGCACGCATTGCACCTTACCATAGACGGTGGGGGCTTGCGTGTCGTATTGATCAGGGATGCGTTGTAGCAACAGTTTGCTGTAGGCATGCTCCTGATTCATGACTGCATCGGTCAAAGTGCCGATCAGGTGACTGAAGATGTGATAACCGGCCAGCTCGATGTCTAACACCTCTTTGGCCTTGTAGATCTTCTTGAAGGCTGTCTTTGCACAGGTCTCATAGGCCTCCTTGGCATGTGGGGCGATATGGTCTATCAGTGAGCTGTTGAAGTCTCCTTGCAGGATGGCCTCTTCATGCTCTAAAAAGACACGTGAACACTCGTCAACCAGCAGTCCGATGATACACGAACGGAGGTAGGCGATCTGCTCGTTGGTGTCGTCCACCATCTGCATGATATGGGTGATGTGAGCCAATCGCTCTCCTTCAAAGAAGTTAAGCAAAAGTCGGATGGCCTCTTCGGTTGTCAAGATGTGTAATTTACAAGCATCCTCGATGTCCATAATCTGATAGCAGATGTCATCAGCTGCTTCAACCAGATAGACAAGAGGATAGCGAGCAAATTTGTTAGGGTCGTGTGGATTGCGACATATACCTAACTCCTCGGCAATATGCAGGTAGGTGGCCTCTTCGGATTGAAAGAAGCCGAACTTCCCCTTTTTGCCGGCATGGAGAGAGGTATAAGGATATTTAATAATCGCGGCTAGTGTACTATATGTCAGCGCAAATCCTCCTTTACGCCGTCCGATGAACTGGTGAGTTAAAAGGCGCATGGCATTAGCGTTCCCCTCGAAATGGAGGAAGTCGTCGAAGCGTCCGCCCTCGTCGATAATCCGCTGCTTGAGGAACTGTCCCTCTCCCTCCGAGAAGTAGGCCGAGATAGCCCGCTCGCCGGAATGGCCGAAGGGTGGGTTACCCATGTCGTGTGCCAAACAGGCAGCCGAAACGATGGAACCAATCTCCGGGAAGTTGACGCTTCCCTCCGGGTATTTCTGCATCAAACCCTTAGCGACGTTATTCCCTAGCGAACGGCCTACGCAAGAGACCTCCAAGCTATGGGTCAGTCGGTTATGCACAAAGATACTTCCCGGAAGCGGGAATACCTGTGTCTTGTTCTGCAGGCGTCGGAACGGGGAGGAGAAAATCAAGCGGTCGTAATCCCGCTGGAAGTCCGTGCGCTCATGTTTGCGCTCGTGATATTCTTCCATGCCAAATCGTTTCCCCGATAAGAGTTGATCCCAATTCATCATAGCAATGCTTAATAGATTAATTCACCTTTTCCTTGGCGGATAATCTCAAAATCATCCGTCGTACAATCTACCACAGTAGAGGCCTCTACACCTCCGTACCCCCCGTCGATGACGATGTCTACCCGATCTTCATACTTCTCGGCAATCAACTCCGGGTCGGTGCTGTATTCTATCAGCTCATCTTCCTCACGTACGGACATGGTCAGAATCGGGTTGCCCAACTCCTGTACCAGTGTTCGGATGATGTTGTTGTCCGGCACACGGATACCGACCTCCTTGCGGTTCTTATAGATCTTAGGAAGCTCGCTGCTGGTCGGAAGAATGAAGGTGAATGCCCCCGGTAAGTTTTTCTTCATCAACTTGAATGCGGCGTTGCTTACCTTGGCATATTCACTGAGGTTCGATAGGTCATAACAGATAATAGACAGGTTGCTCTTCTGCGGGTTGACCCCCTTGAGTTGGCAGATCTTTTCGACAGCTCTGACATTGAGCGCATCGCAACCGATTGCATAGACGGTGTCGGTAGGATAGATGACCAATCCTCCGTCACGCAAGCAATCGACTACTTTGTCTATCTCCCTTATATTGGGGTTTTGTGGATAGATTTTAATCAGCATATTTTTCGGTTAACCGTATATAATATTTCCGTTTTCGTCCGTATATTCCTCTAAGCCTTTGCTGTATTGGTTCATCGCACGAAGACTCATACCCATGCTGGAGAAGCCACCATCGTGGTAAAGGTTCTGCATCGTCACCTTGCGAGTGAAGTCAGAGAACATCATGACGCAATAGTTCGCACATTCTTCTGCATCGGCATTGCCCAGCGGACTCATCTTGGCAGCAAAGTCCATCAAGTGATCCATGCCCTTAACACCGCTTCCGGCTGTGGTTACGGTCGGTGATTGAGAGATGGTGTTGATACGCACATGCTTTTCACGACCATAAATATAACCGAAGCTGCGAGCTATCGATTCCAACAGGCTCTTCGCATCTGCCATATCATTGTATCCGAAGAAGGTACGTTGTGCAGCAACGTATGAAAGGGCGATCACTGAACCATATTCGGCTATCGCATCCTGCTTCTTGGCTACCTGCAACATCTTATGGAAAGAGATAGCTGAGATGTCTAAAGTCTTTTCCAAAAAGCTATAATCCAAATCATCGTAAGTACGTTTCTTACGAACGTTCGGACTCATACCGATAGAGTGTAAGACAAAGTCAATCTTGCCACCTAATATCTCAACAGACTGAGAGAATACGTTTTCTAAATCTTTTACATTAGTCGCATCAGCAGGGATTACCTGTGCGTTTAACTTCTCAGCCAAGGCATCTACCTGACCCATACGTACGGCTATGGGAGTGTTACTCAAGGTGATGGTTGCACCCTCTTCTACGGCTTTCTCTGCTACTTTCCAGGCAATAGACATATCGTTCAGTGCTCCGAATATGATACCTCTTTTACCTTTCAATAAATTATGACTCATATTTTTGTTAATTAAAATTCGGCACAAAATTAGATAAAATGTGCAATATATACAATTATTCCCGATAGTACACCCGTTTCACACGTGGTGAAATGGAGGTGAGAATCTCATAAGGAATGGTTCTTAACTTCTCTGATAATTCGATGACGGGGAGCTCCTCTCCGAAGATAATGACGCTATCTCCCTCTCGTGCATCAATGTCTGTGACATCAATCATACAGGCATCCATACAGATATTCCCGATAATCGGACAACGGTGCCCATGGATCGAAACGACCCCATGCCCATTACTGAAATGGCGGTCTAACCCATCTGCATATCCGATAGGGATGATGGCGATACGTGAATCTCGTTCGGCATAACTCATCCGACCGTAACCGATGGAATCCCCTTTGGCCACTTGCTGGATCTGAAGGATGGTGGTCTTTAGCGTGCTGATGTTACGCAACCCCTTCTGACCGGATGCACTGACGCCATATAGCCCTATCCCTAACCGAACCATATCCATCTGATAGTTGGGATAGCGTTCGATACCGGCTGAGTTTAATATGTGTTTGATGACCTTATAGTCCAGCTCTCTCTCTAAGTCGGCCGCAACCTCTTTGAATAGGTCTAACTGCTGTTGGGTGAAGTCGTCAAAAATATATGAATCACTACCAACAAGGTGAGAGAAGGTGGAACGAACAACCACCCCGCTTTGCTCTTTTATACGTTTGGTGATCTCCGGTATATCGGTCGGCTGAAACCCTAACCGATGCATGCCTGTGTCTATTTTGATATGGATGGGATAAGAGGTGATGCCTCGTCTCTCTGTCTCTTTGATAATCGCATCCAACAACCGGAAACTATATACCTCCGGCTCCAATTGGTTTTCAAATAGGACATTAAAGCTGCTGAACTCGGGGTTCATCACGATAATTGGAATGGAGATGCCCTCCTTACGAAGCTCGGCTCCTTCATCTGCCACGGCTACGGCTAAGTAGTCGCATCGGTGTGCCTGGAGTGTCTTCGCCAACTCGTATGAGCCTGCACCGTAACCAAATGCCTTTACCATGCAGACCATCTTCGTGTCTGCCTTTAGCTTGGAACGGTAGAAATTATAATTATGAACGATCGCATCTAAGTTTACCTCTAAGATGGTCTCGTGTACCTTTTGCTCTAACAACTCAGTGATCCGCTCGAAATGAAATCGGCGGGATCCCTTGATGAGTATAAGCTCGTTATCGAAGTTCTTGAATGAGGGTGATTGGATAAACTCCTCTGTCGTCAGATAGAACTCACTCTCTATATCAAAAACATGGCTGTAGGCCTTTAGATCTCTTCCGATACCGATGATGCGATCGACATGTTTCCGCTTGACCAAATCGGCTACTTTCTTATATAATGATTTGGGCAGTGTCCCGGATTGTAGAATGTCTGAAAGGATTAAAGTGCTCTTTCGTTGTTTCTCCACCCGCCGACTCTGTTGGAAGTCAAGGGCGATGTCCAATGAGTTTATATCTGAGTTATAGGTGTCATTGATAAGCAGACAATGGTTGATGCCTTGCTTGACCTCCAAGCGCATGGCTACGGGTTCCAAATGGTTGAATTTCTCAACATCATTTACGCTGGTCGGCTTCAGGTAAAGCATGACAGCCATACAATGAATTACATTCTCGATAGAGGCATCATCCGTAAAAGGAATGACGAATCTCTGTTCCAACCCTAAAAGTGTACAATGGATGATCGTCTCCGTCTCTCTCTTTTGGATCGACTCGATAAAGAGAGGAGCCTCTGAGTCTGTCCGACTCCATGCTATCACTTTATGTGAAAGGCAGGCTGCCTCAATGCAATTTGTTAAGAATGTATTGTCGCCATCGCAAATAATCGCTTCACACTCGTTGAACAGCGATAGTTTCTCTAAACATTTCTGAGTGGAGGAGAGGAAGTTCTCTTGATGGGCCTCCCCGATATTGGTGATGACTCCGATGGTCGGTGCTATGATGGGCTGCAATCGTTCCATCTCATCGGGCTGAGAAATACCGGCCTCGAAGATCCCTAATGTGTTTTTCTCGTTCAGCTGCCAAACCGATAGGGGTACCCCTAATTGGGAGTTATAACTGCGTGGAGAACGAGCGATATTGAATTCATTATGTAACAGTTGATAAAGAAACTCCTTGACGATGGTCTTACCGTTACTGCCGGTGATCCCAATAACCGGAATATCGAATTGCTTACGATGATGGGCTGTCAACTTTTGGAGGGCTTTCAATGTGTCTTTAACGAGTAAGAAATTGGCCTCCGCATACTCCTTATATTCCGGCAGAATCCTATCTACCACAAAATTCCGTACACGTAAGTGATAGAGCTCTTTTATATAAAGATGCCCATCGTTTGTTTGGGTCTGAAGGGCAAAGAATAGACTCTGTTCAGGAAATGAAAGGCGACGGCTGTCAGTCAGTAATATGCTGATGGTCGAATCGTATGAGATATTGTTCTCTGCACCTACAATCTCTGCTATCTCTTTGATTGAATATTCCATTCGATTGTGCTTCTAAGTTTACTTTAGATTTTCTTCTTTATCTCTTCAATCTCTTTTGCTATATCAAAGAAAGGAAATTTCTTTTTAAATAACTCTATCTTTAACAAAGTTTGCGATATAAATCGTTTATATGCTTCACTTTGGGGATGGAATGGTTTATGTTGAATCGCTTTTTGAATCTCTTCCCACTCTTTTAATATGGTAAAAGTATCTTTTGAAAACATACTCTCATAAAAACGTTCCCAAATATATTCGATCGCCTGTGCTGAAGGATGAAATAAATCATCAGCATAAAAACGATAGTCTCTTAACTCATCCATCATAATCTCGTATGAAGGGAAATAGGCAATCTGTTCGGGGTATGTTTGCTGTAACTCATCTATGGCAAGGAGTAAGGTGGCTTTACTCAGCTGGTTATGATGGGCACCATCTTTCCAATGTCTTATCGGACTGACCGTAAATAAGATCTTGATATCCGGATTTAATCCCCATAGCTCCTGCAATAATGTCTGCCACTCTTCGACTATCTCGCTTGTCGTTAAAATCCTTCGATGAAATAATTTCTCAGGAAGCTTATGACAGTTGGATACAATCTTACCGCTCTCTTTCAGCTGATAAACCCATGCTGTCCCGAATGTGATGATGATCCGTTTGGCTGTTCGTATAGATTGAGCAGATAACGCCAGTTGCTCATTGATCTTTTTTAAACATTCACTCTCTGAAGAGGAAGAAAAACGACTATGATGAAAGAAGCTATGGTAAATACCTCCCTTTTGAAACAGATCTTTTTCTTTAAATTCAGTAGGCTTGATCAAAAGACGAATCGCATTGGCGATGGAAGAGGGATTATAGAGTATTCCAAATGGATTCAAATCGATAGGAAATTTGTTCTCTTCTAATTTTTTTCCAATATTTTCTACAAAACAAGAACCTAAAAGGATGGTTTGTTCGTTATAAGAAAAAGAAAACGATGGTTGAGGAATCGTTATGCGGGAATAAAACTCCATAATGCTGTTGTCTATATTTCATGCAATATTACAATATATATTTCTCAAATCCTGTCTCTCTGGGTAAAAATGAATACTTTTTTATCTATTTAACCCTTTTATATGGCTCATTGAAAATAAGTTAAAAATTATTGTACTACATTTGTGAGTTTTCAACAGGAAAGGTAAGTTTTCAACAAAAAAGCATTGTTTTACTTAAACAAGGTTTGGGTTCATTTTATAATGTTTAGTTTTGTCCCCGAATAAATAGGTATTGTATGGGAAAAATTATTGCTTTAGCTAATCAGAAAGGTGGAGTAGGAAAAACAACTACTACTATAAATCTGGCTGCATCACTAGCCGCATTAGAAAAAAAGGTATTGGTGGTAGATGCAGATCCGCAGGCAAATGCATCGTCAGGTTTGGGTATTGACATTCGAAATGTAGAACTATCTGTTTATGAATGTTTGATAAATGGCGATAATCCCCAAAAGGCTATTACGAAAACAGAGATAGAAGGATTGGATGTTCTTCCTTCTCATATTGATTTGGTTGGGGCTGAAATAGAGATGTTGAATTTGGAGAACCGGGAGCAAATCTTGAAAAAAATATTGTACACACTAAAAGAAGCGTATGATTTTATTTTAATTGACTGCTCTCCCTCTTTAGGGTTGATAACCGTAAATGCTTTGACTGCTGCCGATTCTGTAATCATTCCTGTTCAATGTGAATATTTTGCGTTGGAAGGAATTAGTAAATTATTGAATACGATTAAGATTATTAAGTCTAAATTAAATACAGCATTGGAGATAGAAGGATTTCTATTGACAATGTATGATTCACGTTTGCGTTTGGCAAATCAAATTTATGAAGAGGTAAAACGACCTTTCCGTGATTTGGTTTTTACAACGGTCATTCAGCGTAATGTGAAATTGAGTGAAGCCTCCAGTTATGGAAAACCTGTGTTGCTTTATGATGCTGATTCAAAAGGGGCTCGTAACCATATGCAGTTAGCGCAAGAATTAATCGAAAAGAACAGATGAGATTTTTGAACGTATGGCAGAAATGAAAAGATCAGTATTAGGTCGAGGTTTAGATGCTTTAATTACGATGGATGATCTGAAAACAGGAGGATCTTCATCGATTAGCGAGATTGAGTTGAGGAAGATTCAACCCAATCCGGATCAACCCCGTTCTATTTTTGAAGAGGAAACTTTACAAGAATTGGCAACCTCTATTCGTGCATTGGGGGTTATCCAGCCTATAACATTGAAAGAGATCGGACAAGATCAATATATGATTATTTCCGGTGAACGCCGTTATCGCGCCTCTTTGTTAGCAGGTTTGGAGTCTATCCCTGCATACATCAAGACTGCGGCTGATGAGAATGTCGTGGAGATGGCTTTAATAGAGAATATTCAACGTGAAGATTTAAACTCTATAGAAATCGCCTTAGCTTATCAAAAGTTAATCGATAATTATGGATTAACGCAAGAAAAATTAAGTGAGCGTGTTGGGAAAAAGCGAGCAACCATAACCAATTATCTTCGTCTTTTAAAATTACCTGCTGAAATACAAGTGGGATTAAAAGATCGAAAGATTGATATGGGGCATGCACGTGCATTAATCCCTATTGAGGATCCTGAAGTTCAGTTGGCTTTGTATGAACAGATATTAGAAGAGGGATTGTCTGTCCGTAGTGTGGAAGAGATTGTTCGTAGTGGCATTGCTCCGGAAAGTCTTGCACAGGGGAAAAAGAAGAATTCGGCAGAAAGAAAAAAACGGATGCCGGAAGAATATAATTTATTAAAAGACCATTTGTCCAACTTCTTTCAAACAAAAGTACAATTGGCTTGTAATGATAAAGGAAAAGGTAAAATAACGATTTCATTTGCCTCGGAAGAGGAGTTAGAACGATTGATTGGCCTATTGGATAAGTTGAAATGAGAAGTCTGAAAGTCATATTGTATGTAGTTGCTTTATTGGGTTGTGTGATTTTTAATGGTTATGCTCAAGTTGAGACTGTTGAAAAGAAAGAACCTTTAAAGACTATTGTACCGGGACAAACTGCCGCTTCTGATTCTGCTGTAAAAGTTGTATTGTTGGCTGCTGATTCGCTTAAACAACCAACTGTAAAATTGAATACATTCAAGCCTGATCCTAAAAAAGCATTACTCTATGCATTGATACCGGGAGGTGGACAGATCTATAATCGAAAGTATTGGAAACTTCCTTTGGTTTATGGAGCCTTTATGGGATGTATGTATGCCATTACGTGGAATAATAAGAACTATCAAGATTATTCATCGGCCTATTTGGGTATCATGAATGATTATGGAAAGGTTCAGATGGCTAATCAAGAGGGTGGTAAGTATGAAGGACCTTGGAATGAAAAATGGACAATATTTGTTCCTAAAGGACAAGAGGCCTCATATGTGTCTAATTCTCAGTTTCAAGAGGACTTAAAACGAAGAAAGGACTATTTCCGACGTTTTAGAGATTTAAGTATTATTATTACAGTAGGTGTATATGCCATAAGTATGGTTGATGCTTATGTTGATGCTCATCTGTTTGATTTTGATATTTCTCCTGATTTAAGTTTGCATTGGTCTCCGGAAATAACTCCTAAGACTCGTAATCATTCGGCCTCTTATGGGTTAAATTGCAGTTTAAAGTTTTAAGCTATGTGTAGTAGATTGTTTATATCTGTTGTTTTATTTTTCTTGGCTCATGTCTCTTTTGCACAAGATCCGATTTTTGGAGAGCATCGTCCAGAGGTTCAATCGATTGACTCTCTGACAGAGGTTGTTGGACTGATACCGGAAAGTTTAGATGCTGATGTAGATAGTTTATTACGTTCATGGCATGTGCAATATTTTTCAAAAGTAGATGAGTATTGTCATGATGATGAGAATAATGTGTTTTTCTCGGATTCAATCTATGAGGATAGATTAAATCGTTTGCCAAATATCATTCAACTTCCTTATAATGATATTGTGAGGGATTGTATAGACCTGTATGCGGATCGTAAACGAGGATTGGTTCGTTATATGTTGGGTATGGCTGATTTTTATTTCCCCATAATTGAAAAAGTACTGGATAAACATAAATTGCCTTTGGAATTGAAGTATTTGGCTGTAGTTGAAAGTGCTTTAAATCCGGTGGCCCTTTCTCGTGTAGGTGCTTGTGGGTTATGGCAGTTCATGTTGCCAACCGGTAAAATCTATGGGTTAGAGATCAATAGTCTGTTGGATGAACGTCAGGATCCGGAAAAGGCGACAGAAGCGGCATGTAAGTATTTTAAGGATATGTATGCGATTTATGGCGATTGGAACTTAGTATTAGCCTCCTATAATTGTGGGCCGGGTAATGTGAATAAAGCGATTCGCCGTTCGGGTGGGAAAACCGATTTTTGGGAAATTTTCCCTTATTTACCTAAGGAGACCCGCTCATATGTCCCGCTGTTTATTGCCGCAAACTATATCATGAATTACTATTGTGATCATAATATTTGTCCGTTACAGACCAGTTTGCCTTTGGCTACAGATACAGTGATGATTAATAAAATGCTTCATTTTCAACAGGTGTCAGATCTTTTGGGTGTTGAAGTTGAGCAGCTAAGAGCTTTGAATCCACAGTATAAACGGGATATTATTCCGGGAAATACCAAACCCTCTGTGTTGAAATTACCAGCTTCTCATACCTATTCGTTTGTTGATAAGGAAGATACGGTCTATATTCATCGTATAGAAGAATTATTGGCTAATTGTGTTTCTTTGAATGGGGAGCCTAAATCAAAAAAGATTACCTCTGAAAGAATAACACATGTGGTTGTTGCAGGAGAGAATCTTTATACCATCGCTAATAAGTATGGTGTTACAGCTAAAGATATACGTAAATGGAATGGATTGCGCTCTAATCGGGTGGCAAAAGGACGTCGTTTGCGTTTGCATGTAGATAATGGAGGGGTGACCTTTGCCTCTTCTAATACTCAAAAAACAGATAAGAAAAAATCATCTACAGATTCAGATAAGAATACATATGTAGTTCGGTCCGGTGACTCTTTATATTCGATTGCCCAAAAATATCCGGGAGTCTCTCCGGATGCACTCAAAAAAGCGAATGGTTTAAAAAATAGCAGTATCCAACCAGGCCAAATATTGAAGATTCCGGTCGTATAACTTTTTTGTTCCAGATTGAGAATACCTAACAAATATTTATATATATTTGCCTACAGTCATGATTTAAACATGGAAGGGTATTCGATATGAACGACGTAAATAATACAACAGGAACAACAGATGAACAAATAGTTCAAGGGACTACAACTACACTTTCCCCAGATGAGCAGATGATCCAAGATGGCTTTAATGCTTTGTTAGAGGATTATTTAAAGTCAAACCATCGTCGTAAAGTAGAACGTATAACTAAAGCTTTCAATTTTGCAAATCAAGCACATGCCGGAGTGAAACGTCGTTCGGGTGAACCATATATTATGCATCCGATAGCCGTCGCACATATTGTCTGTCGTGAAATGGGGTTAGGTTCAACCTCAATTTGTGCGGCTTTGTTGCATGATGTAGTTGAGGATACAGAATATACCGTTGAAGATATTAAAGATATGTTTGATGAAAAGATCGCTCAGATTGTGGACGGTCTGACAAAAATATCAGGAGGTATCTTTGGTGAACAGGCTTCTGCACAGGCAGAAAACTTCCGTAAGTTATTATTGACGATGAGTGATGATATTCGGGTGATTTTAATTAAGATTGCAGACCGTCTTCATAATATGAGAACTTTAGGTTCGATGTTGCCGGCTAAGCAATTTAAAATTGCCGGAGAAACACTTTATCTGTATGCCCCTCTAGCTCACCGTTTAGGACTTTTTACGATTAAGACCGAATTAGAAGATTTGAGTTTTAAATATGAGCATCCGCAAGAATATGCTTTTATTAATTTGAAATTGCAAACAACAGAGGGTGTACGAAATAAATTGTTTGAACATTTTGCCTCTCCTGTAGATAAGAAGCTGAAAGAGATGGGGTTGAATTATGAAATGCAAGCCCGTGTTAAATCGGCTTATTCTATTTGGAATAAGATGCAGACTAAAGGGGTAAGCTTTGACGATGTCTATGATATCTATGCCGTTCGTATCATATTTGATCCTCTTCCTGGTGTTGATGAGAAAAATCAATGTTGGGATATTTATTCTGCAATTACGGATATCTATCGTATTCGTCCGGATCGAATTCGTGATTGGGTCAGTCGTCCAAAAGCAAATGGATATCAAGCATTGCATTTGACGGTAATGGGACCAGATGGACAATGGGTGGAAATTCAAATTCGTAGTCGTCGGATGAATGAGATTGCCGAAAAAGGTTTTGCGGCCCATTGGAAATATAAAGGACATAGCGTAGAAGAGGATACAGAATTAGATAAGTGGTTACAGACTATTACTGAAATTCTTGAAAGTCCGGATCCTAATGCGCTTGATTTCTTAGATACAATCAAACTAAACCTATTTTCTTCAGAGATATTTGTTTTTACTCCGAAGGGTGATATCAAGACCTTGCCGCAAGGAGCTACAGCCTTAGATTTTGCTTATGCTCTTCATTCGGATGTGGGTAGTAAATGTATTGGAGCAAAGGTAAATCATCGATTAGTTCCGTTGAGTCATCCGTTAACAAGTGGAGATCAGGTGGAAGTTTTAACTTCTCGTTCTCAAACCCCACAGCCTGAATGGTTGGGCTTTGTTACAACAGCGAAGGCTCGTGCCCGTATCGATGCATTTTTGAAGAAGGTACGCAAAGAGGTTGCAAAGGAAGGCGAGGTAAAAGTTGCAGAAATTTTTAAACGAAATGGTTTAGAAATGAATGCCTCTAACATGGATAAGTTAATCATGTATTATGGCTTTTCAAAACGTGACGAGTTTTATTATGCTGTACAAAAAGAGGATGTTATATTACCCGAGAATATTCGTAAGCTATTAAAAGAAAAGTCCGATAATCAACTGTTTAAGTATGTTAAGCAGGTGCTTCGGTTAACTCCTAAAGATACTCCAGAAAAGAATAAAGAGGGAGAAAAGAAGCATGCTAAGGAGAAAAAGAAATATGACAAGAAAAAACCTTATATCTTAAAAGAAGAGGCTTTTGAACGTAATTATGTAATTGCAGATTGTTGTAAGCCAATTCCTGGAGATGAGTCATTAGGTTTTATTAATGATGATGGAAATGTAGTTGTTCATAAACGTGTTTGTCCAATAGCTATGCGCCTAAAGAGTAGTTTTGGTGAACGTATTTTAAATACAGAATGGAGTATTCACCATTCCTCTTTTGAAGCAACATTGGAGATCAAGGGTTTTGATTCGATGGGTGTATTGAATACAATTATTCGGACTATTTCAGATGATTTTAATGTCTATATCACACGTCTGTTGATAGAAGCTAAAGATGGCGTTTTTGAAGGAAGAGTTAGATTAAAAGTTCATGATGTAGAGGACCTTCAGCGTTTATGTGTGGTGCTTGCTAAGAATAAGAAAATACAATCTGTTACTCGTGTAGCGGATTAAAAACAAAAAAGGCGATAAATCAAATTTATCGCCTTTTTTATTCTGCTAAATGATTTATGCTTGAGATATTAAATAGGCAGTATAACCGATGTAACAAACGATCATTATGATACCTTCGATTCGTGTAATGGTTCGTGTTTTGAAAAACCAACCAAAAATGTAAAGCAAAAGACAAGAACCTAATAGCATTAGAAGATCTAAATTAGAGATTCCATTAATAGCTAATGGGCTGATTGATGCACTACATCCTAATACAAAGAATATATTGAATAGATTGGATCCGATTACGTTTCCAATTGCCATTTCTGGATTTTTCTTTAATGCTGCAACCACAGATGTCGCCAATTCCGGAAGGGATGTACCACCGGCATCTAAAGTCAAACCAATGACAGATTCACTCACACCTAATCCTCTTGCAATACCGGATGCACCATTGACAAAGAATTGTCCTCCATAAATAAGTCCGGCCAATCCTCCTCCGATGAACAAGACAGATTTCCATATAGGCATATCTTTAATCTCTGATTCATTCTCTCCGTTCCCATTATGGGCTATTGCGAATGTATAGCCTAAAAAGATCAAAAAGAAACATAAAAGAAGCATTCCTTCACTATTACTGATTATATTGTTGCCTGTTTGGTTGATTAAAACATCATTGGCACAAATAAACAAGACAATAGAAGATAGTATGCAAAGGGGGATTTCTTTACTTAAAGTTCCTTTCATTACACTTATTGGAACAATTGCTGCAGTGCAACCAACAATCATTAAAGTATTAAAAATATTGCTTCCTACAACATTCCCTAGTGCCATATCTGCACTCCCTTTTAGTGCAGAAACAACGCTGACGGTTAATTCCGGGGCTGAAGTTCCAAAAGCAACAATCGTTAATCCAATCACTAAACTTGAAATATGAAAACGCTTGGCTATTGAAGCGGCTCCATCTGTTAGCGCATTTGCCCCTAATAGAATAAGGAGCAATCCTCCTATGAGTAAGATTATATTCATCATCAGAAAGGTAGGTCGTCTATAGGATTTGCTGGTCCAAAATCAGGAGCGGTAGTAGTTGGAGTAAAAGGTGGCATCATATCTTCCGGAGTGATGGCTCCCGGTTCAGATATAGGAGAAGCAGCCATTGGACGTTCCACTTTCCATGCGTTGATGTTTGTAAACCAACGTCCTTGATATTCGCGGCTTTCAATGTCAAAGTGTACTGTTAATTCTTCACCCGGTTGGATGGATGCTTGTGCAATACGATCGGCTCCAAATAGTTGAAAGCAGACTTTTTTAGGATATTGATCATGTGTTTCTAAAACGTATTCTTGTTTTTTCCATTCATTTCCCGTTTTGCTAATACCTCCTTGTTCAGGTAATATAGCGATAATTCTTCCTGTTATTTCCATGTTTGTTTTGTTTTTATTGCATGCGAAGGTACAACTTTCCCTTGTAACAATCTACTTCTTTATTTGTCTTTTTGTAAAGATACTTTTATTGTGCAGAATCAATCTTATCAAATGCCTCTTTTAAATCCAAGAGCTCTTTTTTGATTTGTTTTAGACGATTGACTATCTCTTCATGGCGTATGGTTGTTTCCGGATTTTCTTTCAATTTTTGTCGGGCACCAGCCAATGTCATGCCACGTTCCTTTAACAAATGATATATTAATCGAATGGTTTCTATATCTTCTTGTCGATAAGAACGTGTTCCATTCTTTGTTTTACGCGGACAAATCTGATTAAATTCTTTTTCCCAAAAACGGAGAGTGGACTCATTTATATCAAACATTTGAGCCACCTCTTTAATGGAAAAGTAGAGTTTTAAGTTTTTATCTTTGTTAAGAGCCATTTCTTGTAAGGGTGTTAATCCATAACCTGACCATGATTTTCTGCAATTTCAATCATACGGTCATATTCTTCAGGAGTTAAGTCCATAAAATAATATTTGGAGGGATTGTCATATTTACCACGAACTATTACCTCATAATGAAGATGCGGACCTGTTGATTTTCCGGAGTTCCCTACTTTTCCGATAACTTCCCCACGTTTTACTTTTTGGCCAACACGTGCTTTATATTTGCTGAGATGTCCATATAATGTTTTATAGCCATATCCGTGATCTATCATGATACAATTACCATATCCCTGTTTCCATGCAGCAAATGTGATCACTCCATCTCCCGTTGCATAAATATCGGTACCGGTCTTGGCAGAGAAATCCATGCCTGAATGGAAGCGTGGTGTTCGATAAATAGGGTCAATACGCATTCCATATCCAGAAGCTGTTCGTTTCAAATCTTTATTTGCAATAGGTTGAATAGCAGGGATACATCTGTTGCGTTCTTCCTGTGTTTTACCTAACGAAATAAGTTCTTCTAGTGAGTTTGATTGAACATAAAGTTGTTTGTTTAACATATCCATTTTTTGAGCAGTAGCAACTACCAGCTCAGCATTGGATAGACTCATAAGATGCTCGTAACGGTTTGCTCCTCCGAAGCCCGATTTACGAACGGATTCTGGAATAGATTCAGCTTGAAAAATTGTTCGGTATAGATTCTCATCGCGTTGTTGAATGTCGCTTAGAACCTCTAAAGCATCATTTAAACGTAAAGAGAGAACTTCATACTGTGTTTGTAAAAGTTTATTCTCTTTTTTTAATAGAGATTCTATCGGAGAGTCGAATATTTTCGCTAAAAGAAAGAATACTCCTACTCCGATTACAATACCGATACTTAAATGACGAAGAATACCAAAGAAGCGATCTTTGGCAGAGGGATAAACCCGCTCGTAATTGAGTGTGTTGGGATTGTAGAAATAATATATTTTTTTGTTTTTGAACAGTTTCATCAATTATTTTCTGCTTGTATAGGTGCAAAAATAATAATTTGCTGTACTTTTGCAAATTGTTTTTCAGAATATTAACGAGACTATATAAGAATTGATTATGTTGACAGCAAAAGAAATCCGTGAATCTTTTAAAGAATTCTTCGCTTCTAAGCAGCATCAGATTGTTCCATCTGCTCCGATGGTCGTGAAGGGTGACCCTACATTGATGTTTACCAATGCAGGTATGAACCAGTTTAAAGATATCATTTTGGGCAATGTCCCTCGTAAATATCCACGTGTTGCGGATTCGCAAAAATGTCTTCGTGTAAGTGGTAAGCATAACGATTTAGAAGAGGTAGGTCATGATACCTATCATCATACCATGTTTGAAATGTTAGGAAACTGGTCTTTTGGAGACTATTTCAAACAAGAAGCTATTAATTGGGCATGGGAATATTTGGTTGATGTCTTAAAACTAAATCCGGAACGTTTGTATGCAACCGTTTTTGAAGGAAGTTCAGCTGAAGGACTTTCTCGTGATGATGAAGCTGCTGGTTATTGGGAAAAATATTTACCGAAAGATCATATCATCAATGGTAATAAGCATGATAATTTCTGGGAAA
>JAFYOM010000355.1 GCA_017560165.1 Parabacteroides sp.
AGTTAACTTTGCTTTCAGAAAGTGAGGACTCTGGTGTATATATGACTATGGCACGTGGTGGACGTGAATTTTTTATTACGGGTCATTCGGAATATTCTCCATATACATTAAATGATGAATATATTCGTGATTTGAATAAAGGACTTCCTATATCAGTCCCTAAGAATTATTATCGGAATGATGATCCGGCATTAGGACCTGTTGTTCGTTGGCGTGGGCATGCTAATTTGTTATTTACTAATTGGTTAAATTATTATGTTTATCAAGAAACGCCATTTAACCTTTCTGATATTCAAAATCTAAAATGTTTATAATCTAATAATGAAGTCTTCTTCTCGAAAGATAGAATTACTCTCTCCTGCAAAAGATTTAATTTGTGGGATAGAGGCTATAAATCATGGAGCTGATGCTGTATATATAGGTGCTCCTAAATTTGGAGCACGTGTGGCTGCAGGAAACTCATTGTCTGACATTGCTTCTTTGTGCCAATATGCTCATTTATATGGTGTACGTATATATGTAACTATAAATACAATTCTTAAAGATGAAGAATTGAGAGAGGTTGAATCAATGATTTGGGAGCTTTGGAATATTGGTGTTGACGCTTTAATTATTCAGGATATGACTCTATTGAAACTTCATTTACCTCCAATACCACTTCATGCTAGTACGCAGATGGATAATCGAACTCCGCAAAAGGTTCAATTCTTGGAGAAAGTAGGTTTTAAGCAGGTAGTTTTAGCTCGAGAATTATCATTGAATGAAATTAGGCATATATCTGAATGTACAGATGTTCCTTTAGAAGTATTTATACATGGAGCTTTATGTGTCAGTTATAGTGGTCAATGTTATTTAAGTGCGGCATTAAGTGGACGAAGTGCTAATCGAGGAGAATGTGCTCAATATTGTAGATTACCTTATACGATGGTCGATGCTACAGGAGAGAAGATTATCTCTAATAAACATCTTCTTTCTTTGAAAGATATGAATCGTTCAGAGAATTTGGAGGCCTTATTAGATGCTGGTGTTTCTTCTTTAAAAATAGAGGGGAGATTGAAGGATGTATCTTATGTGAAAAATGTAACAGCTTTTTATCGGAAAAAATTAGATGAAATTTTTGCTACTAGAAAAGATTATCGTCGAGCTTCTTTTGGTCGTAGTTCTTATACTTTTGAACCTATGGTTGAAAAAAGTTTTAATCGTGGTTTTACATCTTTTTTTCTAAATGGTCGAACTTCTGATATAACGGCTTTTGATACTCCGAAATCTTTGGGTGAATTAGTAGGAACAGTCAAAGAGATAAAAGGGCATTCTTTTACAGTAGCAGGATTGAAGCAGCTAAATAATGGAGATGGACTAGTTTTCTTTAATAAACGAGGAGAATTGGAAGGTTTTCGTGTCAATCGGGTAGAAGAAAATAGAATTTATCCATTAGAAATGCCATCAATATTTCCAAAAGTTTCTCTTTATCGGAATTTTGACCAAGTTTTCGAGAAGCAATTGGCTAAATTATCTGCAGAGCGTAAATTGATTGTACAAATTCAATTTTTAGATAATCCTTTTGGATTTACACTTTGTATGGAAGATGAAACCGGTGGTCGTGTGATGATTGTCAAATCTTTTACTAAAGAATTGGCACGTAGTGAGCAGCGAGAAAATATTCGTAGACAATTATCAAAATTAGGAAATACACCGTTTGAAGCGTCTCATGTTGAAGTTTTATTAACTGAAAATTGGTTTGTACCTTCTTCTTTATTAGCTGATATGCGTAGAGAGGCTGTGGAAAAATTAAAATTAAATAGAAGTGTACGTTATAATAGAGAATTGTCTAAAGTTGACTATCAAGTAGATGTTAGTTATCCACAAACGAGTTTGACCTATTTAGGGAATGTCTTTAACCATAAAGCACGAACTTTTTATGAGGATCATGGAGTAAAAGATATTGATCCTGCTTTTGAACTGAAACCATTAAAGCAAGTTCCATTAATGTTTACTAAGCATTGCTTGCGATATAGTATGGGGTGGTGTCCTATCTATCAAAAGAAAAAATCTCCTTATAAGGAACCTTATTATCTGCTTTATAAGGATACCAGTTTACGTTTACAATTTGATTGTAAACATTGTCAAATGCAATTAATTCAAGAGTAACAAACAGAAAATAAGTTTATGAAGGCACGATTATTAGTTTGTATTTTTTCTTTGTTTGCACTATTCTCATGTGTAGAGAAACCTCTGAATCCCAATAAGCCTGTTTATGTGACTATTCGGACAACAATGGGTGATGTAACTGTAATGCTTTATGATGATACACCTTTACATCGTGATAATTTTATTAAACTTTGTCAGTCTAATGAGTATGAAGGAATGTTGTTTCATCGTATTATAAAAGATTTTGTTGTTCAAGGTGGTGATCCGGCTAGTAAAGCTCATGAACCGGGAGTTTTATATGGTGAAGGGGATGGGGGATATACTATTCCTGCAGAGATATTACCTCATTATTTTAATAAGAAAGGGGCTTTGATTGATGCGAAAGAGAGTGATAATATAAATGTTGAACGAGCATCAGCAGGTACACAGTTCTGTTTTGTACAAGGGAAAAAGTGGACAGATGAAGAGTTGAACGAAAAGGAATTACGAATCAATGAGATACGAAGAAATTGGTTGTTTTATAAATTTCAAGATCGTTTAAAGAAAGAAAATCCTTCATTAGCAACGGATTCTATGAAAACAGAATTAGAAAATAAAGCCTTTGTTATGTTGGAAGATACATTAGAAGTGTTGGGTTACTATACTATTCCTGTTGAGCATCGAGAGTTTTATAAAACTGTTGGTGGAATTCCTCATTTAGATGGTTCAGTTACTATTTTTGGAGAAGTAGTAGAAGGTTTTGATGTGGTAGAGAAAATGACATTCGTTAAAACGGATAAGAATGATCGTCCTTTGAAGGATGTGATTATAAAATCAACAAAAGTATTTCAGAAGGAATAAACCTTTTTAGGTTTATTCCTCTGTTTGATATTGTGAAGCAAGGAAATCCATGTATTTCTTTATTTTATTTTCCTCTGATGGATCTGGACTCCAAGGTGCAAAATTTTCTGAACTTAAAGGAGCAAATGGGCCCTCCTTAATTTCATAAATAACAGTCCCTGATTCTAAAACTAACAGACTGTGCCATATTCCTGCTTTTATTTCTGCACCATAAAGACCTTTAGATGGATCTAGAAGTTGTTTATTGGTAATATTCCCTTTTTCATCAAATAAAAAAAGAATAACTTTTCCTCGTAGTAATAAAAAAATTTCGTCTTTATCTGGATTTAAATGTCGATGTGGACGTAAGTAGGTATTAGGCTCCAAAGCATTAAGTAAACGATTGATAGGATCTTCCAAATTTTTATGGAAATTATAATTCATACGTAAACGTGGTGAATTTTGGGCTTGTTGCGTAATTTGATCTAATAAAATATGATTGATAAGTTTCATAAGATAATCTTTTGTTTATGATACGAAAGTATAAAATAAATATGGTATACTGATAATTTCTCTTTATATTTGCGATAATTGGCTAGCTTTTTTCACCATGAAATCGGCATTGTTTCATATAGGTTTGTTAATCTTACTTCTATTTTTCGTTTTTTCTTGTCAGTTAAGAAAGAATGAAGATCAGATTGTTATAGGTGTATCCCAATGTACAATGGAAGGAGCGTGGCGTCAGTCTATGTTGTTAGAAATGAAAGCTCAAGCCTCCGAATATCCTAATCTTTCTTTAATTATAGAAAATGCTTCGGATAGTAGTTTATTACAAGTAGAACAGATTCGTTCACTTATTAAAAAGAAAGTAGATTTATTGATTATATCCGCTAATGAAGCAGAACCGATAACTTCAGTCGCAATAGAAGCTTTTCGTGCAGGAATTCCTACTGTATTGGTAGATCGAAAGATTAATTCAGAAGAATATACAACTTATATAGGTGGAGATAATTATGAAATAGGTCGACAAGCTGCTCTTTTTATAAATAGGCATACGAATAAAAAAAATCTGAATGTTTTAGAAATATGGGGATTACCAGGTTCTTCGTCTGCACAAGATCGTCATAAGGGGTTTCATGATGTCTTGAAAGAACATGTAAGAGTCAAAGAAATTTGTGGAAAATGGAAATCAGATATCGTTAAGCAAGAAATTTCAGTGTTAGATTCGTTAGAGTTCATTGATGTCGTTTTTGCTCATAATGATGTAATGGCATTGGCTGCCCAAGAAT
>JAFYOM010000356.1 GCA_017560165.1 Parabacteroides sp.
ATCAGACATCTCCTTCAACGTAATATTCTTTAATTTTCCCCAATATTTACCCGCTTCAGGAGTTGTAGTACACACACAAATTTTTAGCCAAGTGAGCAAATGCCTGTATCGCTGAATTTCAAAATGTTGATTCCAGCTACCGGAAATCTCAGGAGCAAACATCAAATCCTCTGTTCCTGTAATAGCATGTGTCGCTTTCGTAGCTGATTCATCCACCGTCCAACCCTCATGTGGATACAAGCCAACACAATAAACAGGTTGATTATTAACCGGATATTTAGGCTCCAGCCCATCGTTACTCTCCGGGAAAGTGGCGGTTCCACTTTGGAAATTGATTACCCCATGTATCGGTAGGTTTGTTTCTGCCGACAATGCAATCTTCGTCTCATCAGTCTCATCATCGGATAATGATTCCGGATAACATCCTGATTCCAAAGAGAACCAAACAGCTGCTTCTAAATTCTTATCAGGAGAAGGGACTGAACCGGTATAAGCATTGTCATTCAAAGTTTTTGTGACGATTTTCAGTTCATCAACAACAGCGCTCAGACTAATGTTCCCCATTCGTTCATCTAAAAACGAATCTTCATTTTTCGAACAAGCCGAAAAACATAGACAACCCACAATTCCTATATATATAAGGTATAATCTTTTCATTTTTTCACTCATTCTGTTGGTGTTAAATTATCTTCCGTCAAATCAAATATTCCCATCCCATGCGTATACCAGTCCGTATTCGCACCTAAAGAAATTGCCGCCGACACACTAATGACATTCCCCATTTTAAAGTTCAATAACAACGTAAATTGTCGTCCCATAGTAGTTCCACTAAAATAGGAAGCAGCCTCTGTCCCCGTTTGATTCTTTAGTTTTAGATCAATCGGAATATCTAATTCTCGTTTGGAAGTCTGAATATGCAACGTATATTCTGATATCAATAGATTTTCATCATAATCATCTCGATCCTTAGCAATTACCGGAGCACACATCACATAAGCGACCTCTGTAACAGAAGTAGGAATGGTATCTCCGTCTGTCTTTGGATAAACTTCGTTCGTCCCGGTTTTATATAATGGCATATCAACATCCGAACCCTCAAAAACGACACCGGAAGAATCACTACTTAAATCCACTATAACCTTATTCTTACTACTGATAGTCAGACTTGTTATCTTCCCCCATGCTTCAACAATCTCTTCCCGTTTTTGTTCATTGTTTTCCTCCATACCTGCAACCATCTCGATACGAAGTAAGGTAAGCAGATGATGAAAATGGAACTTAGGCGAACTATCATAAGGAATTCCGTATGTACCGGAAATCTGAGGAGCAAACATCACATCTTCCTTTCCGTTGAATGTATATTGTGCGTGAGTATTTGTAGCATTATCAGTTGTTTCCCATTTGCTACCAGCTACACTCTGAGGATGCAGACCTACAAAATAAACAGGATTCGAACCTTTTGGGTAAATTGCTTCACCCAACAACTGTGGATCTCCACTTTGGAAATGTGCACTAGAATAAATCGCAACAGTTCCATTCGAGCCATTGAGCATTGAGTCTGGGAAGACATTTTCAGTAGTTGAAGCCCACACCGACACATCCAACGGATTATCAGTTGTCGGTTCATGCAATATATTCCCTGTCTCATCTTGGGGTAGAAAAGGAGCACGTGTCATTACCGATTGTCCTATTCCGGCAGACAGATAGATACGACTTGCATCCTCTTCAACTGAATCCAATCCCGATTGATCATCTGTGCAACCTAACAGAATTGCAAACAGACACCCAACCACACTATATAGATAGTATCCTTTCATCATTCTACATCAATTATGTTTTTCTCTCCTGTTTGAATCCAAGGTTCAACCTCCACCTTGAACAGAATTTCTTCCTTATTGTCTCCCAAATCTAGAATATAGGTATATTTATTTCCGGCTGTCCACCCGGTAACAGAGGAGGTCGTTATGGAACGAGTGAACACCTCAGGGTTGACTCCATCATTTACACCATTATCATCTATACCATCATCCCAAGTATAACTGATGGTTATCGTTACATCACCGTTTCTAAAAGACTGTGGCATTACCAGATAAGGACCACCAATCTCTCCTCCAAAGTTAATGTCATCAGGTATTATTTTAATCACATTAACTTTAAATGATTTCAGTCCTTCTCCCTCCTCGGGAGTCCAGTTAATATTTGTATCGGTATCCGTTTGAGTAGTTAGTGTAGTGGTTCCTTTCAAATAAACGTTATCAAATCGTATCCAATTAATGGTTAAATCACGGTGTGCCTGTTTCAACTTAAAATAGACAGCCGCAAAAGGGTGAACAAAGTACATATTTACAACTCCATCATTCTTACTTTTGTTAGGTGTAAAGGCAATAATAGTCTCTTGTCCTTCACTATCTTCTAAATCAATCTCTTCCTGCATCGAACATGCTAAACCCAACTTTGAGCTTAAGGTTGAGCTTTTGGGACTATACGAACGAATTGAAATATTTTTATTTCTTGGACTGTCCTTATAGGGCATATAGGCAAAGAAATCAAGCGTTCCGGAATGGGGCCAATAGTATTGTATAAAATTATTATTAGGTTCGTCAAAAAATCGCCAAGAGCCATTGAAATACCATG
>JAFYOM010000357.1 GCA_017560165.1 Parabacteroides sp.
GATAAAGCAGATCTAGATAGCTGGATTGTCTTCAGAAACAAGACACATCGTTGGTTGACCGGTTCAACATCTACCGATTTGAAATATAACTATTCATTAGATTTGAATGCACCTGAACGTCATTATTATCGTTTGTTCACTGCTCAAGATATGACTCCTGTATTGACTTATCGTGAACAGATGGTTTTAGGTGAAAAACAGGACGGTAAAGGAAGTTGGGTGGTATGTTCAATGAAGTTGAAAGGTAAATTAGAAGCAACACCCGTTTTAGCTCGTATGGTTCAACAAATAGTTGAAAGAAAATAAGCTTATTCTTTATAAAAGAGGATAAGATTCAAAAAACAAAGCTCCGAAAGTTCTTAATCAACACTTTCGGAGCTTTGCTTTTTAATAGGGAATCTCTCTAATCGATTGTTTTAAATTACATCCGATGTATTTTGAATTACATCCGACCTAATTGAGATTACATCGGATGTAATTGTGAGTTTGGTTTATATAAGTAATTGTACTTATTTAATCGTTACTTGTAATGGCTCTTTAAGCTTTTGAGTGAATTGCTGTACGTAGTTGAACCATTCTGCTGAGTTTTCAAAACCCCACTTGCTCCAACCTGCACCACTATAGTAAGTATAAACGTTGCCCGGTACGTAAGTGCTATAAGCTAACACATGACCGTTCGCTCCTCTTTCTTTTTTCTCTTTATCAGAAAAGGTAACAGCTTTAGCTTCGTTTATTGAACATGGGAATACAGCAGCTGCGAATGTTTGTCCGTTAACCGGATCTGTAGGATCTGCATAAGCGATATATCCTTTGGATGCATCTGCTTGATAGTCTTCACTTGGTTCATGCAAAACGATACCTGTTACAACTGTAGATGCTTCAGACAAATTGTTGTATGTAATGTTGATTTTGTTCAATTGTGAGCCTGCATCTAAAGAGATGGTACGGGTTTCAATTACATTTGTATCTTTTTGGATGGTCAAAGGATTGTAAACCAATTTAACAGTGAAACGCAAAGGACCATTGTCTAAGATTTCATAATCTTTATAGCAATAAGGATAGATAATGGTTTCATTATCCAATAGGGCAGAGGTTCCGGCTCCTAAAGTTGGTCCTACTTTATAGTAATCCAATCCATTACCATGGTCAACATGGTAAGAGACAGAGTTGGATAGTTCTTTGGCTGCTTTAGGATCTGTCTTTTGTAATTCTGCAATTTTTGCTTTGGTTTCCGGATTTAACTCTGTGCTATAACGAAGCTCTACAACCGGTTCTTCAACACGTTTAACCCAAATATCGAAACCATACGCTTTTTCTCCACTAGCTTGCAATGCCGGACCATACACACGGAATGCGATACGATCATTTTCCCAAGCGATATCATCAACACGTTCCGGATAGTGTTTACCACAAGAAATGGTTTTGAATTCTTCAGGTGTACCAGGTATAATTTGGTAAGAAATGTTTTCTCCTGCTTTTAAAGAAACTGGGAAAATAATTTTCTGATCATGGGTTATCTGGTAAGGAATCTGTGTACCTTGATTATCTGTAATGATAAACGTTTCTCCTTGTAACTTAGCAATGGCATCCATCTCAATTTCTGTTATTTCGTTCAGACGATCAAAAGATGAAGGATTACTGATGGTTACTTCTACCTTTTTTTCTGGAGTACATGCAAGTGCAAAAAATGCCAGTAATAAATAGGATATTTTCTTCATAAAATTGTAATAAATATAGTTTGAAGTGTTAATAATCATTTACATAAGTGGATGCAAAAGTACATAAATTATAGGCTTATTTTATAAATAGATTAATTAATTAGTGAAAAATGTAAAATAAAATGGTCGGATTGTTTTTTTACGAATGGTAGGAGAAAGTTTTGTCAGATTTATTTCTAACTTTATTGCATAATCATTAAATCGAAAGAGTATGGGAGCAAAGAAAAATTTTGTGTTGGATACCAATGTTATCTTACACGACTACAAATGCATTCACAACTTTCAGGAGAATGATATTTACCTTCCGATAGTTGTGTTGGAAGAATTGGACAAATTTAAAAAAGGGAATGATCAGATCAATTACAATGCGCGTGAGTTTGTTCGTGAATTGGATACGTTAACCAGTAATGATCTGTTTTTGAAAGGAGCCTCTTTGGGACCTGGAAAAGGGGTTTTACATATTGTGACCGGAGATAAATACCAAGAAAAGATTTTTCAATCATTTCCGGAACGAACACCCGATCATCGGATTCTCTCATGTACACTTTCTGTGGCTGAAGCAGAAAAGAATAAGAAGATTCGTACGATTTTGGTGACAAAGGATGTCAACCTCCGCATGAAAGCTCGTTCGTTAGGTATTGAAGTTGAGGATTATATCAATGACAAGGTTGTAAATGTTGATATATTTGAACGAGCACAGGATACGTATGAGAATATCCATGCAGATTTGATTGACAAAATTTATACGTCTCCTAATGGGGTCGATGCTGATTTATTTGAACTTAAATTTGAACCGAATGAATGTTTTATTCTAAAAAGTGAAAGAAATTCGGTTTTAGCTCGTTATAGCCCTTTTACTGGAAAAGTAAAACGAGTTGAAAAGGGAGGTAATTATGGTATTCAACCTCGTAATGCCGAACAGAGTTTTGCCTTTGAGATTTTGAATGATCCTGACGTGAAACTGGTAGGATTGACAGGAAAGGCCGGTACCGGAAAAACCTTATTGGCTTTGGCTTCGGCTTTGAAACAGGCGAATGTTTATAAGCAAATCCTATTGGCTCGTCCGATAGTCGCTTTAGCAAATAAAGATTTAGGCTTTTTACCAGGTGATGAAAAACAGAAGGTTGCACCGTATATGCAACCCTTATTTGATAATTTGAATGTGATTAAAGGTCAGTTCCCTCCGGGTAGTGCTGATGCAAGGCGGATTGATGATTTACAGAATGGGGGACAACTGGTGATTGAAGCATTGGCTTTTATTCGTGGACGAAGCCTATCTGAGACATTCTGTATCATTGATGAGGCACAGAATTTGACACCGCATGAGATCAAAACCATTATCACACGAGCCGGAGAGGGAACTAAGATGGTCTTTACCGGAGATATCCAACAGATCGACTCTCCCTATTTGGATGCACAAAGTAATGGCTTGGCCTATATGGTGGATAAGATGAAGGGGCAAGACCTCTTTGCTCATATCAACCTAATCAAAGGTGAACGTAGCCAACTTTCAGAGTTAGCATCAAACTTGTTGTAATGTAGAGTATAAAAAGAAAGGGTATTTGCATCATGCAAATACCCTTTCTTTATTTGTAAAACATAGTTTTATTTTTTGACAACCGGTAGCAACAA
>JAFYOM010000358.1 GCA_017560165.1 Parabacteroides sp.
ACATTAAAACTGACACAATCATTACAGCAACATAGGGGATTCCCTGTGCAAAATATAAAGAAGGGACCCAAAACCAAGGCGAACGTTTATTCGTTAAAAGATTGTTTGACATTTTTAATTGAAACCTTTAATTTGACAAATAAGACCTTCCAACTGTTCTTCTGAAAGACTGACCTCTTTCCAAATAGTCTGTATATCTATCTCTGAAACTTTTCGGAAATCTTTTTCTAAAGGGAATATAAATAGACCACTCATTTCGACAGTTGCTGGACTAACCAAGATATTAGCTTCTCCCTCCTTATAAAAACATGAAGGACGTGATTCCTGACGAGGGAACAGACAAATAACCCACCGGTTATCTTCAATCCAAGTCAAGAGATTCATTCTTGGTTCATACTCATTCTCTTTTATCTCCAATAGTTCATAAATAGATTCAAAAAATTCCACCAATTTTTCTTTATCGTTAGACAAAAAGAAGAGAGAGGTTGGTTGAGTTTTTTTCAACGAATAAAGCTGTACACCGTTTTTATTCCAAAGTTCTTGTTTTTCAATCTGTTTCCATTCTTGAACAATAGGAAATCCGCTACAAATACCAGCTTGAAAGTGCATATGATCCGGAGCAGAAGCTCCACACTTCGGTCCATTATAAAACACAGCATAAGAGGGTAAATTCCAAGCGATATCCAACATGTCACCTATATAAGGTTTTATCTGTTGTTGTTCATGCCGTAACAAAGGAATTGTCAAATGCTCTTGAAAAATAGGATACGGATTTACCAATATTTCAAAATCTCTATTATAAATAATACTTTGTTGCTCTTTCGGTCTATGACAAAAGAAACAAGGACGAGCATCTAAAGAAGCTTTATCCACCTTCGCTGCAGAAGAACGTATTCTTTCAGGATTAAACTGCAATAAAACATCCCTGTCTGTATATTTCAAACGACGAGTCTGTATCTTATCCAATGCAACATAATTATCTCGTGCAAGTTCCCATGTCTGCTTTTGATTAACCAAAAGTTCTTTTACCTGTTGTTCTAATTTACCCATGACTTTTGTTCAAAGCTATACGTGCTTGTAATTCCCATGTACGAATACGATCCTTATAGGTATTATGATTATTCATCTTTACGATATCTAAAGCGGCATCCGAATTATCCTCCCAACGACGACAGAGATACAACACATCATAAATACGTCCAATTTGCCATATACGAGAGATACGTAAGCCCAAAGCATAATCTTCTCCATAACTTGTATTAGGCAAATTAATCTTTCTCAACACAGGGGTGTAAAACGCACGAGGAGCACCTAAACCATTAATACGTAATGCATTATTTCGACCATTCTCTGGAGTCCATTCGCGATGGTCTATAATACCGGGAGGAATTTCTTCCATTTGAAAGTTTGTCATCCGATAAGTTCCAACAACCATAGCACAATTCTGTTCATAGAATGCATCAACAATCTTCTGTAAGGAATCAGTTCCACTATAAACATCATCACTATCCAATTGAACAACAAATTTACCACATTGTGCATGATGAATCCCTACATTCCAACAACCACCAATACCTAAATCTGTACGTTCCGGTATCACATGAATGACCCGTTTATCTTCTGCATATTTGGTAATCATCTCCGTAGTTCCATCTGTTGAATGGTTATCTACTATAATTAAATTGTATGAAAAGTTTGTTTGCTGAGATAACACCGAACGAATAGCATCTTCAATTGTACGAATTCGATTACGAACAGGAATGATAACAGTTGCTTCAACCGAAAATATTGAACCCGAATTAAAATTGATTGTTTCAAAATTAGGAGAAAGATAACCTCCGATCCGTTTTAAATAAGCAGTACAAACTCTTTCCATTTCAATTTGTACGGCACGATTTCTTGGATTCACATAATCAAACTGTTTCTCTCCACTCTTACGAGTATCTAACTCTACTTCTGCATAGAGATATTCATTGATATGTACTAATTCTGCTTTTTCAGATACACGCAAACGTAAATCATACAATCCTGCATATTGATAATCTATATCCATTTCAGCAACAGCCTTTTTCAATAAAGCTGCATTAAAGAACAAAACTGATCCAAAATCAAAATCATCCCGTAAACTACCTTTCTGATAATCTATCACAGGAGCAGGTTTACGACAATCATCTATCACTTGATAATGATCGGCATACAACATCCCTGCTTGCGTATCTTCTGCAATTTGAATCATTCGTTCCCAAAGAAACTGTCCCGGTTCTAATGTCGTATATTTAGTATAAATAACCGCAAATTTTGTATTAACATGTGCAGCAATAGATCGAAAGGCAGACGTGCTATTTAAAGCATCAATTTCAATATATTCACATTCACCAATCTCAGCAATCTTTGCAGTATCTGTTACTAATAAGTATATATGTTTAATTTGCTCACTTTTTTTTAGTTCATGCAGAGTCAAAGCAACCTGCTCCTGTGAGACGAATGGTATAAAACAAGTTATCATCTTTTTATTCATTCAAGGTTATCATAATCATCTATCAATCCTTTTACTTTCTTCATATTTAAGAAAGGTTTTAGATAAAGGTAGTCATCCTCTACCATCGTATAAGAGGTTCTTTTTTTCTTTTGTTTTCCAGTTATTTGTTGAATAGCCTCTTTAAATAGTAATTCATTTGTATCACCAAATGGATACAATGTTTTACCAACAATCAACTCCTTCACCTCCATATCGGGCATAAATCCATTAGCATAATCCGCTTGATGATTTGCATTATATATCCGAAGAACTATCGGATGTAACAACCAACCATACTTTTCTTTACTTCCAAAAACATTAGATCCAACACGTTTGCCGACTGTTTTCTCTCCAATTAGGATAATATTACTACGTCCCATGTATGGTATCAAACAGTTAATAACAGCTTCTGAAGCCGAAGCAGTGGTAGATCCGGTTAAAACATATAAACGATCTAAATCTAAGTTTGCATTATCTAATTGAGAATTCTTATATAAAAGTTCTTCTCTATTCTTTTCTTCCTGCTTTTTATTATACTCTATATAACAAAAGGTCTTGCCTAATGCCTCAGCCGGAGCTAAAAAAGAGGTTAGCAACTGAGCAGACGATACTAATCCACCTTGATTATAACGAAGATCCAAAACAAACTCACGAACTTGTTGTGCTTTGAAACGAATAAACAAATCTTTCATCTGTTCATCATATTGATCATTTTCATCATTCGGTCCAGAAGTAAAACCATTATACAAAAGATAACCTATACGTTTTCCTCCAATGGTATAAACAGAATCTTTAAGAAACGGTGTATTTTCTACAGCACGAGAGGAAGCAATCTCTACTAACTCACGCCGACGAAATACTACCGTTTTATTTTCGACTGTTGCATCTGCTAATTGAAAAGAGGTTGCACCACCTTGACTAAAAGCTTCAACATTCGTTACATTAGGAGTATCACTATCAATCGCTATAATCCAATCTCCCCGCTTCAATCCGGCATCTGCGGCAGGTGAACCTGGTAATACATATAAAACCCAAGCATAATAGTTTTTATTATCTTTAAATGTTGCATACTCAAATCCATACGAATCGGATTCAGAAATGCCTTTAGTAGTTTCCTCTTTCTGTTTAATAGAAGAAAATAGAACCCATTTTCCATCAAACGTTACTCCATCTTGAGAAGAGAGTAATGACTCAAAAAATTTATCCGGAGACTGAGAAAAATTCAGATTGTTTTTCTCTGGTATATCCTCATACCATAGATAATAGGCATCCATCACTCTATAAATCCAATCATTCGTTCCCTCATCAGATAAATTTTCCACTTCATCATCACTTTTACAAGCAGAAAATAATAGCAGGCTCATAATAATCCACAGAGAACTCTCTTTTATTTTCTTCATAAACCTTTGCATACTTATGTCTTTATATATTGCTACAAATATAAACAAATCAAAAAGAGATTAAACAAAAAAGGACGAGATATACAAAGATATCCCGTCCTTTTTATCATTAAAACCAAGTATAAACTTATTCGCTCAATAAGATCTCAAGTATCTGGCAAGCAGCCTTAGTTACAGATGTACCCGGTCCAAATACGGCAGCCACACCCGCTTTATACAAGAAATCATAATCTTGTGCCGGAATAACACCACCCGCTATTACGATGATATCTTCACGACCTAACTTCTTCAATTCTTCAATAACTTGCGGAACCAATGTTTTATGTCCTGCAGCCAATGAGGAGACACCCATTACATGTACGTCATTTTCCACTGCCTGACGAGCGGCTTCTGCCGGAGTTTGGAACAACGGTCCCATATCTACATCAAAACCACAGTCTGCATAACCGGTTGCCACAACCTTTGCTCCACGGTCATGTCCATCTTGACCCATCTTAGCAATCATAATACGTGGTTGACGACCTTCTTTCTTCGCAAACTCAGCAGTCAAATCACATGCACGCTGGAAGTCTGCATCTTTCTTTGTTTCTGATGAATACACGCCTGAAATTGTTCTAATAATTGCTTTATAACGTCCCACTTCTGCTTCACATGCGTCAGAAATTTCACCTAATGAAGCACGTAAGCCTGCAGCTTTCACTGCCAAATCCAATAAATTACCCTGTTTTGTACGAACACATTCTGTAATGTCTGCCAAAGCTTTCTTAACAGCTTCTTCATCACGGTTTGCACGTAAAGTATTCAACAATTCAATCTGTTCATTACGTACAGCAGTATTGTCAATTTCAAGAATATCAATCGGATCTTCTTTAGCTAAACGATATTTATTAACACCTACGATAGTCTGGATACCTGAGTCGATACGAGCTTGTGTACGAGCAGCAGCCTCTTCAATACGCATCTTTGGAAGACCGGTTTCAATAGCTTTTGCCATACCACCCATACTTTCGATTTCCTGAATCAATGCCCAACCTTTATGTACCAATTCGTTTGTCAATGATTCTACATAATAAGAACCAGCCCATGGATCGATTTCTTTACAAACCTTTGTTTCTTCCTGAATATAAATCTGAGTATTACGAGCAATACGAGCTGAGAAATCAGTAGGTAAAGCAATCGCTTCATCCAACGCATTTGTATGTAAAGATTGTGTATGGCCTAATGCTGCAGCCATAGCTTCAATACATGTACGACCTACGTTATTAAACGGATCCTGTTCTGTCAATGACCAACCTGAAGTCTGGCTATGTGTACGCAAAGCCAAAGATTTCGGATTTTTTGCTCCAAAACTCTTTACAATCTTCGCCCACAACATACGAGCAGCACGCATCTTTGCAATCTCCATAAAGTGGTTCATACCGATAGCCCAGAAGAATGATAAACGAGGAGCAAATGCATCAATATCAATACCAGCATTTACACCGGCACGAAGATATTCCAAACCATCACACAAAGTATAAGCCATTTCAATATCTGCTGTTGCACCAGCTTCCTGCATGTGATAACCAGAGATAGAGATAGAATTGAACTTCGGCATCTTCTGTGAAGTATATTCAAAAATATCAGCAATAATACGCATTGAGAATTCTGGTGGATAAATATATGTATTACGCACCATGAACTCTTTCAAAATATCATTCTGGATAGTACCTGCCATCTCTTCTAACTTAGCACCCTGTTCCAAACCAGCATTGATATAAAATGCCATAACCGGAAGAACAGCACCATTCATTGTCATAGAAACAGACATCTTATTCAATGGAATACCATCAAATAATACTTTCATATTTTCCAAAGAACAGATAGAAACCCCCGCTTTACCAACGTCACCAACTACACGTTCGTTATCTGCATCATAGCCACGATGTGTAGCCAAGTCGAAAGCAACAGACAAACCTTTTTGTCCAGATGCCAAGTTACGACGATAAAAAGCATTAGATTCTTCTGCTGTAGAGAATCCTGCATACTGACGGATTGTCCAAGGACGCATAGCGTACATACCACTATACGGACCACGCAAATATGGAGGTAAACCAGAAGCATAATTCAAATGCTCCATACCTTCCAAATCTTCCTTTGTATAAACAGGTTTTACCTGAATCTGCTCAGGTGTCTTCCAATCGGCTTCAATACCATTGGCTTTTGCCCATTCCGCAGCATTCTGAGCTGCAAATCCGGCATTCTTAATATCTATATTTTTAAAATCTGGTCTCATGATTATTCTACTTAAGCGATTCCTAATTTAGTGTTGAATGCCTTTAATGTTTCAAGTACATTACTCTTCACATTTATAAATTGATCAATACCTTGTGCTTTCAAGTCTTCCATACAAGCCGGAGCTCCAGCAACGACAAACTCTGCACGTCCAGCCAAAGCTTTAAATGCAGCCGGAGCAAATTCTGCATATTCATCATCACTTGAACAAAGAACGATAATTTCAGCACCAGCTTCAATACCAGCTTCAATACCAGCTTCAACAGTTTCAAATCCTAAGTTATCAATAACCTTATAACCTGCACAAGCAAAGAAATTTGAAGAGAATTGAGAACGAGCCAAACGCATAGCCAAGTTTCCGATTGTCAACATGAATACTTTAGGAGTCTTACCACTCTTTTCTGTCGCCAATCGCAAAGCCTCAAATTCAGATGCTCCACGTGAGAAATCAAGAGAAGTAATCGTTACTTCACCACAATTTTGAGTATCACCACAACAACAAGCAGAAACTTCTTGAATCTTTTCAGCAGCAACTTCTGTAAAATTCGGGAACTGGTTAGAACCTAATAAGATTTCACGACGGGTTGCAACAGCTTTCTTACGAGCGTCATTTGATGCATTAACTGCTTTTTGAATTTCACCGGCTATTACTTCAGCACCAAAGCCACCTTTTTCTTCTACGTCCAAGAATAATTTCCATGCCACATCAGCCAATGAGTTTGTTAACACTTCTACATAATAAGAACCAGCAGAAGGATCAACTACTTTATCAAAATGACATTCTTCCTTCAATAACAATTGTTGATTACGAGCAATACGTTCAGAGAAATCATCTGGAGTTTGATAAGTTTCATCGAAAGCACGTACAGTAATAGAGTCAACTCCTGCAATCGCTGCAGACATTGCTTCTGTCTGAGAACGCAACAAATTCACATGAGCATCATAAATAGTCATATTCCATTTAGAAGTCAACGCATGTGCATTCATTTTACAAGCGCACTGACAAGATGGATTATAAGCTGCTACAATTTGAGCCCACAACCAACGAGCCGCACGGAATTTTGCGATTTCCATGAAGTAGTTTGAACTGATACCAAAATTAAATTTGATATTCTTAGCTACTTCTTTCGCATCAAAACCAGCCTCTGTTAACTTAGCCAACAATTCATTACCCCAAGCCAACGCATATCCTAATTCTTGGGAAATATAAGCTCCTGCATCATTGAAGTAATAAGCATTAACAGCCAATACGCTATATTTTGGAAGAGCAGCTCCTGCTTTCAACACTGCACTAGCCTGTTCAATCCAATTTTCATTACTTTTACCTCTAAGTAATGGTTTCTTAAATGCATCATAGGCTATTGAACCTTTACATTTATCCAAATCAGCACCAATATTCTTGAAATAGTCTGCCAAGATACCGATTAATAATTCAGACTTACAAATACATGTTTCAAAGTTCAACTCTACACACTCAGGACAAATTCCTTGAAGCAAAGCTGTTATATTTTCAGCATTCACATCAGATCCTTTAATCTTAAATCCAAGAGATGTGATACCTTTATTCAATATATCAAGTGCTTTTTCATTTGCACTTTTAAAACAAGAAACTTCAATATTCTGGCGTACTTCCCAATTATTATCTTTCTTTGTACCTCTAACGTAAGGGAATTCACCAGGAAGGGATTCAGTTGTTTTTAAACCTTCAATGTCTTCTGCACGGTAAAAAGGATTTACATTAAATCCTTCACCTGTCTTCCAAACAAGTTTTTTCTCAAATGGCACCCCTTTTAAGTCGGCTGTAATTTTAGCCATCCATTCCTCTGTGGTTACAGGGGCGAATTCAGAGAAGAGCTTTTCTTTTAATTCTGCCATAATCTTATTTATTTGAATACTGGTATTAGTAATTATTTCACTGTATATTAATTAATAAAGAACAAAGATAGAATAAATAAGCAGGAACACAAATGAAAACAGATTGAAAATATAATCGTTTTTAACGCCTTTTAGAGATAAACCTCTTCAAACATTTAAAACTTCATAAAATTCTCTTTTTATTAATCCTTTTATTTCACATTCTTGTTATTAATTACGGAAGAAAATAAAAAATATGAATAAAGGAACAATTGGATTAAACGCAGGAACTATTTGCAATTTATTATTAGATGAAGGTAGTCATAGTTTTGATGAATTAAAAAAAGCAACAGCTTTACCAGAAGCTGAACTATGGTCTGCTATCGGTTGGTTAGCAAGAGAAAATAAAATTGAAATCAAACACACAAAAAGTCAGTTAGCATTCTCTCCGGGTATGAATTGCGATTTTTAATTATAATTTCCACCTCGAAGAGCATCTGCTATATCTTGATGACGTTGTGCCAATTTTTTCTCTCCTATATGTAAATAGGATTCTGCCAAATATTCATGCGCGGCAATATGTTTCGGCCTTAATTCTACAGCTTTCAATAAATCAGAAACAGCCTCTTCATAATATTTTAACTGTAAAAAAACTTTACCTCTATTATAACGGGCTTTAAAAGATTGTGGATTTAAACGAACAGCCTCTTTTAAACACACAAGAGCCTGATAATCTTCTCCTATACTCAAAAGTGTCACACCCTTTCGTACCCAAGCATCTACATATTCCGGATATAATTTTAAAGCTTTATCAAAAGAGCGAATGGCAGCATTTAAATCATGTGCTTTTGTTACACATTCATTTCCCATCAAATAATATTCATAAGCATACTCTTTCAATATTTCACGTTGTGCTTGCAACTCCTCTTTTAGATGTTTTATCTGTTCTTTTTGTGTATTGACGGCCTGCAATTTCAAACGAAGTAAACGCTGGATTTCCGGTTTATCTAACTCATTTCGTTTATTCACTGCCGAAGCAAAAGTTTCTACTGCATCCTTCATATTTCCCATTTTCCAACTACGGGCAGCACGAGTATATAACAATTCTGCTTCACTTTCTCGTAAACTATTTTCAATCAACTGCCTATCATTAAACATTTGGCTGAATTGAACAATCTCTTTTCGTATAAAAATATCTTGCGGAGAAATACGACTTTTCAAAACTAGGCCATCTAAAGAGGTACAACGGCTTAAAGCCACATAAGTTTGCCCACCTGCAAAAACACCTCCTGTCAAATCAACGACTACTCGACTAAAAGTTAAACCTTGACTTTTATGAACCGTAATAGCCCAAGCTAATCGAATCGGTAATTGTTCAAACGTACCGACAATCTCCTCCTCTACCTTTTTCTCCTTTTCGTTATATTTATATTTATAATTCCGCCAAGAAGTTGGTTCTACCAAATATTCCCGTCCATCTTCCAATAACACATATACATTTCCATTTTCATCAATCCCCGAAACCATACCAATGGTTCCATTAACCCACCGTCGTTCATAGTCATTATCAATAAATATAACTTGCGCCTGCTCTTTAATAGAGAGATTCAATTGAGTAGGCAATGAAGACTCTGGGAAATCTCCTTCAATCTTTCCATAAGAGACAAATTCTTCGCCAGGTAATTCTTTCAATTTCTGTTCATTAATATAATCAACCTGATCCCGACGAGTAGCTAAAGTGATATACATGTCTTCATTACGAGGCGAAAAATGAGGGAAATATCGAGCATTCAACGTATCTAACTCCTGTTTTCGAGCCTCATTATTCCGAATACGATCCAGTACATGGATAAAAACAGGATCTGTTTGTCGATAAACCTTTTGCAATTCTATAGGCACCAAATTAATTTCTTTAAATACCCGAGCCGAAAAAAAGAAGGGGCTCGAATAAAATAAACTAAGAATTTCTTTTTGATCCGAAGGTACTACCGGTTCTAACTGAAAAACATCTCCTACAAACAAGAGTTGTTTACCACCAAAAGGCAAACGCATATTACCAGAAAAGACACGCAAAATACGATCAACACAATCTACAATATCTGCCCGAACCATTGAAATCTCATCGATAATAATCAATTCGATCTCCTCAATCAACTTTCTATGTTTCTTTGTATATTTAAAAAAGTCAAAAATTCGCCCGTTTTTTAAACTTAGATCCGGATCATCCGGAAGTATCGGGCGGAAAGGTAATTTAAAGAAAGAATGCAACGTAACACCCTCTGCATTTATAGCAGCAATTCCTGTAGGAGCCAATACAACATACTTCTTTTTAGTATGAGCACAAATATATTTTAAGAAAGTAGACTTACCCGTACCTGCTTTTCCTGTCAGAAAAACAGATTGGCGGGTATGAGTTATCAATTGTAATGCATCTTGAAACTCTTTATTATCAGTGTCTAAATGAAAATCCAATGGTATTATATTTTTCAATGAGACAAAGCTATAGAATATTTAGTAACAAATAAAAAAAGTTCATCTTTTATTTGCAATTACAATAAATAATATTTTATATTTGTGATATCATAATAATATCATATATAAATCAGTTCTAATATGAAAGAAATCAATTTCAATGGAAAGGTAATCAATGGATTCCTCATGTTATTCGTGCAATTAATACTCATACCGGCCATTATCACTTTTACATGGTTTTTCACTCCATTCGAATTAGCACTTACAACCACGATTGTATTTATTATTTTATGGTGTATCGTATGGGCCGGATTCTCTATGATTGAGCCAAACGAAGCTTTATGCATGATCTTCTTCGGAAAATACAAAGGGACTTTTCGTCAGACAGGTTATTTTTGGGTAAACCCATTTCTTACAAAAAAGAAACTTTCTTTACGTGCAAGAAACTTATATGCAGAACCAATCAAAGTAAATGACAAAACAGGTAATCCAATATTAATCGGTCTAGTTTTAGTTTGGCGACTTAAAGATACCTATAAAGCGATGTTTGAGATTGACTCAGAAACAATGTCTACATCTGCAGCCAATACCAATATTGGAGGAACAAATCTTGCACAACGTATGAATGCATTTGAAAGTTTTGTCAAAATACAGAGTGATGCAGCTTTACGTCAGGTAGCAGGTCAATACGCTTATGATAACGACGACAATGAAAATAAAGAATTAACATTACGTGATAGCAGCGAAGAGATTAACGAACAATTAGTTCTCAAACTAAACGAACGTTTAGCCATGTCCGGCATGGAAGTAGTAGAAGCTCGAATCAACTATTTAGCCTATGCTCCAGAAATCGCAGCAGTCATGCTCCGTCGCCAACAAGCAACAGCTGTTATTTCTGCACGAGAAAAGATTGTGGAAGGAGCCGTATCCATGGTTAATTTAGCTCTTAACAAATTAAAAGAGAATCAAATTGTTGATTTAGATGAAGAAAAGAAAGCTGCAATGGTCAGCAATTTATTAGTTGTACTTTGCGCAGATGAAGCAGCTCAACCAGTTGTCAACACCGGTACACTTTATCAATAAACCAAACTTACATGGCTAAAAAAGAGAATGTCAATGCAACAAAAAACTTCATCTTACGCATAGACACCGAGATGATGGAATCAATCGAATCTTGGGCTGCAGATGAATTTCGAAGCACCAACGGACAGATTCTATACCTATTAGATCAAGCTTTACGAAAGGCAGGTCGATTAAAAAAGAGACGTTCATCTAAATCCAACGAAGAAAAAGAGTAGAAAACTATATAAAAAAACCAAAACAAACATTTCACACAAAAAGAGCAAAACCAAATGGCTTTGCTCTTTTTATATATGAAATTTCCAGAACAACTTCAACGACAAATATACAACCAAGCATCTTTATATTTCGGATTAGCGCGAAGGTTAGTCATATAAGACTCCGCCTCTTTCCGATTATTAAATTTATCAGCATAAATACGATATTTTCCATCACGAACTACTTTGCTGACATTCTTACATTCACGACGATCCACCTTAGCAATAAATGCATCTGCTTGTGATTCATCAGGGAAACTAGCAATCACAATATGATACATCTTAGGTTTTGGTTGGCTGACCATTTCTTTCTTTACAGGCACTGATTTCTTCGTTATAGTTTCAGAAGTTATTGTCTTTACACGTACAGGAGTCGGCTCCTCTTTTTTTATCTCATGAACAACAATCTTTTCGGCTATTTCCACTTTATCTTTAACCTCAATAGTATCCTTCGTTTCATTTTCAACCAAGATATCAACCTTAGCCTCTACTGGCAAAACAACCTCTTTTGGAACGAAACTAGCCGTGTAAACATCTTTATTTACATCTTCTACCGGAGTAGAGACCAATAAAAATAAAGCAACAGCTGCAACTGACGCAACCGCAACACGAATCAATCTACGACTAACCGGTATATAGAATATATCTTTCTTTTCCGGAGTAACAGTCAATTGTGGAACCTCGTTTTGCTCTGCAATACGCAAAGATGATAATGTTGGAAAATAGAATGTAGGCAAACCATATGTATCAATACTAAACAACTCGGTTTCAGATGGTTGAAAAATAAGCTGTCCCTCTTCTCCTGTTCGAAAAGAGCCCAAGGAGCCCATAGACATTTTTTTATGTCGCTGTAATTCTCTTTTCATTTCAGCAACATCCTCTTCCAACATCAATTGTGCTTGAGTATAATTAACTGCATACATTTGCATATAAGATTCAGAAAGTAAACCATCATTATGCTGCAAAGTCACATTAAATCTCAACTCTTTTCGAGAGGGACGAAAAGCATACATTTCTACTTGCTGAGCCGGAATTGACTGTAAAACAAAACCTCCAAACTTTGGTACAATCACACAATCATGCACCAACAGCAAACGTTCAATATGAGTTATTATCCTTAGCATACAACAAAGATAATTAAGTTAGTAACATTTTCAAAAAAATAAGTAGAAGAATTTTAATCCTTGTACATCCGATATAAATTGAATTATCTAGAATGTAATTTATAATCTAACACGGTTATAAAAAGGAGTATCAAAATATATTTTTACCTTTGTCATTTAGTATAACAATTTTATTATTTCAGAATGGACATTCGTTTAAATAAATTAATTAGTGATTCTGGTATTTGTTCTCGCAGAGAAGCAGATAAATATATTGAAGAGGGACATGTCACCGTCAACGGGAAACAACCTCATATAGGTCAACGAGTAAATGAAAATGACATCGTCATGATTGATGATCTCCAAATCAAAATAAGTAAACGTACTCTTGAACAAGCACGTGCCAACAGCTCTAAACTGGAGGTCGAATTTGATATACCTACTCAAAAAGTAAAAAAAGAAAATATTCAAAGCACACAAAAAGAGGGAATAGCAAAACCTAAAGGAAATAAAGGTTTACGTCCAGGCAAATACGTTAAATATAATAAATATGCTGCAGCTCGCCATGCGGCTCGTGAAGCAGAAAAACGAAAAGGAGAACCTCAAGTTAAAGGAATTGATAAAACAATATTAAAAGAGGCTTTACAACCTAAGTTCGGAAAATCTTTAGGACGTTCAGCTGTTGCACAACGTTTAGCAGCATCACCTAAATCTGCGGCTTTACGCAAAACTAGTCGTAATAATCCTGCTAATAAAGCGAAACGTTTCAGATCAAAAGATCAATAAAACATGGTAAATAAACACATTGTATTAATAACCGGAGGACAACGTTCTGGAAAAAGTAATTATGCTCAGCAACTTGCCCTATCTTTATCTTCTCATCCGACCTATTTAGCGACTTCTCGCGTATGGGACGAAGAATTTCGCCAACGTGTTTTACGTCACCAGGCAGATAGAGGTCCAGAATGGACCAATATAGAGGAAGAGAAATTTTTAAGTCAATGTGAGATAGAAGGGCGTGTCGTTGTCATTGATTGTGTAACCCTTTGGTGTACAAATTTCTTTTTTGACAACAAAGGAGACAGAGATCAATCATTAGCTGAATTAAAAAGTGAATTTGACAAACTCATCCAACAAAATGCTTATTTGATTTTTGTCACAAACGAAATAGGCTTAGGAGGAGTATCTCCCGACGAAATCCAACGTAAGTTTACAGATTTACAAGGTTGGATGAATCAATACATCGCTTCCAAAGCAAATGAGGTTATTCTCATGGTTAGTGGAATCCCTTTAAAAATTAAATAATATAAGATTTCCTATATGCTTTCTTTTCAAATACAAAAGCCAGATACAACTATTATAAGTGCTTTACAAAATAAAATTGACAATTTAACAAAGCCTAAAAACTCTTTGGGTAGATTGGAAGAGATTGCTTTACAAATCGGAATGATTCAACAAACCTTATCTCCTGCACTATTACATCCTACTAATGTAATTTATGCATCTGATCATGGGATTGCTGATGAAGGAGTAAGTAAATCCCCTAAAGAGGTAACACGTCAAGTAATTCATAATTTCTTAAATGGAGGGGCAGGTATCTGTTTTCTTTCCCGTCAACATGGCTTTGACTTGAAAATTATAGACGGAGGTGTAGACTTTGATTTTCCAGAAATGCCCCAACTCATCAACCGCAAAATAAGAAAAGGAACACGAAACTTTCTTCATGAACCAGCAATGACACATGAAGAAATGGATTTAGCAATTCAATACGGAGCAGATATTGTCACAGACTGTTTTCATTCAGGTTGTAACATCATCAGCTTCGGAGAAATGGGAGTGGGTAATACAGCAGCCTCCAGTATGTGGATGAGCTGTCTGACTCAAATACCATTGATTGATTGCGTAGGAGCTGGAAGCGGATTGGATAAAAAAGGAATAACACACAAATATAACATTCTAAGTCAAGCATTGAATCACTATCAAGGAGATTATAGTACAAAAGATATCATGCGTTATTTTGGAGGTTACGAAATGGTGATGGCCGTAGGAGGTATGTTACGAGCTGCTGAACTTAAAATGACTATTCTGATTGATGGTTTTATTATGACTAATTGCGTATTAGCAGCTTCTAAACTCTATCCCGAAATGTTTTCTTATTGTATATTCGGGCATTGTGGTGATGAGTCTGGTCATAGACTTGTATTGGAATACTTACAAGCCAAACCTATTTTATCCTTAGGCTTACGCTTAGGAGAAGGGACGGGAGCAATTTGTGCATATCCTATCATAGATTCAGCTGTTCGCATGATAAATGAAATGCATAGTTTTCAACAAGCAGCCATAACGAAATATTTCTAACAATTTATCAAAGATTCATCAAATGTATTCTATCCTCTCTGCTTTTATATTTTTTACCCGATTACCTTTTTGGCGATTAGCGCAAGTCCCTTCTGAATATTTTAAGCATGTAGTTAGTTATTGGCCCTTAGTTGGATGGTTAACTGCAGGATTATCAGTCCTTGTCCTTTATATAAGTTCACTCATGCTTCCCACCAATATTGCATTATTATTAGCAATAATAACGCGCCTATTCATAACAGGTTGCCTACATGAAGATGGACTTGCTGATTTTTTCGACGGTTTTGGAGGAGGGAATACTAAAGACCGAATTCTTTCTATCATGAAAGATTCACATATTGGCAGTTATGGAGTAATTGGTTTAATTTTTTATTTCGGTCTTCTATATACATCATTAAATAGTCTCCCTTTGACAATCCTTGGAAGTGTCATGTTGGCAGCCGATCCTTTTTCCAAAGGAGTTGCTAGTATGATCATAAACAAGTTACCTTACGCACGTAAAGAAGAGGAGGCTAAATCTAAAACCATCTATAATAGAATGAGCCATAAAGAACTTATAATTTGTTTCATATCTGCTTTAATTCCTCTACTATGGCTTCCTAACAATCTCTATCTGTTAGCAATTCCATTTCCTATAATCCTTTTTTTTCTTGTAAGTTCATATATAAATAAACAAATACAAGGTTACACCGGAGATTGTTGTGGAGCTTTATTTTTATTATGTGAACTAAGTTTTTACCTAGGAACAGCCATCATATATCAAACAACATTATAAAATACTTAAGCTATCTTTTAGGTATATCATAATATAAGAATCTGTTACCAAAATCTATATTGAAATTTATTCTAATCCATATCTAAGCTAAATACAACAAATAAAAAGAGTTAGTATCATTGTTACTGACTCTTTTTATTTATTAGTGCTTCTTTTATAAAAGATTTCTCTTTCGTTTCTTTAAGCAAACACACACATACAAAAAAAAGAAGGACTAATCTTACGACTAATCCTTCTATTTTCTAAAACGGCGGCTACCTACTCTCCCACTTTTACGCAGTACCATCGGCGTGGTTGGGCTTAACTTCTCTGTTCGGAATGGGAAGAGGTGGATCCCCAACGCTATAACCACCTTAATGCCTTAAATCTTCGATCTTGG
>JAFYOM010000359.1 GCA_017560165.1 Parabacteroides sp.
AAAAGTAGCTAAGTATAATACCTTATACGAAACTTTTCAAGATTCGGTAAATAAATACACCCATACAATTCCAATTTTAAATGAAAAGAACAAGCTGAGCTTGGAACAGTTACAAACGCAACTAACCAATCAGAAGAAACAAAACAAATACTCACTTATGGCATTAGCCCTGTTTGGTTGCATTTTAATTGGAATTTGTTACTGCATATGGCGAAGAAAGCAACAAACCAAACAATCTAACCTCTCTCAACCGGTTGATGTTCATCCATTCATAAACCAACCGATTATTTTGAAGTTTCAAACATCTCTTGACGATTGGCATCCAGACATAGAAGATTGGCAACAATTATTTGATTTATTAAATCAAGAAGAACTATCTTTTATCTCCCGTTTAAAAACCAAATACGAAAAACTATCTTTAACTGAACTCAAAATTTGTTGTTTAATAAAGATACAAATACCCCCAGCCCAAATCGCCCGTCTATTGGAGGTTAGCACAAACTATATATATATGGTTCGTACGCGTTTGTATGAAAAGATTCATAAACAAAAGGGTAAAGCTAAGGATTTGGATATGTTTATCTTGAACTTATAACATCTTACTCTGTAATTACATAGAAAGGTGATGTCTATTTATCCCTGGCTTTTTTCTTATTTAATTCTTTATGAAACTACAGAGTATGATTTTATCTCGAACATCGGCAATGATGTTAGGAGTGGAGGTTAAAGGTTCAAAGATGTAGGTGGCCTCATAATTCTTTTGAATCTTTTCAAAGTCTTTAGATGTACAGAAAAGATAACCATTGGCAGGAAGCGTCTGCTCAAAATTATGAAACTTATTCCCAAGATAGAAGTTTAACCCGTATAGATTGGCATAAGTCTTTAGGTCATTCATTACATACATGTTAGTCTCATCTAAAGGATATGTTTGTTGAACCTGTTTGGCAAAGGGCTGTGCAGAGCTACCTATACGGATCCCGCGCATTACCACACCATCTATTAGCAGGTTGATAGTGAATGTCAGAGCTATAGTAGCGTATAGGATTTTGATATTTATCTTTTTACTCATTTGGTAGTATACACTGATGAGAATAGCTAAAACGGCTAATAAAATACAGATGGTCAGTCCACATGGGGGTGTAAACATCCGGGTGACATATTCCACAGTCTCTAATGTTGCCTGACGATGGATATATCGGCTCGCTATCTGTTCCGGTTGAATCAATCCTGCCATGGTTAATCCGATGATACTTAGAACCGAGGTGGTGATAATTGCAAGGAATCCGGCAAAAATACGAGTGACCCTTGTCCGGTATTCTGTTATATAGAGTGCATATTGCGCTAAAAAAATGGCAATGAAAGGATAAGCCGGCATCAAATAAACACTTCGTTTGCTTGATGGGATGGAATAAAAGAATAGGATACAAACTAATGCAACCAAACTGAACAACTTCTCTTTTTCCATATTCAGTATGTGGTTCCAACTGTTTCTTAACAAGTCTTTGACTGATTTTCCGGATTTCTGTATTTTTAATCCGAATAGAGAGAAAAAGAAGAAAATAGTCCAAGGGATAAATCCGGCTGCTAAGGTCATAAAATTATACCAAACCCCATTCTCATGTCCTAAATTATAATGAATATTAGGCGTATTTAAGTGAAAGAAACGTCCGAAATTTTCAGCCAATACGACATCTAAGAATTCATTTCCTCCCTGTTTCCATGCTGCTACATACCATATCATAGGTAAAAATAGGGATGAGACACCGGCATATATCAATACTTTACATATTTCCAAATAAGAGTATTTGCGAAGCATAAGTAAATAGACTCCGAAAACAAAAAGGGGCAGAATGATGCCTACAGGACCTTTAGTCAATACTGCACAACCCAATAAGAATGGAATAGAGATTGGAAGTCCTTTCAATTCAAACAAATCTTCCCATCGATAGAGTTGATATAAGCCAATAACCATAAAAGTTGTGAGTAGCATATCTACTCGTGTAGTCATGGCCGCTCGGTGTATTTCTAGACAAGTGATAAGTAACAACGTTGCAATAAATGCTTGTTGGAATCGAAGCCGTTTCCCAAAAAAGAGGAGGGTAAATCCTATTAATAAAATGAAAGCCAATGCTGATGGGAGACGAGATGTGAATTCTGATACATAACCTTGTGGTAAAGATGCAACAGCCATTAACCAGTGTGCTAATGGGGGTTTATAAGCAAACTCATTTGCATAAACTTGAGGTAAAATCCAGTTCCCGCTTTCAAGCATAGAAACAGCAACTGCGGCTTCACGAGGTTCTCCTTTCGTTGAAAAATCACCTAAACCAATCCATGGAAGAACGGAGATAATACAAATGACAATAACCATTGTTACCGGCTTTTGCAGGTAAAGGTATTGAAGATTCGGTGTACGCATAGTTATAAAGTAAAAAAGAGCTTTGCCCTAAGCTAAACGTTTATATTAAACTGCAAAAGAACAATTTTTTATGGATATATCTCTTATTTTATCCGATTTTTTTATGCTCCTAAACATTCTTTTATAGCAGTTCGTATGATATGAGCATCTTCTTTATTCTCTTTTAATATGGAAAGTATCAAGTTTAAATAACTTTCTTTGTTGTTTATACCACAGATCTTACATAATTGAGATTGTGGTAACATCCCTTTTTGGTTGTAGACTCGAAGGATCTCTTGATAATTTCCTGTATCAGCATAATGAGTGAATTGTTTTTTCAATTCATTATAAATAGATTCGACATGAATGGTCTCGTATATATTTTCTACATGCTCTGTCAATTCTTCTATACTGTTTAATTTGAGATTTAATACTTTCTCTAATTTCTTCTGTACCCGATGGCGCGCATGTAGCAATACTTGGCTTTCCATGTCTTTGATGAAAAGCTTAATGACATTCTCCTTGATTTGATTGAATATTTCTTCCGGATCTTTCATTAGTCTGCTAGCGACAGTTTTTATGACCGGTTCTAACATGAGTAAGTTTTCAACTTCTGCTACATAGGGTACATAAATCTGTTGTTCACGCAGATAAGCGATTTCCCCTTCGGTACGTCTATCACGATCGACAATCCCTTTTGATTCTAACGTATGAAAATCTTTCAATTGAGAAAATGCTTTGGTTGTTTCAATGACTTTCTGACAACCACCCATAGGTTTAACCTTATAGTCTGGAAATATAAAAGGATAAAGTCGACTATCTATACTGTTGCTGTCTGTTCCTTCGATAAATAGGATTGGTTTACGGCTTCCTAAAATCTCCATATACAATCCTTCCGGGAAATGATCGTTACTTTCAATTAACTCATAATCCCATATTTTGGCATCAGCATTGAAAGAACGTATCCATAGACGTTTACTGTTTTTACGTGATGAGGCTAGATCGATATCGTGAGTCAAATATACATAAGTACAATCTGGACGTATTGCTTCGATTTCATCCCATAATGTTGTTTTGATGGAGTCATGAAGTAGTATTTCGGGCTCTTCAATAATCAATAAAGCATTAGTAGGAGCACATAGTATTGCTCCGATTAGATAGAATACAATTTTTTCTCCGTCACTCATTCGTCCGGCAGTATAGGAATCTCCTATAATCTTAGTTGAAGCTAATTCTATAAAACCAGACTTCCGAACCAATCGATTGTGAGGAAACATCTTTTCCCAAATTGTCTGAATACGATCAATTTTGGTAAGAGGAGGGCGTAATTCCGGATTGATTTTACTTGAGTCCTTAAATTGAACTGCTAATTCAAATTCTTCTGTTTGCAGATGAAGAATAAGCTTTTCATAATCCGATAAACGAGGCATGAACAACCTTTCTGTAATCATGGATTGAAGTCTTGTTAATTCATTCCCCTCAGTTGTACTACTGCTTTCTTCGCTATTGATAAAGAGTGAATGCATACCTGATATCCATACAGCGGATTCAGTATATCGTTTAAATAAATCTTTACCAAAAGAAGTTTTTCCAGAGCCATTAGCTCCAATAACTACTAAAACTTTGGAATCAAAAGTAATAGGAGCAGATGTGTTTTGATTGGTAGGAAGAATTAATTCCATAAGTCGGTTGTTTTTTCATTTTTCCAAAGATAGAAAAAACGATTGAATAATCGACTGGAATTTTAAGAATGATAGTAAAAATTACATCGGACCTATTTTCAATTACATCCGATGTATTTCAAAATAGGTCCGATGTAATTGGAAAAAGAAAAGGTTAGCAAAAATGAATCTGCTAACCTTTTCGTATAATGCTATTACAATGTTACTAGCTTGGCTTAGTAAGCACGTGCGAATAAAACACGTTGTGCTGATGGTTTACCTGTAACCATACAAGTTCCCGGTGTTTTATCTCCTTCTAAAGGAATACAACGGATTGTTGCTTTGGTTTCGTTTTTAATCAATTCTTCTGTTTCAGCAGTTCCATCCCAATGAGCCATGATGAAATAACCTTGTTCAATCTTTTCTTTAAATTCATCATATGTATCAACAGAAATGGTGTTTTCTGCACGATGATTCAACGCTTTCTGGAAGATGTTCTGTTGGATTTCTTCCAATAAGTTTTGAACGTATGTTTCGATATTATCACAAGTTACTGTTTCTTTTGTCAATGTGTCACGACGCATTACTTCGATCGTATTGTTTTCCAAGTCACGACCACCCATTGCCAAACGAACAGGAACTCCCTTTAATTCATATTCAGCGAATTTCCATCCTGGTTTTTTGTTATCAGCATCGTCAAATTTAACCGAAATACCTAAGGCTTTCAACTTAGTCATGATGCTGTTCACCTTTTCACTGATCTGAGCCAACTGTTCTGCACTACGATAAATAGGAACAATCACAACCTGAATAGGAGCCAATTTAGGAGGTAATACCAAACCGTTGTCATCAGAGTGAGACATGATCAATGCTCCAATCAAACGAGTAGAAACACCCCATGATGTAGCCCAAGCGTAATCATTTTTACCGTTTTTGTCGATGAATGTTACATCAAATGCTTTACCAAAGTTTTGTCCTAAGAAGTGAGATGTACCGGCTTGAAGTGCTTTACCATCCTGCATCATTGCTTCTATCGTATAGGTATCTAATGCTCCGGCAAAACGTTCACTTGCTGATTTAACACCTTTAACAACAGGCATTGCCATATAGTTTTCTGCAAAGTTCGCATAAACTTCTTGCATTTTTTTTGCTTCAATTTCAGCTTCTTCGCGAGTAGCATGTGCCGTATGTCCTTCTTGCCACAAAAACTCAGCGGTACGAAGGAATAAACGAGTACGCATTTCCCAACGCATTACATTTGCCCACTGGTTACAAAGGATTGGCAGGTCACGATAAGACTGAATCCAGTTACGATAAGTATTCCAAATAATTGTTTCCGAAGTCGGACGTATAATTAATTCTTCTTCTAATTTTGCAGCAGGGTCAACTACTACACCGGATCCTTCACTGTTTGTTTTAAGACGATAGTGAGTAACAACAGCACATTCTTTAGCAAAACCTTCTACGTGTTCAGCTTCGCGACTCAAAAATGATTTAGGAATTAATAACGGGAAATAAGCATTTACGTGACCTGTTTCTTTAAACATATCGTCAAGGATACGCTGCATCTTTTCCCAAATTGCATATCCATAAGGTTTGATAACCATACAACCACGTACAGCAGAGTTTTCTGCTAAGTCTGCTTTGATCACCAAATCCTGATACCACTGTGAGTAGCTCACACTTCTTGAAGTCAGTTCTTTTAGCTCTTTTGCCATTTTTTTATAATTATATAAAGTTTTTTCTTGTTAATCCTGTATAGGCATGCAAAGGTATAAAATAATTTACATACTTTAGATTGTTGTTATTTGTTATATTCTTATTCGTTATTTGCAATCTCTTCGTAAATATTTCCTTTAGGTCCTATAGCAGAGAATGGTATGGGTTTTAATCCATGACTTTTTAATACAGAATCTTGTAAGTAATAAGCTAATTCTTTATCGGTTGATTCTATGTTTGTGTTATTTTTTAGAATGGATTGTACATCGATCTTTTCTTCTTTAGGACTTTTATGTATAATCTCTTTTGTACAACCTACTAATAGGTTATTGTAGATATGGTTTACGTTGATATTCGCATTCAATGAGTCTTTTAATTCCGGATAACGGGTCTGATATACATCTGAATTGATATCAACCTCTTTGTACATTCTGTTATAAGATTTTTCTGCACGAATAAGCTCATGCCATTTTTTCTTGGTCCAAGGAGAGAAACTAACAGAGGCATGGCATTTATAAAACAAATTATTTTCCACATAATTATCTTTTCCTCCATGGATTTGGACTGCTCCAAATCGTTTTGAACCACAGTTGAAGAATACATTTCCATATACCTTTTCTCCGGAAATGGCATCGTCAAAACGGATGGCTGCTGCTCCATGCTCAGTGCCTCCAAGAATATTTTCCCAATAATTGTAACGGATAATAAGGCCACGCAATGAATAATTGTAGAACATGTCCAAACCTCCTTGATCATCGCTTTCACGTACCAAGTCGGAAAAATGGTTGTATTCAATCAGTACATCATTTGCTTCTACGCGGATGGCAGAGGAGGTTGAACCTCTCATCTGATTGTTTTTGATGGTCGCACCTACGCCTTGAATCAGTATAGCCGGTTGATAAGTGTGGCTAAACAAAGAGAAGTTTTGTATGATGTTGTTGTCTATTAGATAGTCTGCCGGAGTCAGTGTCTTACGGTCTCCACCATTTGCCTTGATTCCGCTACAACCGAATTGTTCGAGTAAGCATCCTTTTATTGTATGTTTTTTACCTCCGTTGATATGCATGGCATCTTCTCCGAAGCTTGATATATGACAGTTTAGAATTTGATTTTCTTCTCCTTCAGAGATCTTTATGGCAGTATTACGTCCTCCAAGTAGAGTAATCCCATCCAACGTGAATTGTTTCATTTCTGTAAGAGAAAGCATATAAGGAGTATTCAAAACTGAAACAATCACTTCATCTTCAGGAGTATAGTTCTCAGGAGCATACCAATAGATACGTTTGTTTTTGCAATCAATACTGTATTCACCCACTATATCGATTTCGCAAAGTAGATTATATCCATAAAAACGACAATTGTCTTTGTATCCATATATGTGTTCGGGTCCTGCCATGGTAATGATTTGTTTAACTGTATCAACGTGAATGATACTTTGGTTGGATTCAGCCCAGTCCCAATACCAATACCCATTGACACAAGCATTCTCTTCTTTTGCCCAACGATTGATGCGTTTGTCTTTGTATTCCCAAATAGGTTCTTTATGGGCAAAAACTTTATACGTTGAATTCATCTTAAATTTTGTTTCCCCTAAAGCTTTTCCTGCTACAGCATATTCATGGTTGGGCCATCTTGACATTTTTTGGCGTTTATTGTTATGGTATAAATCCATTCGTCCGGTATTGGTAAACAACTGACCGCAATCAGATATGCCTAACTCTTCCAAATTTGCAACTTTGACCTTGTTAGAAACTTTGGGTTGCAAACGATTCAAAGTAGATTCGTCTGTAATTTCTTTCCAATTATTAATTTTAATGGCTCCGCTCCAATAAACCTTCTTTCCGGGAATGGCTGAGAATGTAACAGGTGATTGAATATTTTTTAATTCAATCATCTCTAAGATAGGATAGCTCCCTTCATCAAAATAGACCTTAATCGGTTCTCCCGGATTTTTAGAAACAAATTGTTGAATGTGTTCTGCTACTTTGTTCACACTTTTCCATGGGTGTTGTTGGGTTCCTGTTGCATCATCATTCCCATTTGGAGAGACATAAAAGACTCCTTTTTGATCTTGGCAGGAGAAAAGAATGAGTACACAGAGTGCTATTCTTAATAGGTGATAGATTTTCATATAAAAATGTATGATGTTTAGATTATAAAGTGTTGACAAAGATAATAGTTATTGAAAAAAGAAAAGGCTATTTCTCCAAAGAAATAGCCTTTTATCTTAAAGTAAGAATTTCTTATTTATAAGGTTCGCCTTTTACAGCTGCAATACCCGGAAGAACTTTACCTTCGATAGCTTCCAATAAAGCACCACCACCTGTAGAAACGTAAGATACTTTATCTGCTAAACCGAATTTGTTTACGCAAGCAACTGAGTCACCACCACCAACAAGTGAGAATGCACCGTTCTTTGTAGCTTCAACAATTGCTTCACCTACTGAACGAGAACCTGCTGTGAAATTGTCAAATTCGAATACGCCTGTAGGACCGTTCCAAAGGATAGTTTTAGAGTTTTTGATAACATCACCATAGATTTCCATTGTCTTAGGACCGATGTCAAGACCTTCCCAATTATCTGGAATTTCATTTACATTTACAAAATCAGTATTTGCATCGTTCTTGAAATCATCTGCAATTTTAGCGTCAACAGCCAATACTAAGTTTACGCCTTTATCTTTTGCTTTCTGAATCAAATCAAGAGCCAAGTCTAATTTGTCATCTTCACAGATTGATTTACCAATTTGACCACCTTTTGCTTTTGTAAATGTGTAGGTCATACCACCTGTGATAATCAAGTTATCAACCTTATTCAATAAGTTTTCAATGATTTCGATTTTAGATGATACTTTAGATCCACCCATGATTGCAGTAAACGGACGAACAATGTCTTTCATTACTTTATCAACGGCTTTCACCTCTTTTTCCATCAAATAACCGAACATTTTGTTGTCAGCATCGAAGTAATCTGCAATTAATGCAGTAGAAGCATGTGCACGGTGAGCAGTACCAAATGCATCATTTACATAGCAATCAGCATAAGAAGCTAAAGTCTTAACAAAATCTTTTTGGCTTTCTTTTACTGCTTTTTTAGCTGCTTTCTTTTCTTCGTCTGTCGCATCTTCTGCCAATCCTCTTGGTTTACCTTCTTCTTCAGCATAGAAACGAAGGTTTTCAAGTAACAATGCTTCACCTGGTTGCAATGCTGCAGCTTTAACACCAGCTTCTTCACCAATACAGTCGTTAGCAAATTGAACTTCTACACCTAACAATTCAGAAACGTGGTTCAAGATGTGTTTCAAAGAGAATTTTTCAGTTACACCTTTTGGACGTCCTAAGTGAGAACCGATGATGATGCTACCGCCATCAGCTAAAATCTTTTTTAATGTAGGAAGAGCTGCACGGATACGTGTATCGTCTGTAATGTTGAAGTTTTCATCTAGAGGAACATTGAAGTCAACTCTGACGAATGCCTTTTTACCGGCAAAATTGAAATTGTCAATAGATTGCATAACTTTTGTATTTATGTTCTTTATTAAATAATCATACTTTACGGACGCAAACTTACATAAAATTATTTTATTTCTGCCCTAATTACTCTGTTAATTTGAAACGTAAACGAAGTCTTCCTTCAGTGTAATCGTATGTGAGCATTTTGAAATGTCCGATTTCAGAAGTGTTATTTACATGGGTTCCGATACAGGCACAAGCATCGTAATCTCCAATGCGCACAATTCGAAGTGTTTCGCTTGCTTCATCTGGTAACTTACTGAGATCGACAAGCTGTTCGGCTTCTGATTTTGACATAAATTCAATACTGATTGGTAGATGTTGGTCGATAACTTCATTAATACGACGTTCTACCTCCATCATCATTTCTGCGGTAGGAGCTTCAGGCAATTCGTAATCACATTTACTCTTTTTTCTCTCAATATGCGCATTTTTAGAACGAGGACAGCCAAACATACGTACCATCGTTTGATTTAGAAGATGCTCCGCTGTATGCATAGATGCGATAGACACATCCTGAAATTTGGCTTTCCCATCAATTTTAGTTATATTTATATCCATAGCGACAAAGATAGTTATTTATGATAAAATTAAAAAGGTCGAAAAATGTTAAACTCTAATCGATATTAGAATTTTATATATAATTGTTTTACATTTGTAAGTCATAGAATTAATGTATTCTTGTGAGGATTACTTTTAAAATTTGATGGGATTATTTCTGTATAAACTAAAAAATTAAATATATGAAAAACTTATACCAAATAGTAGGGATGTCTGTGATAATGTTTTTATTGGTATCTTGTACTGGAGATGGAGAGTTAGAAAATGTTTTTATAAAATCTGAATTATACACAGAGTATTTTAATCTTACTGAAATATCTGTAGAAGATTGGGAATATCTTGACGTATCAGTCAAAGAAAAAATATCGAAATCGGATGTAGAGAAACACGTTGTAGGTAGTGGTTGGAAAAGTGTTGCTGTGTATGAATTGGATAAGGATAAGAATGTTGTTGGAACAAAAGAATTGAAAGATAACTTGCCATTAGGGTATAATCAAAGTGAGATAGATTGCTTTGAAATTAAGGGGTTTGGTGAAAATCAATTGATACAATATGGTCTTATAGAAGGAAGGTATGAATATCTTGATTTTACATATAATGAAAGTAATAATTCTATTTCCATTGATGCCTGTTGGTTTGTTGCTCATAAAGGAAAACTTGTTTTCCTGTCAGATGATGTGATGGTATGTGTTGATGGTAAAGATTGGCCAAGCGAAGGAAGAAGTCCATTTGTTTATATGGTCGTGTTTAAAAAGGTAAATAATTCGACTTTAAAAAATTGGCGCAAACAATGTCCAGATGATGGTCTTTGGATTTAGATGGAATGTTTAAAAACGCTGTAAACAATATAGTGTATTCAGATAAATCAATTTGAATACACTTTTTTATGTTATAAGTGTATTCATTCAAATAAAACAAAGACTTTTTTCAAATGCAATTCGTTCCTCTGTATTATTTCGATAAAAGACATTTCCTCTATAGGCGAAATTTAAAGAGTCGATGAGGCGAAGCATAT
>JAFYOM010000360.1 GCA_017560165.1 Parabacteroides sp.
AATCTCTTTGGCTCTCTTTTCTAACCAAAAAAGAGCAGCTTCCGGAGCTTCTTCCTTTTGAAACAGACCTTTATCCGAATACCCAATCAGCGGTTGTACCCGATCATCTGCCGAAATCAATGCCCAACCTTCCGGTTCAAACTGTACTACATAGTAACAGGTATCTCCCTCTTCCAACATCGGAGTAATGGTGTAGGACTTAGTAGAAAAATCATCTTCCGCTACACGCATACAAGCCATTACCGCTTGACGATGAACCTCCTCTCGAGTTACCGGTTCAGCAAATAGACAGCAACATCCTAAACTAAATAATAAGGATAGAACTAATCGTCTCATAACTTTTAATTTTTAGATTGAATAAACATTAAATCATCAATAGGATATCCCATTGTTGCTATATCTATTTCTATGGTTCTTTCTACTTCTGTATGATTAGCTTCTATAGAAACATGTAATTTAGATCCTTCCTGTTTCAACAAAAAGAAATCACCTTTTAGCTCTTTTTCATACATATGAATATCTAATCCATCCATAAAAGTATTATGGATAATGGTTTCTTGACCATTTACGGAAACCGTTACTTTTTTAATCCCCCAAAAAATATCTTTAACAATTCCTAACTTATCTACTAAAGTAATGGTTTGAGTATATTCGCCAGAAGGTATTACTTGTACAGGTTCTCCACAATCATAATAAACCATCTCATGTATTCCTGTCATTTCATTGTCTTTTTCACATGAAAGGAAAAGTATAAAAAAAAATAATAAATGTTTTATTTTCATGATTTAATTGTATTTAATAGTTATCCTCTTTATTTACAGATTCAGCAAATAGACAGCAACATCCTAAACTAAACAATAAGGATAGAAGTAATCGTCTCATAACAAAAAGTTTTTAGGGTTCTACAAAAAAACTATTTACTCTTTCACGTTGATTTTGTGGGAAGCTACTTTACCATTGCAGTCGATGGAGAGGATACAGATTCCTTTAGTCTTTAAAGAAATTTCATTATCTCCTGCCATCACCGGAGCAGTTTGAAGCAATGTTCCAGATAAATCATACACCCGACAAATACCCTTTTCCGGGGATTTCAAACGAAGTAGAGACCCCACCACTTGAAGCGGGGTTTCCAATGATTGAGCTACCGACTCAATATCGGTGGAAGATTGTTCAACCGGAATGCAACCAGTAACCATACTTATATAATATTCTTCATCTATAAAACTCTGCCATTTACTATCCCAATAATCTTCCCCCTTTCTCATTTTATCTAATGTATAGTAACCATTTGATTCTCCTCCCCAACCATAATTCAAATGAAAAGCATTTACTCCATCAAAACCATCTACATTTGCTGCATGAGAAAGAAGTCCCAAACTATAAATAATTGGACGTCCCTGTTTTAATTCATTTAAAATTAGATTACTCCATCTCTCATCTGAATAAGCATGTCGAGTAAACGAATTTTCACCTGTTATTTCATCGTATAGTTTTACATAATGTTTTAACGAATCATGCCTATAAGAAAAATTACTGATAAGAGCCTCTCTTATATCACCCATTTTTGCACCAGAAGCATCTGCTCCGTACTTCATCCGAACGGCTGATCCACAATGATAAAGCAATCGTGCTATCTCGTCTTTATTATCTGCTCCGGACATAATCTTCTCCCAATCATAAGGCTTCTCATTCTTTAATGTGATATAAGTTGCT
>JAFYOM010000361.1 GCA_017560165.1 Parabacteroides sp.
GCAATTAGTTTTAAAGAAGTGGACTTCAAAGGATATAACTTTGATTATAATGAAATTTGGCATACAGAACGTGATACTTATACTAAAAGTATCCCTGAATATCAGGAACAAGCTGCAACTATAATGGCAATTACTACTTTAGGAGTTGCAAACTTAGACCACCTACTTTCTAGAGAGGGTCTTTATGAATAATTGACTTAGTTAAAAACAGATTGGATGTAAATCAAATTACATCCGACCTATTTGAAATTACCTCGGATGTAATGTGAGATTACCTCCGAGGTAATTTTGCTAAAAATATAGCCTACTCCTTTTAGTGACATTCAATCCCGGAAATATTTACTATCTTTGTACCATTCTTACAGCAAATAAACATTAGATATATATGATAACAGTTAACAATCTGGACGTACAGTTCGGAAAACGTATCCTGTTTCAGGATGTAAATATGAAATTTACACCCGGTAACTGCTATGGAATCATTGGAGCTAACGGTGCCGGTAAATCAACATTCTTACGTGTAATCAGCCAACAATTGGATCCTACACGTGGAACCGTTTCCTTAGGACCGGGAGAACGTCTTTCTGTATTAAGTCAGGACCACTTTGCTTTTGATGAATACACAGTGATGGATACAGTATTGATGGGACATACCACACTATGGGAAGTCATGAGCGAAAAGAATGAATTGTATGCCAAACCAGACTTTAGCGATGCTGATGGTATCCGTGTTTCAGAGTTAGAAGAAAAATTCGCCGAAATGGAAGGATGGAATGCAGAAAGTGATGCTGCCGCTTTATTGAGTGGCTTGGGTATTGCTGAAGAATTTCATTATACCCTCATGAAAGATATGAGTGGTAAACAAAAAGTGCGTGTTTTATTGGCTCGTGCTCTTTTCGGACAGCCGGACAACCTATTACTCGATGAGCCTACCAACGACCTTGACTTGGAAACAGTTATGTGGTTAGAAAACTATTTGGCAAACTTTGAACATACTGTATTGGTGGTTAGTCACGACCGTCACTTCCTAGACTCTGTTTGTACACACACTGTAGATATTGACTTCGGTAAACTTCAGATGTTTGCCGGTAACTATAGCTTCTGGTACGAATCCAGCCAGTTAGCACTTCGTCAGCAACAACAACAAAACAAGAAGGCTGAAGAAAAGAAGAAAGAATTGGAAGAGTTTATTCGTCGATTCAGTGCCAATGTGGCTAAGTCTAAACAGACTACCAGCCGTAAGAAAATGTTGGAAAAACTGAACATCGAAGAAATCAAACCATCATCTCGTCGTTACCCGGGTATCTTGTTTAATCCGAATCGTGAACCGGGAAATCAGATCCTAGAGGTGAAAGGATTAACAAAAACAATTGACGGAAAAGTTCTATTCCAAGATTTGAATTTCAATGTTGAGAAGGAAGATAAGATTGTCTTTATCAGCCGTGACCCACGTGCTATGACTGCTTTATTCCAAATCATCAATGGTGAAGAAAAACCGGATGCCGGAACATTCCAATGGGGACAAACCATTACAACAACTTATTTACCATTGGATAACTCCAAATATTTTAATAGCGATTACAATTTGATTGATTGGTTGAGTCAGTTCTCTCCGGATACTAACGAAGTATTCTTAAAAGGATTTTTGGGTCGTATGTTGTTCTCCGGTGAAGAGTTATTGAAGAAGGTAAGCGTTCTTTCAGGGGGTGAAAAGATGCGTTGTATGATTTCTCGTATGATGTTGACCGATGCCAACTGTATTATCTTGGATACTCCAACCAACCACTTAGACTTGGAATCTATTCAGGCATTCAATAATACCTTACAGACATTTAAAGGTAACATCCTTTTCTCCAGCCATGACCACGAGTTCATTCAGACCGTTGCAAACCGTATCATTGAATTGACACCAAATGGTATCATTGACAAGATGATGGAGTACGATGACTATATCACCGATCCAATGGTTGCAGAGTTAAGAGAAAAACTTTACAAATAATATCAGCAAAAGGGATACTGCAAATCGGTATCCCTTTTTCCTATCCCGAAAACGATCCTTTCTTAAATATCAACCTCATGAAAAAAAGAATCCTATTTATACTCTCTTCATTTCTTATATGGTTACCTTTATTAGCCATTCAAAAACCTATATTCATCCTATACAATCATTCATTAGCAAATGACTGTACACTGATGGATTATCTGCAAGTGATTACACATGGGCTTCTTTTAGATTGTACAATTGCAGGATATTTAACGGTAATACCTTTACTCATGACCATCATTTCCATTTGGTTTCCAAGTAGGTGGTATCATGTTTTTTTGAAAGGATATTTTGGGATTATGGCATTATTGATTGCAGCTATTTTTGCCGTAGATGTCGCATTGTATAGTTATTGGGGGTTCCGATTGGATGCAACTCTTTTCTTCTATTTACAATCTCCAGCCGATGCAATGGCAAGTGTTCCCATAGGACAATTCTTTACCCAATTGGGATTTTTTACACTTTACGCTGCAACAATTTATGGAATACTCAAACGTTGTATCACACCCTTATTCCCGGCAACAACTGTCTCACAACCTCTAAAAGGTTCTTTACTTATGTTACTTATAGCCGGTATCCTTTTCATTCCCATTCGAGGAGGAATAACAACCTCAACAGCCAATGTCGGAATGGTCTATTTCAGTAACAACCAATTTTTAAACCATTCAGCCATTAACCCCTGTTTTAGTTTAATTGCTTCACTTAGCAAACAACAAGATTTTGCCTCTCAATTTGAATTCTTTACAGAAAAAGAGAAAGAGAAAATATTACAAAACCTTCTACCAAATAAAAATATATCTAAGGATACAATCATCACACATAACCGTCCCAACATTCTGATTATACTGATGGAAAGTTTCTCAGCTAATGCCATTGAAGCACTACACCGAGAATCTCAAGGAGATACAATTACCCCTCATTTCAACCGTCTCAGTCAAGAGGGAATCTTATTTACCAATATGTATGCCAACTCTTTCCGTACAGATCGAGGTATTGTCGCTACGCTGAATGGATATTTGGCTCAACCCACCACTTCCATCATGAAATATCCGTCAAAAAGTCAGACACTTCCCTCCATAGCCAAAAGTTTAACCAGCCATGGATATATTGCTGATATGTTGTATGGTGGAGACATTAACTTTACCAACATGCAAAGCTATTTTTTCAGTTCTGGTTATAGTCGAATTACTGCAGACCGAGATTTTCCTATCAGCAGTCGCCTCAGTAAATGGGGAGTAAATGATGATCTCACTTTTCAATTTCTTTATGAGGATATCAAAAAACGAGATAATCAAAAACCTTGGTTTACGACATTCTTAACATTGAGTAGCCATGAACCATTTGAAGTTCCTTATCATCGATTAGACCATTTAGGATTATATCCAAACACTGTAGCATTTACTGATAGCTGTTTAGGAGACTTCATAAATAAGCTGAAAAAACTTCCCGTTTGGGACAATACATGGGTGATATTGGTATCCGATCATGGCTATCCCTACCCAACTGAAGTCAAAAATGAAGAGCCTCGTCGTTATCAAATACCAATGCTTTGGTTAGGAGGAGTCATCCAAAAACCTATGGTTATCAATCAATACATCAATCAGACAGATTTAGCAGCGACACTGTTGGGACAGCTGGGCATTTCGCACAACGAATTCACGTTTAGTCGAGACCTCTTTGCTCCAAATTATCCTGAATATGCTTTTTATACCTACTCCAATGGATTTGGGTTTATTGATAGCAGTGGAGTCTCTGTTTATGATAACGAAGGAGGAAAACCGCTCATAGAAAAAACAAAAGAGGGGAGTGAACTTCGTATTCAAAAAGGGAAAGCTTTATTACAAATGTTATATGATGATCTGGGTAGTAGATAATAAAAAAGGAGTTTAAACTCCTTTTTTATTATCTGCCGGATAAATAACTCCTAATTGTTTACGTACTTCATCTATTATTTCCAAAGTAATCAACGAATTTTCATGGCTGTTTATCTCTGATTCTTTTTTATCCGTTTGAATCAAATCAATAAACTCTGCCACCTCATAATAATATTCATCCTTATCAGTCGAACGACTTATATCTTGCGGATCTGCAACAGGTCCTTTACCTGAAGCTGCAGCCATTCGAGGGATATATGAGACCTTTCCTATCTGATTGATTCGATCTAATAGAATATTTCCATCCTCTCCTTGTATTTCTGTAGGAAGAGAAGAATTGGCAATCTTTGAATACAACACTGTTGCATTCATCCCTTCGTATTCAAAATTGATGGCACCTTGTCCATCTGCACCGGAAGAAAGAACAATACCGGAAGCCTCTATGCTCTTCGGACGACCAAACAAAACCACCATTGGGTAAATGGTATATACACCGATATCCATTATTGCACCATTCGATAACTCCGGATTAAACGCATTCAAGACAATCCCCTCTTTGAACTTATCATATCGAGATGAATATTGACAATAAGAAGAGAAGTAACGACGAACAGTACCAATACTTCCTATATGTTCTTTTACACTCAAGAAATTAGGAGTAAGAGTGGGTTTCATCGCCTCCATCAATGTTACGTTATATTTTTTTGATGCTTCTATCATGGCTTGCACCTCTTGTACATTAGAAGCTAAAGGCTTCTCACAGAGTACATGCTTCCCATATTTCATACATAAAATACTCTGTTCTGCATGTAGGAAGTTAGGAGAAGCAATATACACCGCATCTATTAAAGGGCTTTTAGCCATCTCTTCTAATGAGGTAAATGTATAAGGAATCTGATGTTTGATTGCAAAAGCATCAGCTGTTTCTTGCTTGCGAGAACAGACCGCCACTAATTCAAACCGTTCATCTTGTCGTGCCCCGGCAATGACCCAATCGGTGATGAAGTTTGTACCAACTACTCCAAATCTTATTTTCTTAATATGTACTTTCATACTATTCACTTCCTTGTAAAATCAAAATATCCTCTTCTATTCTTAATTCCGGAACTTTATTCGTGATGCTTAAACTCAAGCAAAAGGGAATAGAATCATCCAAATGGTTTGCTTTCAGGCGTGCAACATGGTCTGTTTGATCCAAATATTCCATCAAATGGTCTTTATGAGTTGCCCACATATCCAAAGCAATCCTTGCAGCATCACTCCCTACCCTATATTCTCCGGTTTGAACCAGCACATCAACTAAAGCTCCACCATAAAGCGTATCCTCGATATTTACTTTATCTTGCCAACCGGAACAAAGTACTATCACATCTCGCTTATGAGAAAGGCAATATTCTGCTACGGCTTGTAAATTGATAAATGCTCCCGTTATTACTCGATAAGCAGATTTTGCAATGGTTATAGCCCGAGTTCCATTTGTAGTTGTAAAAGCAACATCTTTTCCTTTAACTTTCTCAGGAAGATAATCAAAAGGGGAATTCCCAAAATCAGCAAACTCACAACGTTTTACATTTCGTTCAGCCCCTACTAACCAACCTTTCATTTTGTACGATTGGGCCTCCTCAACAGTAGTCACCGGTCGAATAGTACGAACTCCATTTTGGAATGCAGCAGCCATAGTCGTAGTTGCACGAAAAATATCAACGACTACAACTATTGCTTCTTGATTATGATATGCCGGATATAACACCGGTGAAAAACAAACATCTATTTTCATATCCATAAATTATTAGGTATACAAAAATACAGGAGTTTCTAAACATTTCCCCCATCTAGTTGTTTTTTTATTAGATTTCCAATAACTGTTTTAAACTAAATCGTATGAAAAGGATTTTTTCAATGTTAGTGTTGTTCTCCTTTATATTAGGAAGCATAACACAAATGCAAGCACAAACTAATAAAGCTGCAGAAAAAGAGGAAAAGAAAGAAGAAAGAAAAGAGAAAAAAGCAGCTCGATTGGCCAAAGACTCCATTATGGGTGAAGCAGCATTTAACAATGCAATGCAAGCGATTACCAATCAATCATTTGTGCTCGAGGCAAATTCCGTACAACCATTAAATGGACGTGTCTATTTTGTCAACTCCAATACCAATTTTGTTTCATTAAATGATGGACAAGCAATGGTACAAATTGCTTCCAATTCCCCTTATCCAGGTCCAAACGGATTAGGAGGAATTACAGTACAAGGGAGTGCATCTAATTTACAAGTCAAACAAGAAAAAAATGGGAATGTATATGTAAGTATGAATGTTCAAGGCGTTTTCCTTTCTGCTACTGTAAACTTAGTATTATATAGTGGAAGTAATAATGCAATGGTAACAGTAGATCCTAATTTTTCCGGCAATGACTTAACAATGAATGGAACTCTAGTTCCCTATTCCGAGTCAAATGTCTTCCAAGGAATGACTTACTAACTCATATCATACATAAAAAATAAGAGGGAAAGTTTTTTATTTTATCTTTCCCTCTTTTCTTATTTCTTATACAGGAATATATCGAACAAATGCTTCTATAGCCTCATAAGAAGCCAAACCTAATTGATGATATAAATCTGCAGTTGCACGATTTCGGTCTTCCGCACGTTGCCAGAATAAACGTTCATCATCTCCTAAGAATGGAGCACTTTCAGCTTGTGATTGATGTTTCAATATTGCATTTCTTTTATGTCGTAATTCTTCCGGAGAAATAGGAACAGCCATCTCCACATGGTCCATTTCCCATTCAGCCCAAGCTCCACGATACATCCAAATACGACAATTCTTCAACCATTCTTCCTCTTTCAATTCATCTATAGCCGCCAAAACAGCATTTAAACAAACACGATGAGTTCCATGCGGATCCGCTAAATCACCTGCCACAAACATTTGATCTGGTTGTATATCCATCAATAGTTTCTTAACAATTGTAATATCAGCTTCACTCAAATCATTCTTCTTAACCAAACCGGTTTCATAAAATGGTAAATCAAGAAAATGAATATGGTCATCACTCTTTATTCCACTATAACGAGCTCCTGCACGTGCTTCCTCACGGCGAATGGTACCCTTCATAAACAATACATCCGGTCTTTCTGCTTCTCCTTCCACCTTTTCATAACGTAAGAAGTGAATGATATCTTCCGCTTTTTGTTTCACAGTTTCATCATCCGTATATTTTGCACATACATCACGCAAATATTCACAATAACGAATTACCTCTTCATCACCTACGGCAATATTTCCGGATGTTTCATAAGCAACATGTACATCATGATGCTGTACACATAAACGATGGAACGTTCCTCCCATAGAAATAACATCATCGTCCGGATGCGGACTGAATATAATTACTTTTTTAGGATAAGGATTTGCTCGTTCCGGACGGAATGAATCATCTGCATTCGGTTTACCTCCCGGCCACCCCGTAATCGTATGTTGAATATCATTAAATACTTTAATATTAACATCGTATGCAGAACCGTAAAGAGCCAACAATTCACCCAATCCATTTTCACTATAGTCTTTATTCGTCAACTTCAAAATAGGTTTTCCGGTTAATTGACATAACCAAACAATCGCACGACGAATTAATTTATTATCCCATTCGCAATTTGTCACCAACCACGGATGACTAATAC
>JAFYOM010000362.1 GCA_017560165.1 Parabacteroides sp.
GGTATCATTTGTACGATAAACCTGTGTTATATACAATTGTTTAAAATCCATGGTAAACCCTAAAAGCTTAAAAATCAAAGGAGATACAGTATGTTCTTTTTTTTCAGCCAACGGATCCTTGATCATAGTAAAAGTATAGGCATTTTGTTTTTGAATGAGAAACATTCCCGACTTTCCTGACTTTTCATAAAGTTTATTCCTATTTTCCTGATCTTTAAAAGACTCCGGAGCTTTAATCGATTCATTATTCAGTTCTAAAATAGACAACACAGAAGAGGAGGATGATTCAGATGTAATAGCGAAACTATCTTTCTCTAATATCTTATAACGCGAATAACAACGGGAGTTAAGTTTTCTCAACGAAAAGTTACCACCAAACTTCGCATCTTTTGAGGTAGGAACAAAACGATCAACCATGTGCTCCAAAAAGAAAGTTATAGTATCTTTTTGGGTGTTTATACTAAAATACTCACGCGCATAAAAAGTCTGCTTCAAAATATTACGTTTAACTGGGACAACCACCACTTCGTCCAATTCGTAAACCTTCGGTGTCATCTCCCATACCTTGTCTTCCAAACGTTCGAGCACAAGAGATTCATACCCTATACAACAAATGGTAATCGGATATACAGATTCAGGAACATCAGAAAAATCGCCATCGCTCCAAGTTAGACTAACCAAATTACCAGCTGCATTAAAAATAGAGGCTGCCGAAATAGGCGACTGATCAGTCGCATCAACCAAACGTTGTGCATCAACAGGAAAGAAATACAGCAGAGAACTAATAATTAGAGCAAAAATACGTTTCATTTCAATCATATTCATTTTTTAATTAAGGGGGGCACAAAGGTACAAAAAACAAACAATCATTATCTACGTTTAGCTCTTGCTGCAGCTTCTTTAGCTTTCAAAGCCTCTCTGCGGGCTTTTTCTTTGGCCTTCAGTTTAGCCTTGTATTCACGTTCCTTTTGTTTACGTGCTTTTTCTTTGGCTTTTAGACGTTCTTTGTAATCACGCTCTTTCTGCTTACGAAGTTCTTCGCGAGCTTTCATTTTTGCCTTACGATCAGCTTCCGACTGCTTTTGTTTCGCTTTACGATCCAATTCCTGCTGTTTTTCACGATCCGCTTTCGCTTTCAACAAATTCTCTTCTTCCGCCTTTTGTTGTTTCAACAATCCTTCATTTTCTTTCACCTTACGTTCTTGCAGTTCCTTATCTGCAACCTGTTTAGCCTCAAAAGCTTTTCGAGCCTCCTCTTTTCGAGCCTCTTCTGCCTCTGCCTCACGTTTACGAATCTCTTCGATATCTTTCAATGTAAGCTTTTTCGGTTGTTCTATAGGTGCAGAAATCACCGGATTTTCCTCCACAGATTTTGCCTTTACAGGTTTGGAAATCGTATCTACCGGAGTCTTCACGACCGGTATAGTCTCCTTAACGGTCGGATTCACGATTGGTAATTCTTGTACGTGCTGTTCTTTAGGCTGCTCTTTCATCGGTTCTTCGACAGGAGTTTCTTGAATTTCAACTTCTGTTTCCACCTTTGCATCCTCTTCTTTCATCTCTTCTACCATCATACGAGCTTCCCAACGGCTTGCTAACTCCGGAAGAAGTTCTCCAAAATTTGCTTGGAAGAATGCCACATATTCATCAAGCGTCTTACCACGCATCAATGTTTCATAATTATCATCCGAGATCGGTAAGATGGCCACATTCTTATCCAACGAAGCAGCATAACCCTCTTTTTCATAGATCATCTTGTAATAATGTACGATCTCATCCAAATGATAGAAACCGCTTATCGCCAACAGACTCATCGGTCCCACCTCCTCAAAAGTCAAATCAAATTCCTTTACCATGAAATTGGCAAAGTTATAGGCAGCTACTGCAAAAAGTAATTGATTACGATCCACAGAACCGGAAGGGAACATTAACAACATACGATAAGTCGTATTCGGTTCAGCCGTAAAGACACGAGCTGAATCTGCTGCCGAAAGCGTACCATCCTCACCCAATCCAAAGCGCAAATTCCATGTCATACCTTTCACTCCGCCTTGTACCATCGTACGCCCACGAAGTACCCCTTTCAACATCTCACCAGCCAATTCCGTCACATCAGCCGAAGGATATTTTTCCACTAAAGCTTTCAAAGCTCTCTTAAATCCTTCCACATCACCCGCTTGAACATAGGTCAAGGCTTCCAAGAACATAAATTTAGGCAATAAATTTGCCAATGGATATTTTTCACTTACAGCCTGATAATTCCGACGAACCGTTACAGTATCCTCAGCCAAATAACTTTGATAAGTCTGTTGATATATTGAATCTTGTACCACATCCATCATCCGAATATTATATGCATAATTCGGATCAGAAACTGCAACGGTATAGTCTGCATCCGGGAAAGTCGTCATCAACTTCTGTTGATAGTCAGTTGCCAACGTCTGATTACCCGAACGCAAAGCCATCAAATAGACTTGATAATAACTTTCCAACAGATATCTGTTCTGTGGGAAACGGCGTTCCAATTCTTCAAAAGCCTCTATGGCCAATGATAAATCTTCCAACTTATCCTTATAAATCATGGCTATATTATAAAGTCCATCCTCAATGATTACATTAGAGGCCTCCACATCTTCGGGAGTCATAGGTAACTGTTGCAAATAATATTCACGAGTCTTAGGATCATCTGATACAACCGGTTCCAAACCACTTTCCAACGTATCTTCCCCTTGGCCGGCTTGTGCTCCATCTGACACATTTCCTCCATTTTCAGCGACAGCCTCTTCCATGTTTTCACTGAAAGTGGACATGGTCTTCTTACGACGACGCCAATGGTCTTCTAATGTACGCCGTCCCCATTTCCGCTGGAAGGCAGTTTTACCTTGTGCAACTGTTTGCGGATTATAGAAATAGAAACCGGATCCTCCACCAGCTGTCGGCAATACAATGCCCCCGGTTTCCGTTCCGGGACGATCAATACCACTTCCTTTGGCCTCTTGTTCTGCTAGATAGGCCTCTTTCTCAGCCAAAGCTTTTGCCTCTTCTTCCTCTTTCTTAACCCGTTCGATAATCTTATCAATAACAGCCAAGCGTTCACTCTCCGGCATCTTAGCCAAAGTTTGTAAACTATCCTGTAAATGAACTGCTTCTACATGCACAACCAACTCATCCAAGACTGCTGACAGCTTAGAAACACGTTCATAATCTTTATATTCTTTTTGGATACCGGCTAACGCTCCACTGAAATTTGGTTGAGCTTTTACATAATTTCGTTGTTGGAAATAAAGATCTCCCAATTTGATTTGACAAATGGCCTTATCCAAACCGTTCTGTGTACTTTTTTCAACCCCTAACTCATAGTTTTTAATGGCATTAACCGTATCTTCTCTACTCAGATAGACATTTCCCAACGCATAATAAACCTGATCAAGCAGATCTTTATTCTTTTGGCTCTTTGCCATACGCTGTAACATCTTGACAACCTTTTGAAAACTTCCACCGGTAAAGACCTCTGTCTGACGGATACGTGCTGCAAATTCCAATTCATAAGGAGGATTGGAACGAATAACCTCTCCAAACATCTTATAAGCCAACCCCGGTTGATCTTCTGCGGCATAAATCTGTCCCAACAAATACTTCATGCGGGCACGTTGGCGACGGTTCTTTTCTGCTTTAATCGCCGTTTTAAAATAGGGGATAGCCTCTTCAAACTGTCTGTTCTTCACCAAATAGTCGGCATAAACCGAAGCATATTGGTTTAAGTTCTTTTTCGGAATTCCGTTGGTATTCAACTTTCCTAAAATATCTTCAGCTTCATAAAACCATTCCATTTCGGAATAACTTCGGGCCTGCCAAAGGCGGGCCTCAGCCACCATCTCTTCATCTTGTGCATAGTGGCGGGCTATATAAGAAAAGGTGGCAGATGCTTGTAAGAAATCAGCATTATAAAACTGAGCCTGCCCCATCAACAACCAACATTTTTTCAAGAAAGGGTTATACTCCTCCTGTTCTTGCCAAGCACGTTGTTTGGGATCATTTTTCCAACCGGGTTTCTTAGGCGGCTTAGCCTTGATGGAATGAAGTTTGATTGCTTTGTTGCTTTTCTCAATGGCACGATCAAAAGGACCTCCTGTCGTCTGCTTATCTTTTGGTTGCGCACTGATCGGATACATCAATATCATGTCGGAGTAGCTTTCCTTATATCCATTCTGCATGGATAAAAAAGCCTCATCGAAAGAGGTTTTTCCATTGAAATAGATATTATAACGAGAGGTAAAAGCATGATAAAAGCGACTGACCTTTGTATTCTTTTTCGTACTACAAGACCAGAAGAAAGAGGTTATCAACAATAAAAGTATGTAATAGAAACCCTTTTTCATGCTATTAATATCTTATTTCTAACGCATTTGAAAGGCTTTTATTGCTTTCACAATCAAAAAGGAAAGGACTAATACTAAAATTATAAAGGCACCGGAAGGTACATTCAAATAATATGAAAGAACAAGCCCCACGATACAACCCAGAAATCCTAATGCAATACTTCCCAACAGAATCTTTTTAAAATCGGAGGTTAATAGATTAATCGTTATCTGTGGGAGAGTTAACAAACTCATTAACAGCATTATTCCAACCAAACGAATGGAGAGTACAATGGTTACAGCGATAAAGAACATCATGGCATATTCAATTAAGCGAACAGGCAATCCTTGTGTCAACGCAAAGTTACGATCAAATGCAACATAGATAATCTCCCGTAAAAACAACCCGAAAAGAGTGACCAATAAGAGTGCCAGAATGCCCATTCCCCATAAATCAGCAGTTGAGACTGTCAAAATATTTCCGAACAAATAAGCAGAAAGATTCGGTGCATACCCCGGTGTCAAGAAGATAAAGATCACCCCTAATGCCATCCCTAACGACCAGACACCAGCGATGGCTGAATCTTCCCGAATATCTTGTGATCGACTAATCCATTCCACGCCAAAAGCCGAAAGGATAGAAAAAAGCATTGCCATCAAAATCGGATTCATACCCAAATAGAAACCTAATCCCAACCCTCCAAAAGAGGCATGCGTGATTCCACCACTGATAAAAACCAACCGACGCGATACAATATAAGTTCCTACCAAGCCACAAACGATGGCAGTTAGCAGGCTTCCCCATAAAGCATGTTGAAAAAAACTATACTGAAGTAAATCCATACAACAAATCTTCTTGATACCTATTTTGTTCCATGCCTATGGAACATCTATTTCATACCCACGAAACCAACTCCTTCGGTACGAAAAACAAACAGACACTAATGAATACGTCGTTCCCCCACAATCAAGAACGCTTCATCTTTCAAATCATCCGGCAGATTGATTTCACGCAACTGAAGACTACGCAACCATCCGGCCACCTCTATCTCCTGTAACGTATATAACACTTCCCGAAACTCTTCAATCTCAGCCTCTTGATAAACATCCGACGGCCATCCTTTAAACCGATCCAGTTCCTCATCATCGTAATATTCAATTCCTTTACTTACGGCAGCCAACAGACTGTCACGCTCGCAAGTCTCATGTTGCCCACAACACTCATCTTCTTCCGTCAGCTCCTTCGGCTCAGGAATTTCCGATATTTCACCACGTTCCAGCATCTGCTGCAATTTTCGGTTTCTAAAATAACCGGCAATAGCAGCTACAATACCCAATACGATAATTCCTATAACTATATACCACATATCGTCTTAACCTTGAATCGAAAAACCAGCCTCCTTCAAATCTTCCCAAAAACGGGGATAACTCTTACTTACTACTTCCGGGTGAGCTATTTCAATTCCTTCCGAACGAACCAATGCCACCGGAGCAAATGCCATTGCCATTCGATGATCCTCATAGGTAGCAATCACCGGATGTGCCTCTGGTTCACACCGTTCACCATTCCACTCCAAGATACTATCATGACTATCTTTCAAAAGATAACCCAACTTACGCAACTCCGCTTTCAGAGCTTCGATACGATCAGTCTCCTTAATTTTCAAGCTTTGTAAACCGGTAAAACGGAACGGAACATTCAATAAAGCACAAACCACCACAAACGTTTGTGCCAAATCCGGTTCATTCACGAAGTTATAAACCAACTTCTTCGAACTGTTTCCATTGCGTTTCAATAAGACTCCTCGGTCTGTAAATGTTGTCCCCACACCCAACTGCGCAAACAGTTTGGCTCCGGCAGCATCACCTTGCAGACTATTTTTGAACAATCCCAACAACTCTATTTCAGTATGATGCGACAGGGCCATCATTGCATACCAATAAGAGGCTGCACTCCAATCTGATTCCACGACAAAAGGGATAGGTTGATATTCCTGCGGACGTACCCTAATGGTTTGGCCATTCCAATCAGCCTTCACCCCATACTGAGCCATCAATTGTAAAGTCAAGTGGATATAGGGTTTAGAGATAATATTCCCTTCCAAATGAAGCGTCAATCCCTCCTCCATCAAAGGTGCAATCATCAACAATGCAGAAATATACTGGGAACTGACACCACCGGCCAATGAGATCTCTCCCCCTTTCAATGCGCTTCCAAAGATACGAAGAGGCGGAAAACCCTCTTTCTCCATATATTCCACTTTTGCACCCAATGAATTAAGAGCATCCACCAATATTTTAATCGGACGATTCTTCATTCGTTCTGTCCCGGTAATGGTCCATTCGCCCACTATCTTAGACAAAAAGGCTGTCAAGAACCGCATAGCTGTTCCTGCAGCCTTTATATCGAAGTTACGTTCATTCGAATTTAAAGCCTTCACCAACACCTCCGTATCATCACAATCCGAAAGGTTCTGAATATCATACGGACTATAACTCAACGCATTGAGAATCAACGCACGATTACAGATACTTTTCGAAGCAGGCAACTTGACTACCGCTTTAAGTGATTCCGGACCCTTTATTACGTAATTCATATCTCTGCATTATAATGAAGTACAAAAGTACAGATTTTATTGTGAGAGATATAGATTCATTCTTACTATTATTGTTTTTTTTATTACATCCGACCTAACTTGAGATTACATCGGAGGTAATTGAAAATACATCGGAGGTAATTTTTAGCCTTATAATGCTTCCAAAATAAGCCTATTCGCTTTATCTACTCCGGAGGTATCCAAGGAGGCTAAATAGATACGAGTTGTTCTCTCGGAATCATGCCCCATTGCCTCACAAATCACAGAGATTGGGACATTCTGACTTTGGGCAATACTCGCCCAACCATGCCGGCTGACATAGGTTGTCAACGGTTGAGTTAACTTCAACATCTTCCCTATACTTTTCAAGTTCTTATTCACCCAATGTAAGGCATTCCGATACTGCTGAATTTCATCCATCTTGATTGGTTTAATAATCGGTAACAGATAGGCAGAGCCTGATGTATCATATTTATCGATAATATCTTGCATCGGTTGTTCCCATTTAATAAAAAGCGGCTGATTGGTTTTTCTTCGGCGGTAAGATAAAATCCCACCTTTTAGATCTCTCTTTTTCAAAAAAGCCATATCAACAAATGACATCCCTCGTGTGTAGAAACTAAACATAAAAAGATCCCTTGCCAAATCCATCCCGGCAGACTGGCTCAGATCCAAATCCCGTATCTCACGAATACTTTTCAAGGAGGTGGCTCTTTTAACCGTTTTGTCTACACCTGTATATACATGTTTAAAAGGATATCGCTGTTGCGTCAACGCTTTATCGACTGCCCGATTATAAATTGCCCGAAGATTTCTCATATAAAAAGAGATGGTATTGGGACACAAGCCACGTTGTGCCAAATAACTTTCGTATCCCATCATCAAATCAGCATCAAACTCGTCCCACCTGACATCCCTCTCACCATAATAGGAGATGAAACTATGCAATGCACTGGTATAGGTCTCTGCCATACGAACTCTACCCAATCGTTTTATCTGTTTGATTAAATTTTGAGAAAACGTAAGGAATCCTTTCGTCTCACTGGTTGATAATTTCACTTTTACTGTAGCCATAGTTGTTTATTATTAAGTTAATATACGGCATCAAGTAACAATGAAACGGATATACCATACAAGGAATACGGGAAATTGCAAAAAAAGGGAAACAGCTTCCCAGCTCCTTCCCTCTCTCAACTTTTAAATACTCCCCTGACAAGTGGGGATTGGGATTTAGGTTATAGAGGTATCAAGACTAACGGTCGATCACTCTCACCACAAGTGGCAATAATCTGCTTCCGTTCTTCATCGATCTCTAATCCTAAAATATTTTTATCTAAAACGTATTTGCGCACAGGATCTCCTTTCAAGTCAAACACATAAATATAATGCCCGCCTTTAGGAGCCTCCTTTCCTTGTTCGTAAAACTTTCTTCGTTCTTCCCATGAAAGTCCGTCAAATATAGCATAGATATAGTTGTCGGTCACCTGTACATCAACAAACCCTTTGATACCATTAGGAATACATTCTCCATGTACCTCTTTGAAACGAGGTTCACCACCCGGTCCATACTTCACAATCTGTCTTCCGTTTTTGAGATCATAGATTTCAAGTACTTCACCCAGTTGGGTTACCATCACATAGATCTGAGACGTAGGATTATAGGCCGTAAAACTACGCCATGCTTGTGCTAAAGCTACGTTTTTCTCCGGATAAGTCTCCGTTGGAATTTCCCCTACATTCTGATAGGATTGTCCGTCATGACTAACTGTATGATACCGACATTCACCTGAGTAACTCGGAATCAAGAAATGTTGGTCTGTACGATAGAAATCTAACGAGCGGATCAAACTTTTATCCAATGGGATATCCTCCACACGTGTGACGATCTGTTCCTCTTTGGAAAACGCCCAACGCGTAACCTTCATACGATTGGCATCCAACGTATAGATCGAATCCAACGCATAAAAACGCATTCCGTCTGCCGAAAGTAGCTCTTGAGGCCCTTCACCTCGTTTACCAAACGGAGTGATCGGTTGCCAATCGGGATAGGAAAACAGCTGATAGTAATGCTTATCCGGATGTAAATCCATCACAAGCGCAACCTCCTCTTTGATCTTTACTCGGTAGGGATAACGATAAAAGAGCGAATCCATCGGGATTTCTTGTACCGTAACCACTCGTTCTTCCGGGAATTCGGTATATGTTTCAATGCCCGAATTCGACGATGCGGAACAAGCAGATAGGAAAATCAATCCTATAAATAATAGTAGGGATAAGGATTTTTTCATTCTGTTTCTCTTTCAGGATCTAAATTTAGACCTGTCATTTTATAATCTACTTTTACTCCGTAACAATCAATGTCACCATAATTAAAACAAACATGATTTTCTGGTCCTTCCCCTTGTGCCAACGCCTCTATGTTCTGAAAGGCCAAATCTGAAATCGGTTTGTTTTCCATCTCTTTAGTAACCAAATAGACAGCACCCAAACAAACCAATGCAATCAATACTTTCATTTTCTTTTTCATGTGCATCATATCTTTAATTAATAAAAAAAATTGAGGGACAAAAGTAGAGGTAAAAGGGAGGATTCGAGTCCTTTCTTGAAGACATTTTGTTGACATCTACTTTTTTCTTTAAACAATTTGGGTAAAAACATCTATTTTTGTACTACTTAAAAGAGACTACCATGAATAAGAATGCTTTGTATCCGTATGGAGTAGGAATATTTATCGTATGTTGGACTATCACCTGCTCCCTTTTCACTCAATCCATATTGAATAGACAAGAAGAACTTATTCTGTCAAGAATAAGTTCTATTTTAAAGGAAGCTCTTAAAATAGAACAAAAAATTTTTATACAATTATTTAGTTCTTATTATGATCCTATAACATCAACCAATTCTCTTTTTAAAGAAGAAAAAGTCGAATGGTGTTACCAACATTATTTTATAATCAAAGATCCCAATCGTTCCCGTTTAGACAGTATCTTCCATGCCGAACTGAAACAAAAACGTATCAAGGCTACAGGAATTATCAGTTGTACCTACAAAAAACAGAATACCTACAGCTCTTCGGACACCCTTCTCCTTAAGGAAGCCATTCCTTTAACTCCCATCACCTATCGCTTTGACGAGAATCCGGATCATAATATCACATTGCAAGCCTACGTCAAATATCCTTTAGGGTGGTTCATTATCCACACACCGATGATTTGGTTTTTAGTGGTTAGTTGGTTAACCGGTGTAATCGGAATCATCGTTGGACACAGATACCGGGAAAAGATAAAAAAAGAGTTGCCTCTTACCGATATCAAAACCCATTTTACAATCCAATGGATTGAGATTCCGGATGGAGTACGTTTTGACAAGCAACATGGGATTGTGGTTTATAAAGGGAAAGAGATTCAACTCACTCCTAACTCCGCATCTATCTTTCTCTGTCTGTTGGAAGCAGAAAACTATACATTGACACATGGACAAATCTATGCTTTCGCATACGATCGAAAATATAGAGAGGATTTATCTCGTGAAGAAAAAATGACGCTAAACAAAGCCATCAAACGTTTACGTGCTCAGTTAGCTCCTATCTCTTTTATCAAAATCAAGGCCTACAAAGGTAAAGGATATCAATTAGCCATTGAACCATTGCCTCCGTTCTATACCCTTTCCGGTTTATACAAACGGTATAAACAAAGTTTTATCTATAAGAAATCATATCCTACCTATTATTACATAAGTCGACATTTCAAGAAAGAGAATAAAAATAATCATAAAAAACGTGGAAGACCGCGAAAGCCTCTTTATGAAAGAATGAGCTTAGCTCGGTAGTTTTTTATGTACATTTGCGTTTTACATAGAGATTAAAGCATGATTATTATACAAGATACAACCATTTTACAAGGGAAGAAGGTCGTGGCTACCATCGGTTTTTTCGATGGTGTCCATGTCGGACATCGTTTTTTGATTGAGGAATTGAAGCAAATTGGCAAAAAGATAGGTTTGCCTACTGCTGTCATCACCTTTTCCAATCATCCCCGTTCGGTGCTACAGTCCGACTATCAGCCCAAATTGCTCAATGTTGCAGAAGAGAAACTGAAGCAACTGGAGACTACCGGTATCGACTATTGTATTGTGTTGAATTTCACTCCGGATCTGGCCAAACAGACAGCCCAAACATTTATCTCCACTGTTTTAGCCCAACAGCTACAGGTGGATACCCTATTGATTGGTTATGATCATCGTTTCGGACATAATCGGGAGGATGGTTTTGAGCAATATAAACAATACGGAGCCGAATATGGCATGAAGGTGTTGAAAGCATCTCAATACAGTGAAGGCGAGGCCTCCATCAGCTCTTCCGAAATACGGAGGTTGTTGGCTACCGGTCATGTTGAAAAAGCCGCACAACTACTTACCTATCCTTATCAACTCAAAGGACACATCGTCAGCGGTTACAAAGTCGGACGTAAATTGGGATTTCCCACCGCCAATATCCAAGTCGATGAGCCATACAAGATTATTCCAAATACGGGAGTCTATGCAGTATGGGTATATGTAGCAGATAAGCGTTATAAAGGGATGCTCCATATCGGTAATCGACCGACATTGGATAATGGAGATCATATCACCCTGGAAGTAAATATATTGGACTTCAACGAAGATATTTACAATAATGAAATAACCGTTGCGTTCATTCATCATATACGAGAGAACGTAAAATTTAACTCAATCGAAGAGTTGATCGAACAACTTAAAAAGGATAGAGAAACGATCAATCAATTATTAACAAAAGAGAATTAAGCATGTATTACGACGCAATAGAATTATTAAAGGGGATGATTTCTCGCCCCTCCTTCAGCAGAGATGAAAAAGAGGTGGCCGATTTTCTACAACAAGCATGGGAAAAGGCCGGCTATAAAGTCAACCGCAAAGGGAACAATCTGTGGTTGATTGCTCCTCATTTTCAATTAGAAAAACCAACAATCCTATTAAACTCACATATCGATACGGTTAAACCTGCTTCCGGTTGGACCAAAGATCCATTTACTCCGGAGGAGAGCGAAGATGAACGCCTATACGGATTAGGAAGTAACGATGCCGGAGCGAGTGTAGTCTCACTCTATGAAGCATTCCGTATCCTTTCGGAGAAAGAGCAACCTTATAACCTGATTTTCTTGGCCTCTTGCGAAGAGGAGGTTTCCGGTAAAAATGGATTGGAAAGTGTATTACCGGAACTTCCACCAATCACATTTGCCGTTGTCGGTGAACCTACCGGTATGCATCCGGCCATTGCTGAAAAGGGGTTAATGGTCTTAGATTGTACAAGTATCGGTAAGGCCGGTCATGCAGCTCGTAATGAAGGAATTAACGCAATCACATTGGCCATGAAAGAGATTGCATGGTTCAATAGTTATCAATTTCCCGAAAAGAGTGATTTCTTAGGGCCTGTTAAGATGAGCGTCACGATTATCCATGCCGGTACTCAACACAACGTGGTACCGGATCGCTGCGAGTTTACGGTAGACATCCGTACAAACGAATTTTATTCAAATGAACAACTATTTGAATTGATTCAATCGCAAGTAAATTGCGAAGTTAAAGCACGTAGTTTCCGTCTTAATTCCTCCCGAACTGAGATCGAACATCCATTCGTACAACGAGCGATTCTAATGGGAAAAGAGCCTTTCGGTTCTCCTACTTTAAGTGATCAAGCATTGATGCCTTTCCCTTCTGTCAAAATAGGTCCGGGTAATTCAGCCCGTTCACATGCTGCAGACGAATACATCGGTTTCATGGAGATACGGGAAGCGATTGATCTATATGTCAGATTATTAGACCAATTGAATCTGTAGATGTATGAAGGCACTTCTCGGAACCATTGGTACACGTTATCTCATTGCAATCCTAAACTTAGCATTGATTTTTATCAATGCTAAAGTATTGGGGGTAGAGGGTGTTGGCTTGGTCGGACTGATCATTGCGGCTATGGGGATCGCAACCATTGTCTGTGGCATATTATCCGGGAATACGCTTGTCTACTTCATGAACCGCTATTCTTTACAAAAAATATTTCTTCCCTCCTATCTTTGGATACCCATAGGAGCAGCACTTGCCTGTAGCTGTATGGCTTTATTGGGACTTCTGCCGGAAGGATACGGTTGGGAGGTCTTTATTTTAGCTATCCTTAATTCATTAGTAGCTGCCAACTCACGTTTCCTACTAGGCAAGAACCACATTTGGGGATTCAATCTTACCTTTATCTTACAGGGAGGAGGACTCTTTTTTATTCTTTTACTCCTTTATTATGGATTGAACAGGCAGGATGTATTGGCCTATATTTGGGGACTTTACATAACAAATGGTATTGCTTTCCTATGCAGTCTATTCCTCTTGGTTCCTTTATTAAAGAAAAAAGAAGAAGCCGAAAGGCGAATTTGTTCTTTATCTACACTTCTTAAGGAAATGTTTACCTATGGTCTATGGGGAAGCGCCGATAACATTGCTGAAACATTAACGACTCGTCTGAACTATTTCTTGATTAAACGTTTCATCGGATTAGGAGGAGTAGGTTTATTGGACGCCGGGACTAAAATATCAGAAAGTGTTTGGCACATCAACCGAAGTATCGGATTTATTGAATATAGTCGAGTGGCACAAACAGATAATCCAACTGAGCAAAAGCTGATTACACTTCGCTATTTCAAACTTGCCTGTGCAGCTGTTACCCTTGCAACCGGATGTATTTTGTCTATTCCGGAATGGTTTTATACCGATTTCCTCTTTAGCAAAGAGTTTGTAGGGATGAAAGAGGTGATTACCGGACTATCAATCGGGATTATCGCTTTTGCCGGAAACAGCATATTAAGTCAATATTTTATCGGTAGTGGAAAGATTCGTTACAGTGCCGGTTGCTCTTTCATGGGATTATTTACACTATTGATAGCCGGATCTTTTTTGATTCCTCTTTATGGAATAGTAGGTTCAGCAATCAGTACTAGTGTAGCATTTTGTGCCATGTTAATCTTCTCGCTTACTGTTTTCTGTAAAAAAACAGGAACCCAACTACATGAGTTCCTGATTAATAAAGAAGATATGCGATTTGTATTAAACAAATTCAAATAAAATTTAATCTAACCAAGGTTTCGGATTCAGTTTCGTTCTCTCCTTCCAAAGTTGGAAATGGAGAATTGTGGCATTTCCATCTTCCGTATCTGTGAAGATTCGTCCAATGGCTTGACGTGTATCGACTTTATCTCCTGCTTTTACGTAAACTTGACTCAGATTACTGTAAACTGTCAGATAATTTCCATGACGGACAATCACCGAGTTATTATATCCCGGAACGACAAACACACGTGTAACCTCTCCTTTAAATACTGCTCGTGCATCTGTACCCGGAGTCGTCTGAATATCAATACCATTATTATTGGTACGCACATATTTCAACTCTTGATGTTGTTGTTCTCCAAAAGAGGAGACAATCGTATAACGTCCGACAAGCGGAAATGGTAAACGTCCCTTATTGCTGGCAAAATCTTCTGAAAGTTTCTTTTCAGCCTTCGTCATTGCATAACCGCCTTTAGTCGCCGCAATACGTTCTTCGCCGCTTCCTCCCTCTGTCCGTTTTTTGGAAGTATTATTTTTCTCACGTGCTGACCTTGCTTTTGCTTCTGCACGTGCTATTTCTTCCGCAATTTGCTTTTCTATCTGACGATTTAAAGCATCTGCCTGTTTTTTCTTTTTCTTTAAATCAGCCTTTAACTGTTTCTGTTTCTTATTTAACTCTTGAACCTCTTTCTTCTGATTGGACTCTTCAGACTGTAGTTTACGACTTTCCTCCTCACGTGTACCTAAAAGCGCTTGTTTCTCCTGACGTGTTTTTTCCAGTGCTTTCTGTTTTTCCTCAATCTCTTTTTGCTTGTCTACAATCTCTGCTGCCTGTTTCTTTTGCCATCCTGCATACTCACGGAGGTAACGCATACGACGGATTGACTGGGCGAAGTTGTCAGCAGAAAGAATAAACAAAATCTTGTCTTGCGAACTACGACGTTTGTACATACTCTGTACTGACTTGCCATAGTTGCTTCGTTTCAAATTCAAATCTTTTTCCAACAAAGATATCGTACGACGTGACTCTACTATTTGTTTATCAATCTCTGCGATTTCTTGATTCAGCAAACCAATCACTTGCTTTCTGGACTTAATCTGCTTAGTCAAAAGATTCAAACGATTTAAAGAATTACGAGTGGTCTTCTGTGTTTCTACCAACAATTGGTTTGTCATTTCAATCTCTGCAAGTGCTGCTTTTCTTTGTTTCTCAAGTGCACGTACTTTGGCCGAGTTCTGTGCCCATACAGAACCGGTTAATAATATAAATAAAACAAACCAAATATATCTCATCTTACTTTTTATTACTCAATGATTTAAGGATCTGTGATAATGTTATACGCTTATAATTAGACGGTATAGAAAAATCCATTCTTACCGAAGTATCTACTTGCATACGTGAATATGCTATTGTAATAGCTCCCTGTGAAACACTGTTTTTCCGTAACTGAACATCCATCTTCATCGGGAATAATTGCCCGTTTGCCTGTCGAAAATCAACATAATCCCATTGCAGCAGAAAGCCATTGGATGATTCTGACAAACTTGTCGTATATATTTTACTATCACTATTGACTAAAAAGGCATATACTATACCCATTGCATCTTTTACTTGCACTTCGGCTGTACTACCTCTTTGGCTTAATTTAAATTTCCCATATTGTTTCGGTAAGACCTCCTGTTGACCTGGCAAAAATAACTGATTTGTAAAAAGGGCCTGTAGGTTATAGAAATTGAACTCAATGGGTGTCTGCCCCTTTAGATTTGCATAGTTTTCAGCCACATAACGCTTATTCATGCGATCCAATACCTTTACACTATCCAAACTTATCTCTATTCGAAAAATCTCTATACCTAAAAAAGGTTGAACCGATAGTTGGAAAGCACTATCTTTTACCATCTTCAAATCTACTCGGGAACTCATATTATTCCCCGGCAAATTCAAATCTACATTTAAACGAGCTGTCAGTGTTTGAAATTGAAAAGCTTGATTTTGTAGATCTGCTAAAAAGGCTTTTTGTGTTTTAACCTCCTCGGTTTCGGTCGTTTTAGCGACTTTCTTTGCCGACTTACAGCCAGAAAGAAGACAAAGGGTTATGAATAATAATCCCAATGAAAAATGACACCACTTTCTTTTCATACAGTTAAAATCCATATTGAATACCCTCCTCGATATAAACTCCTTCTGCTATTTTACGTTCCAACACTTCACTCTCTTTACCTAATTCTTTAGCTTTTTTCCATTGCTCAAGCGCCTTTTCCTTCTCTCCTTTCATATAGAGAATGTCTCCATAATGATCTACTAACTCGGCACTTTGAGTAGTATCATTTGCCAATGCTGATTCTATATAGATTTTTGCTAACGTATAATTTTCCTGCACAAAAAAGATCCAAGCGTATGTATCTAAGTAAGTAGCATTATTCGGTTCTAACTTTACCGTTTGAGCACTCATACGTTCTGCTTTCTTCAAATCTTTCTTTTCCAACGAGAGAAAATATGCATAGTTATTAAGAACCACTACATTCTTATCATTATATTTCAATGCTTCATCATAAGCTTTATAGGTTTCCGGCAAATTCTTCATCTGATAATAGATATCACCAATCTGTCCATAGAAATCCGATTTTAAACCTAAATTATTTTCCGGAATAATCTCTAAACCGGCATTATAGGTATCCAATGCTTCTTGAAACTTTTCTTGTTGAAAATAAGCAACTCCCAAATAAAAATAATATTCCGGAGCATCTGGGAATAGCTCTTGACAACGAGTACAAATACGAATGACTTCCGGTATATCTTCAGACTTCAAAGCTAAATTCAACAATTGCTGCCAAGCTCCAACACTGGTAGGCTCCATTTCTGTTATTAACTGAAATTGAAAACGAGCCTCGTCATTTTTATCCTGTGCTACCAACAAGCTACCATACATCTGCTTTAAATCAATGTCCTCCGGATGTTGTTCCAACAAGGTTTGAAACAAAACATTTGCACTATCCATTCCTTTCTCGGTCTGTCTCAATCGAATCACATAACGAGAAAGTATTCCAACCTTTGTTTCTACATCTAACTTTTCATTTATCAATGCACTACGAATCTGTGTTTCTGCGGCCTCTTTATTTCCTACTACCTCATAATAGTTAGCCATAGAAACAATATAGTAAGGATTA